>DIYF01000156.1:65807-224814 GCA_002427745.1 Roseivirga sp. UBA6061 | reverse complement strand
GCCACCAGTTTTTGTATTTGACTCTTTATTCTAACAGTCGATTTTTCATAATCTTTAATAATTGCCTGCCTCTTGAGTTCCTCAACAAGTGGTAAAAAGGCAGGAACAGCAATTGCCTCACAGAAATTCTCTTTAGCAACAGATAGAAACAATGAATTAACAGGTACATCGACTGCTACACCAGTAAACAACCCCATAGCCAGGCAGGCACCTTTACCAAGAACGCCTTCAAAATTACTTACACTGGCAAAATTATTCTGAGTGAACAGCACCTCCTCGTCCTCTATGAAAGTCCGATCATTCAAATCAACAAGCTCTTCGAAAGAGGTTCTGTATATCTGGCTGTGTTTCTCATCATAACGTTGCATAATGAGTTGTTTCTCTTGGGAACTGAGATTGTATGAACTTGCCAAATAACTAATGAACTGCTTATTGATTTCCTTGAAACTGTCTTCAAGGTCGGTACTATCACGAGTGGGGTTATCTGACCTAATTTGAGCAACAGAGTTCACAATGGCCACCTTATCTATCTTGGGCTTGAACTGTCCACTGATACCTTTGAAGGCCGAATCAATTTTATATATATCATCAAACTTCTTATTAAACCCCTCATTAAATCCATCATTACTGCCGGATTCATACCCTTTCTCCTCTCCGGCACCAAAACCTTCTTGAAAACCAACAGTCAATCCATGATCTTTACCCTGATCATACGCAATAAATACGGCAGCAACCAGCATCAATATTAACGCTATGAAAACGTACAAATACTTATTCTTCATTTTATAAATACATATAGTACAATTTAAAATTAAAATAAATATTTAATGATTTCAAGAATTTGGCATGGATGGACTACCCATGAAAATGCAGACGCCTACGAGAGTATTCTCAAAACGGAGGTAATGCATGAGATTGAAGGTAAAGGAATTGAGGGTTTCAAAGAGATCAGGCTGTTGAGAAGGCTCCATGAGACCGAGGTAGAATTCATTACCATTATACAGTTTGAGAGCCTGGAAGATATTAAAAAGTTTGCCGGAGAAGACTATAAGAAGGCCTTTGTGCCTGCCGCAGCGCGTGCGGTACTAAAGAGGTTTGACGAAACCACACAACACTATGAGGTGCGACATGAGCTGAGTTATTGAGAGGAAGGTCGGGAGTCAGAGTCTGAGGTAAGAGGTAAGAAATAGTAAAAACTTACTTCATACCTCTTACTTCCTAACCTTCAGCTCATAGTTTCCTGACCTGTTGAAGTCCGAATCGCTGCGAACGACAAATCCTACTTCTTCTCCACCATATAGCGGGCCCAATCGATGATCTGCTGGCTTATTTTGTCCTCCCACTTGCCGGGCTGAAAAGTGAAACTCTCCTTATAGCCCGGGTGAATCGTAGACCAGTGATCCAGTCCCGGGTATTTATAAAGTTCATGGTCCTGATGACCTGCCTCATCCAAAACCCGCATGATCATATCATTGTCAAATTCTGACATGATCCAGTCATTCGTACCCCAGCGAACTCTCACCGGCACCTTTACCCTGGCCCACTCTCCGGCAAAGTTAAAATCCTGTATCTGGTGATAATAGGCCATGGGTCGGCCATACATGTGCTGCAGCCCCTGTCTGTGATACTTTGCCAGGGCGGGTGTTTCTTCCAGTATTTCCTCAAAGCTCTTCTTCCCCACCAACATGCCATGGTAAATTGGGATATAGGCCTCATTCATTTTCTGGTTGATCACAGCAGGACTGTCTCCTTCAATGCCCAGGATTCTCCGCTCTATTTCCAGCATGTGCTCATACCAGGTTTTATAAAAAGTACCATCTGAGATTACCCCCTTGAGGTTATACTTATTGGCCAGATAAGGAGCGATGGCACTTCCCATACTATTCCCATAGACGATGATATTGGTAGTATCTACATAGGGTTTGTTTTTCAGTTCCTTCAGAGCCGCTTCATAGCCTGAAAGCTCTGTGTGGAAGTCAACCGAATTGCAATTGCCTTCACTATCGCCCACACCCGGCTTATCTACCCGCATCAGCACCATACCTGATTTTTCCGCCAGATCGTTGATAAGCTTTACCCAGTTATTACTGCGGCTGGAAAACTTTTCTATGGTAGAACAGCTGAGCCCCTGTACCAGGAAAATAGCGGGAGACTTCCCCTTACCTTTCGGCTTTGTGATAATGGTGCGCTGGGCCAGTCCATAATCGCTTATTACCTCCTCATAGTAAGTATCAATTCCCGGGTGTGTTTCCTTTTCCAGCGCATTCAGGTTCACTTCAAAACTCTCAGCAGTGCTGCCCCTTTTTACTTTGATTGTTGTAGATCGGTTCGCACGAATACCATAGTTAATATGGTCCCAGTCTTCAGCTGTTATCACAGGCATTCCATCCACCTCCAATATGCGATCTCCCTCTCTCAAACCGGCCCTGGTCAGCGGGCTTCCTTTTTCAATACTCCTGATCAGGGCACCCGGATTGCCGGAAGACGGCCAGGCTATCTGAGCCTCCCAGGTGGCCCTTCTGCCAAGCTGTTGGGCCTCGAGCGTCACAATCGACAGCATGGAAATGAGTAATAATAATTTGACCTTATTCATAGACATAGTTTTTTGACTGCGATTATAGACCATCACACTTAGCCAAATGAATGATTTATTCCATCCATGAGCTTTTTTATATGAATCCCCCCTATTTTCATGACAGAATTCTGCTCTCTATGCGACTACCTTATTTGTTTGGCTCCAAAGTACTGACTCATGTAGCTTTCTGGCTTAGCTACTATCTGGCCTTTGGGTTGATCTGGACAAAAAACGGCAACTACCAGGATGCTTTTTACCTGGAGTTCATCTTGCTGCCCGTCAGGATTTCTACGGTATACCTGGTGCTGTATTCCCTGATTCCCCGGCTTCTTATTCCTAAAAAGTTCATCAGATTCTTCGGGGCCTATGCACTCACCATCTTACTGGCAGGTATATTACAGCGCTTCTTCACTCACTTTTTTTACGATACAGCCCGGGCCTTTGACCTGAGTGCCATTCTCGATCCCAATCAGGTAATAAGGGCCATGGTACTGATCAACTCAACTGCCATGTTTCTGACGACAGTCAAAATTTTCGGGCTTTACCTGAAGGGAGAAGAAAGGATAAAGGAACTGACACTGACTCATTCAGAAGCTCCTTTGAAGGAGATAGCAATCAGGTCGGATAAAAGAACCCATAAGGTGAATCTGTCCGACATAGTATACCTGGAGGGAATGGGGAATTATGTGACCTACCACCTGGCCAATGATAAAAAGATCATCGCTTACAGCAGCCTGAAATCGGCCAATGAGGAACTGGGCACCTCATTTCTGCGCATTCACAAGTCTTATGTTATCAACAAAGACTTTGTCATTTCTTACTCGAAGGAAAATGTTGAGATCAGGCCGGATCAGTTTCTTCCCATAAGTCCTTCTTATGCCGGTGTTCTGTAGGCTAGCACTCACCTGGTAAAACAAAACCCCGGCAGTTATAGCAACTACCGGGGTTTGATCAGTGAGGAAGTTAACCTCCTGCTTATTAATTCTTAAGTATGGTAATACCCCATCTCTCAGGGTCTCTGGGAGCATCATCATTCCAGCGTCTGTAAGAGTGAGACCCGTCTGATTCGTATACGATGCGATAGTTGCCTTTTTCCAGTGTTATGGTTTCATTGAACTCACGGTTTTTTCTGGCTCCTCCGCCATACTCAGAGTTGCGGTAACGCATTTCCCACACAATTTTACCGGTGTCCATGTTCTTGATGTAGCCAAAATCGTGCATCTCGTAGTCGGTACCTTCACCCAGGCCAATGACTCTTACTTTAGTGTCCTGATCGAGCTCAAAATTTCTTTTGATATACTCATCATTCCCTACCATGCTGATTTCAGCAATCACATTCTCGCTTTTGAAACCACTTGGTTCAAATGTAGATACCTTGCTCACATCCGCATCGTTGGTAGCCCAGATACTGATACCCCACAGGTCATCTTCATAGGGTCTGTCTGCATTCCAGTCTCTGTACGAATGCGAATCATCTGTTACATAGTACACAATGTATTCACCGGCAGGCAATGTGATTTTATCCTGCTGCATTCTGTTTTTATCGGCTCCACCGGCATACTCAGCATCCCAGCTGTCCATTTCCCATACCTTCTTGCGGGTATTGGCATTCACAATCCAGCCGTAATCCACCAGCTCATCATTACCACTGGCTTCTCCCAGACATAATACGCGTACTTCTATATCGCTGGTCACTTTCAGACCTTCAGACACCAGTTCGTCATCTCTTACCTGTGTAAGGTCCACAAGCGGAGTAGCTGTTTTAGGCTTTACAAAATCTGTTACATTTCTTCTGTCAGCATCGGTTGAAGGCCAGATAGTAACACCCCAGAACTCCGGATCATCCGGTGGCAGGGCATTCCAGTCACCATAAGAGTGAGAATCATCACTGACATAGGTGACGATATAGCTGCCGGCCGGCAACTTGATGGTTTCATTGAGGCTCAGGTTTTTGCTGGCGCCTCCCGCAAATTCTGTGTTGCGGTAATTCATTTCGAACACTCTTTCGCGGTTGGCCGCATTGTGAATCCATACGTGATCGAAGATCTCGCGCTTTCTGCCCTCACCGATGGCATAAATGTCGAGGCTGGTTTCAGCAGTCAGGGTAAAGCCCTTTTCCAGGTCTTCATCCTCTCTTACCCTGTTAAAGGATACGATAGATCCCTCCAGTTTGGCATTGATCAGATCATCCATTTTGGCTGATTTCAAACCGGAAGACTCTACTGAAATGTAGAGGTCATCAGCGTAACGATCTCTGTATTTTGATCTTCTTCTCGAATCGAATACAGCGTCAACCAAGTCACCCAGGCTACTGGCACTGAAGCTGCGGCCATTGTTCCAGCCGTTGCCATTGCCGTTACCTCCTGTAAAGTAGAGTTCGTAGCTTCCTTTTTTCAGCTCTACATCTACGTTGAAATCGTATGTACCCTCACGATCCAGGTCGCGGTATCCTCTTTCATCAAACAGGTGCCAGACTACCTCACGGGAATCTGAATCGATGATCCAGCCATAGAACACCAGCGTTTTCCAGTCATCTGTAAACACGGCTCCACTGCCTTTGATGTTGACGGAGGCATCTTGTGATAGTGTGAATCCTTTTGCTTCGATTTCTTCAGGGTAGACCCTGTTAATTTCCACCTTCTGTGACCATGCCATGACGGGGAGCAATAGCATGAGGGCGGACATCCAAATCTTCTTCATGGTTAATTAGTTTTTGATCCGCTCAGTTATACTCAATTATAGTGCCTTATTCAAAACACGCGAATACGGGTCAAAATCAGCCTTGAGGCTATTGATAAATGTGCAAATCCGGACATAGCTGTATCGATTCCATACAGCGGAAACCAGCAAAAATCGCCTTATAAAACGACCTGATTATCAATACTTCAGCAGGATTTACCAGAGTGTTCAGGAAGTTTTATCCAGGCCTCTGCAGAGGTACTGCCGCAGCTCAGATAACCCGATCAGACCGACTGGCTGAACACCTTTGTTTTTCTCTGACTACCGAAATTGGGATCAAAAACTGAGCAGATATTCCTGAGGAACTGAACGCCCCTATCTGACACCTTGAAATCATTCCACTCCTGCCCGACAAGTCCCTCCTCCATCATTTCCTGAAAAATCAACTTTCTGTCTTCGGGCAACCCATCCACATCATGACTGGTCATCCAGCGATTACAGATAATATTGAGAATCAGCGATCGGGTTTCCTGCTCAAACTCTGACATAATATGACCTTTGAAAACAGGCAGTTGCCCTGAGTCTACCAGATCGATATACTGCTCAACCGTTTTGACATTCTGACCATAAGCAATACCCAGATCGGAAATGGCGGAAGTTCCCAAACCAATCATAAAACTGCTGTTATGCTCTGTGTAGCCCATAAAGTTTCTGTGAAGCTGTCCGGACTGCATTGCCAGGTACAAAGCATCAGTTGGCAGAGCAAAGTGATCCATCCCAATATCCTTATATCCCAGCTTCAGCAGTTCTTCTCTTCCCAAAGCGTTCAGTCTCCTTTTGGCCTCGCCTTTAGGTAAATCCTCCTCTGAATAGGCACGCTGCCCAGGCTTAAACCAGGGCACATGAGCATAGCTGTAATAGGCGATGCGGTCTGGCATCAGTTCAGAAACACGTTTTACAGTATTGCGGATACTCGCCTCCGTTTGAAATGGTAAACCATAGATCAAATCGAAATTGACAGATTCGTAGCCAATATCTCTGGCCCAATCGGTTACCTGCTTTACCTCTTCAAAAGTCTGAATGCGGTTGATGGCTTTTTGCACCTTCAGGTCAAAATCCTGAATACCGTAACTCACCCTTCTGAAACCCACATTGTAAAGAGACTGCAGGTGTGCCTTTGTTGTATTGCCGGGATGCCCTTCAAGGCTAAAAGCATGTTCGGGGTGCAGGTCGGCAGTCCTGAGCACAGACCTGATCAGGTATTCCAGGTTTTCTGCCGAGAAAAAGGTGGGAGTACCGCCACCCAGATGAATTTCTCTGATCACAGGCTTGCGCCCCAAAGCCTTCAGGTACAGTTTCCACTCTGCGAGCAGAGCGTGAATGTAAGGCAGTTCCACGGCATGATTTACCGTAATACGTGTATTGCATCCGCAGTAGGTACAGAGCGATTCACAATAGGGCAAATGAATGTACAGACTGATACCGTCTTCATCCGTCACTTCGAAACCTTTTCGCACCTCTTTTGCCCAGTCTCCCGCCACAAAATCTTCTGTACGCCAGTTGGGCATAGCCGGAAAACTCGTATAACGGGGTACCGGCTTATCATACTTCTCTACCAGTTTTTCAAACTCCATGAGCTTCATTATTTGTTTTCTTCCTCTTCTTGTCTTCAAAAAGCATGCGTACCGAGGGGGAATAGGTATCGTCATACTGGCCGGACTTTACGGCCCAGTAAAAGGCACCTAAAAACAGCAGTGCCACGATAATACTGGTAATGATGAGTATAAGAATGACTGACATATCAGCTTAGTTTAAATCGTTTAGCAAAGAGGTGTACTCCGAATGTGGTGAAGAACACTACTGAAATACTACTCAGGGGCATCAGAATAGCAGCTATCAAAGGTGTAAAAACACCCATTACTGCCAGGGAAATACCCACTACATTGTATAAGAAGGACAGCACAAAACTGGCCCAGATTACTTTTCGGCTACTCTTGCCGAATCGCAACAGCTGGTTGAGTTTTGAAAGTGCCGAAGCTTCCAGAATAGCATCACTTGCCGGTGAAAAGGCCGCGATGTCTTCGGTTACTGCGATACCAATATCGCTCTGCTTGAGTGCACCGGCATCGTTGAGGCCGTCTCCCAGCATAACCACGCCATGTCCCTGCTCCTGTATGGTCTTGATTTCACGAAGCTTGCTTTCCGGGCTTTGGTTAAACTTCATGGCTGTACTTTCAGGGAAAAACTGCCTGAGAGCAGCCGCCTCATTGTTATTATCACCGGACAGAACTGCCAGTTTATGATCTTTGGCAAGTTCCTGCACACAGCTTTCAATACCATCTCTGTATTGAGAACGAATGGCAAAACTTCCGCGAATACGGCTCCCGATTTTCAGATACACCCTGGTCAGGCCTGCTTCCTGCCCGCCCTCGGCCCCGACAAATCCGGCTGAGCCCAGCAATACTTTTACTCCTGCCACGATAGCATCAATTCCCTTACCCGGAAGCTCTGTGAAAGACTCAGGCAGATACTCTTTCTCCGGCTTGCCTAAAAACTCTTTGATCAACCGGCTGAGCGGGTGCGTACTACCCGTAACAACCGGCAGCACCAATGCTTTTTCCTGATCGGAGAGTTCGTCTCCGGAAAAGCTGACAGCCTTGTTTGTAGTATGGGTAATGGTACCCGTTTTGTCAAATACCACTGAATCGACAGTGCTGAACTTCTCAACTACCGAAGCGTTTTTCAGATAAAACTTATTTCGGCCCAATACCCTCATAACACTGCCGCTGGTAAAGGGAGTCACCAGTGCCAGAGCACAGGGGCAGGCCACGATCAGTACAGCTGTGAAAACCAGCCAGGTATTGGCGGGATTGGTAAACTGCCAGTAGAGACCGGCCAGGACGGCAATACCGATGATGGTAAGCGTAAAGTACTTGCTGATTCTGTCGATCATACTACGCCCCTCCTCTTCCTTGCTGAAAGCATCATCATTCCACAGGCGCGTCAGGTAGCTTTGCGATACTTCCTTTTGAACGATCATACGCGTCATGGGACCGGTATGCCGACCTCCCGCATAGAGGTAATCGCCCTTTTTCTGTTGTACAGCCTCTGACTCCCCGGTAATAAAGCTGTAGTCGATGGCTGCTTCATCGTCAATCAAAATGGCATCGGCCGGAATGATTTCCCCGTTGCGCATGGCAATTTCATCACCTTTCACCAGCTCAGTAACCTGGGTTGAAATGAGGCCTGACTCTTCCTTTTTCAGAACAGCCAGCGGAAAGTAAGACTTGTAGTCCCGGTCAAAAGACATACTGCGATAGGTCTTGTTCTGAAACCACTTGCCTATCAACAGATAGAATATCAGGCCGACCAGGGAATCGAAATAGCCCGGACCGATCCCTGTGGCCACCTCGTAAAAACTCCTGAGAAAGAGTACTGATACCCCCAGTGCGATCGGGATATCGATATTGGCATAGCGCTGACGGATGCTCCTGAAGGCAGAGACGAAATAATCAGCACCGGCATAAAAGACCACGGGTAAAGCAAGCAGCACATTGAGGTAGCGAAAGAAGGACTGGTAGTTTTGCTCAATCCCCGTCAGGCCCAGATAATCGGGAAAGCTGAGCAACATGATGTTACCAAAACAAAAACCCGCCACACCCATTTTAATGATCAGCTGACGGTCATAGGTGGCCTCTTTCTTTTTCCTGTCTCCGTCTTCATCCAGGTTGATGAGCGGTGCATAACCTATGCTGTCCAGCATTTCGGCCACCTCCCTCAGATTCATATCCTCTGAATGATAGTGAACCGTGACAGTTTTGTTGGAGAAGTCAACCTTTGAATCGATGACCGCTTCGTTCAGACGATCCAGATTTTCCAGCAGCCAGATACAGGAGCTGCAATGAATGGCCGGCACACTGAAGCTCACCTTCTCGTAGTTATCGCCTGAAAAGTCCAGCATGCGTGCCTTAATGGCTTCATTGTCCAGAAAGTCGTAAACAGACTTTTCGTCTGCATCCTTCAGGGTCTGGCCGGGACTTGCTTCCAGGTCATAGTAGTTACAAAGCTCGTTCTCACTGAGGATCTCGTAGACCGTTTTACAGCCCTGGCAACAGAAATCTTTTTCATCGGAAACAATCTTATCCGATTCGCAGGGGTCACCACAGTGATAGCAGTTAGTGGCTGTTTCGGTATGCTGCTTCGCTGTTGCTATACTCATTGGCCATGACCTTTGTATATAAAAGAGGGAGAATTATCTGTAATCTGGCGATTGTCAACATTGCAATTCATGATCTCAGAGCCTGCCTTCCCCCCGAAAAGCAGCAAGGGTTTTTCTGCCGTGGTTTTAACAGAATGCACCAGGCAATTGACGGTATCATCTACCATAAGCTGCACCCCGATATCATCGAAAAACAATTTCAGATAGTCGATAAAGACGCGCTCCTGCTCCATGTCCTTTTTACTATCCGGGTCTTTCACCAGGACATAAAAAGGAAGTTTTCTCAGCCCGGGATGGAAAATAGAAAGAAAGCCTTTCAGGGTCTGAATTGATGAAAATGAGCCATCATAAACCATAAGAAGACTTTTCACTTCTTTGTCTTCAGGTAATACCAGTACAGGACAATGAACACTTTTGACCAAATCTTCCAGAATACCTTCCCCGCAATATGGAGCCAGTACCTTTCTGTCGATCACCATTAAATCCGCAACAGCGCTCAGATGCGTGAGGGCATCGTCATTCAGATCACCCTGGAACATATCGAACTCCATATCGAGTTCGTTGGCCAGGTGCTCCATTTCCAGGCTGTGCTCCAGAATGGTAAGTAGCTTACTCATCTCCTTACCGCTGGTCTTTCCTCCTGACTCTACAAGCACCATCTTCCGCTCCAGGTATTGCGCCAGTCGGATACCCGTGAGGTATTTTTTATGAGATTCGTTCAGGAGACCCTCGAGGTCTTTGAAGGCCCCCATTTCCCAGGAACGTTCATCCAGTGCTATTAAAATCTTGTGCTTCACGGTCTTCTGGTTAATCTTTAGATCAAAATTACCTTAGTGGCCGATCAGGCTGGTTGATGGGTATCAGAGCAAAACATGATAAAAGTCATGTTTTTGGCCCCAACATTTCGAGCTTAGCTAAAATCCAGGGACGAATCAGACCATGTCAAAGCAGTCATGAGTCCCTGGTCAGGCACTCATCCGTCAAACAAAAAGAAAGGAATAAAGAGGATCAGGCGTAAAAGTCTGCCTCATGTACCAGGGCATTCACATCCAGTACTTTGATGCGTTTCCCTTCCAGTCCTATCATGCCGTCAGACTTGAATTCTGACAACAGACGAATCACCGTCTCCGTGGCAGTACCCACAATATTGGCCAGGTCTTCTCTGGACAGCGCGATATCAATCACATCGCTGCCTTCACCTTCCATACCGTAGGTTTCTTTAAGCATGAGGATGGTAGAAGCAAGCCTTTCGCGCACCGATTTCTGGGCAATTTGTGCCAGTTTATCTTCCATCACCCCCAGTTCATGACAAACCGCCTTCATAAGCTTAGAAAAGAACCTGGGATTGGAGTTCAGAATGGTAAGGAAATCGCTCTTGGGAATAAAACAAATGGCGGCCGGTTCTATGACCGTGGCAGAAGCACCGTAGAACTCTTCGCTGAGCATAGAGCGGTACCCCAGGAAATCTCCGGGCTGGGCGATAAATAAAATCTGCTCTCTTCCATTAGAGCCCATCTTATACACCTTCACCTTTCCCCGGTTGATACAAAAAATACCCATAGGGCGCGTACCTTCGTAAAACAGCGTCTGTCCTTTTTTATAACCAACGCAAGACTTATGAGAAGACAGGATCGTCAGCTCTTCTTCATTGAGGTCGGCAAAATGGGAGCCTCCCTTGGCTTTACAGAATTGACATTGTACATCAAGTTGGTTACTTCTACGTGCCATAGCCTTACTGTTGTGCTAACGAAGTTATATACCGGAAGGCGCAATTCCTATGATGAAAGCGAGATTAAATACAGACGGTGTTATAAAATCTGATCAGCAGAATTTGAACTTCTGAGCCGCACTTGTAAGGGGCTCTTCGCCAGACATTTCGGCTAGTTTTGCCTCTATTTCCCGAGAGGCCTTGCTGATAGAAAGTCCGCCAAGACCTGTACAGCGAAGTTCGTGTGCCATGGCGTGGCCCACCTCGTCCATCGCTTCAATTACCTGATCCAGCGGTACCAGATGATCATAATCTGCCAGGGCCATATTGGCCGTGGAAAGCGCATTGGAGGCAGCCATCACATTTCTTCCCAGACAGGGAGCTTCTACCCGATTGGCCACCGGATCGCAGATCATACCCAGAGAGTTTTGCAATGCCATAGACGCAGCAGACAAGGCCTGATGCAGGCTTCCTCCCATCAAGCCAACAATACCGGCAGCGGCCATTCCCGAACCGGAACCACACTCGGCCTGACAGCCTCCCACCTCAGCGGCAAAAGTGGCTCGCTCGGAGATAAAAACACCGATCATTCCGGCAGCCAGCATGGCTTTGACGGCCGCTTCCTCATCCAGACCCAGTGCTGAACAAATACCCAGAATAGCGCCTGGTAAAGCGCCACAGGAACCGGCTGTAGGAGCAGCCACAATCACGCCCATAGAGCTTTTTACCTCCATCATGGCTGTGACGAACATAATGATACGGTTAAGAGAGTCTCCAGCGACCAGTTTACCGGCTTCCATCTGCGTCCTGAAATTGCCTGACTGATAGCCGAGAATCCGGTCTTTGTACTCCGTGCCCTTGAGACCGGATTGGATTGAATCACTCATAATCCGGACAATCCCTCTCATTTGTTCATAAACCGCTTCGGAAGAGATATTGCCCCGGGCCGCCTCATAAGCTACTGCCAGCTCCCATAAATCAAGGTTCTTTCCCTTGTTATAGTCGAGCATTTCTTCACAGGTAGTAAAGGGAACAGACAGATCTTTCCTGGATTTAACGGGTAGAACCGGTTTCAGACATCTTATCTCCTGCACTGAATCAAGACTCCTGAGTTCATCCAAAATGGATTCAGAAAGCGGAGACTGTGATTTAACATTTACAAATGACCTGTCTCCTTCACAGACCTGCAAGTCATCGTAATCTGTTGATGATTCAAGCAAGGCCACAACAGCAGCAGGCTGACTTGTGAAGATCAGCTGCTCATAGTAGCCTCCGGTCATGTTGACTTTGGCCCCGTCAATGCTAATCACTTCTATCATGCCTCCGCCAATAGATAAAGCGATCAACTGGTGAGCCTCTGCTCCGTTTTTCAGGTTGATCTGGTAGGTGTTGGGATGGTCTGCCCCAATGTCTTTAATCTCGATTGCCGGGTAAATGCCCGTAGCTGAAATTTCTGCCTGATAATTCTCCAGTCTCGGATCGTCTGCTTCCCAGCCCAAGAAGCCTCCGAACAGTCCCATATCACTGCCCTGACTCTTATGAGTTGTAGCCAGCGATCCATTGGGGTCATATTCAATCAGCACTTCGGTAATAGCCCCTCCCATAAGATCAAGACACATTCTGCCTATGCGCAGAGAAGCGGCACAATGAGAACTGGAAGGACCCCGCATTACCGGACCAATGACATCATTAAAAATACTGGAGGGCATCATAGACTATTGATTTACAGATCAATATACCCTGAAAAAAGATGAAAATGAATTTAGCCCAATAACTGCCCCAGTCCGAAAAGGACAACAAAGAAGAGGGTAGACAAGGCCATTTGTTTGAGAAAAGGATCCAGCGCACCGGCTTCTTCATGCACTTTTACCGCACGGGCATTCTTTATCAGCAGGGGTATCACCAGCAACACCAGAAACTGAAATGGAGAGCTGTAGTTCAATCCGATATAGGTGAGTGTGGTCAGGTAGCCAACGGCCAGGATCATCCAGTGATAGATCACCGCCTTGTCTCTGCCCAGGCGAACCGGGATAGAGTACTTACCGGCCACACGGTCTGATTCGATATCCCGAATGTTGTTCACATTCAGCACGGCTACAGAAAAGAGCCCTGTGGATATAGCGGGAAGCACATATTCCCAACGCAGCTCCTTTTCGTACAGAAAGGCACTGCCCATCACTGCAATAAAGCCGAAAAAGATCAGGACACTGATATCTCCCAGACCGGCATAGCCATAGGGCCTGCTGCCTGAAGTATATGTTATGGCCGCAATGATGGCCATGACACCAAGCCCCATAAAAATGGTAAACACTTTCATAGACCAGCCAAAGGCCAGATAGATCAGGCCGATGCCACTGGCCAGAGACAGCACCACGAAAATCGCAATCGCCTTCTTCATGGCAGTCGGAGTAATGACTCCCGATTGAATGGCACGTGAAGGCCCTACCCGCTGCGCCCCATCTGCTCCATGAATGGAATCACCATAGTCATTGGCCAGGTTAGAGAGTATTTGCAGAAAGATGGTCGTCAGGGCACATAGAGCAAAAATATCTCCCCGAAAGTTACCGGATGCCGCAGCGAGAAAAGTGCCCATACCAATACTGGCGAGTGCCAGAGGCAGGGTTCTTAACCGAAATGCTTTGATCCAGTGCTTCATATTACAGCAGATTGGTGATCGCTTCTTCCATCGGGTTTACAGAGGAAGGGAAAAAGGCCAGCACCTTCCCTTGCTCATCCACCAGGTATTTGCAGAAATTCCAGTTAGGTTGATGCCCGTTTTCCTGCTCCAGCCATTGGTAGAGTTCATGTCTGTCGCTACCGGTTACCGAAATCTTTTCAAAAAGCGGGAAGCTGACTCCGTAATTTACCTGGCAAAACTGAGCAATGTTATCGTTGCTCCCGGGCTCCTGACCTCCGAAATTATTCGCGGGAAATCCCAGTACCACCACTTTGTCGCCATGGGTTTCATGCAGATTCTGCAGGTCTTCATATTGCGGTGTATAGCCACACTCTGAAGCTGTATTGACGAGTAAGACCTTCCTCCCTTTGTATTGGGAAAAGTCAACGGCTGTCCCGTCAATTCCATTCATGGTAAAATCATAAAAACCCATAGTCATTTCGGTTGTAGTGTTTGACAATTAACCGGCCTTCGGTTACATCCTCTCCGGAACATCTATGCCCAATAACCCCATGCACAACTTGATTGTTTGAGCAGTAAGAGCCGATAGCGCGATATGAAATTTGCGTTTTTCCAGATCCTGCTCATCGAAGATTTTCACCTCTGTATAAAAGCGATTGTAGCTTTTCGCAAGATCATAAACATACTGGGCAATGATAGCCGGAGAGTACTTATCTGAAGCCAGGTTCAGCTTTTCCTTGTACTGCCCGATTGCCTGAATTAAATCCTTCTCCGTTTCATGAAGCTCAGATACATTGTCATAGTCTATGCCGGTTATGTCAATACCCAGCTGACTGGCTTTTCTGAGAATCGCACTGTTTCTGGCGAAGGCAAACTGGATAAACGGCCCTGTATTTCCTTGAAAATCTATTGAATCTGCCGGATTAAAGAGCATCGACCTTCTTGGATCAACTTTCAGCAGGAAGTACTTCAGTGCGCCCAGCCCCAGTGTTTCGTAAAGTTTCAAGGCTTGCTCCTCGGTAAACCCATCGATTTTACCCAGTTCAGCCGTTCTTTCTTTGGCGGTACCGGCCATTTCTGCCATCAGGTCATCAGCGTCTACCACGGTACCCTCACGAGACTTCATTTTACCCTCGGGCAGATCTACCATACCATAAGAAAGGTGATAACAGGCTTCGGCCCAGTCATATCCAAGTCTCTTCAGAATAGCGAAGAGCACTCTAAAATGGTGTTCCTGTTCGTTACCCACCGTGTAAATCAGCTGGGATAAATCCGGATAGTCATCATAGCGCATAAGGGCGGTACCAATATCCTGGGTCATATAGACGGAAGTCCCGTCTTTTCTGAGCAGTAACTTCTGATCCAGCTTCTCTTCGGTCAAGTCAGCCCAAACAGAGCCATCTTCTTTTTTATAAAAGACCCCTTTTTCGAGCCCTTCCATCACACGGTCACGGCCAATCAGATAGGTATCACTCTCGTAGTAAAGCTTATCGAAATCGACTCCCATACGCTCATAAGTCGCATCGAAGCCTTCATAAACCCAGCTGTTCATGGTTTCCCAGAGGCTGTATACTTCCGGATCTTTAGCCTCCCATTTTTTGAGCATCTCCTGAGCGGCCTTCAAAATCGGTGCTTCCTTTTCGGCTACCTCTTTTGCCATTCCCTTTGCTACCAGATCAGCAATCTCTTCTTTATAGGCCTTGTCAAAAGCCACATAGTACTTTCCTACCAGATGATCTCCCTTCATGCCGGAAGAGGCCGGTGTCTCACCATTTCCGAATCGTTGCCAGGCCAGCATCGATTTACAGATATGGATACCTCTGTCATTAATGATCTGCACTTTGACCACCTTGTGCCCGGAGGCCTCCAGGATGCGCGCCACAGAGTTACCCAGAGAAATATTTCTCAGGTGCCCCAGGTGCAGGGGTTTGTTGGTATTGGGGGAAGAATACTCCACTACCACCGTCTTATTCTTTTTCTCAACCTGAAAAACAGGTGAGGCCGCAATGTCTGTTCCGTTAAACATGGCGGCAAACTGATCTACCTGGGAATTTTCAGAGAGTACCAGGTTCAGAAAGCCCTTGACCGTATTGTAATCGGCAACTACCGAAACATTGGCTTTCAGGTATTCGCCCAGCTCATTACCGGTTTCTTCAGGTCCCTTCTTACTTACTCTGCCAAAAGGAAAAGTGAGAAAGGTATAAGTACCTTCAAAGTCTTTACGGGTAGGTTGTAGGGCCACATCGTCTGCGGCTATATCGTGGGTATACAGGGCCTGAAAAGCAGCCGAGATACCATCTTTAATTTGCGATTCCATTTATCAGAAGTTGTCTATCAGGGATTCTGTTGTGGCTTCAAGGATATCAAAGGCGTTTTCAGCCATTTTGTTACCGCTATCCAGTGTCGGATTCACCTCTACCAGTTCCCAGCAGCACACACGTGTGTCTTTAATCAATTCAATATTCAGTTCAGCAGCCTGGTCTTTCAACAGGCCATTGGGCACAGGAGTGCCGGTCCCTACAGAAATAGAGGTATCCAGGCTGTCTACATCGAAAGAAATGTAAATCTGCTCACAGTCTTTCAGTACTTCCAGTACCTCTGCTGCAATGGCCTTAACGCCTTTTTGATGTACCTCTTCAGTTCTGAAGTTGCGGATGCCGAATTTCTCCATGATGTGATCCTCAGGCCTTTCCGTATCGCGTACTCCGATAAACACCACATCAGAAGGGCTGATTTTGGCGCCATTGCCACCTATCTGCTTAATGCGTTCCCAAAGCGCCTCCGTCTCTTCTTCCACATCATTTACCTCACACTCTTCATTATCCATACCTGACACCATAGCCAGCGGCATGCCATGCATGTTACCGGAAGGTGTAGTATAAGGAGAATGGAAGTCTGCATGGGCGTCAATCCAGACGACCCCTAATCGTTTATTGGGATCAGCCTTTTTGATACCGCAGATGGTACCTGCTGCTGTAGAATGATCTCCGGCCAGTACTATGGGAAAAAGTCCTTCTGATCGCAGTTGAGCAATCTCATCGCACACCCTGTTGAGCACCGTGTATACGCCTTCTCCATATTTGGCGAATTCGTACTGCGGGTCCTCAAAAAGCAGACTGTTCTCAGTCTTGACTCTTACCGGTTCAAAGCGGGTGAAAAAATTCGATTTCTTTCCCAGACTTGCCACTTTCATAGCGTCAATCCCCAGACTTGCTCCCCGTGTTCCGGCTGCAAGCTCTGATTTTACTTCGACTAACCTGATCTTTCTCATAACAGCTACAAAGCTACGTTTTTTGTCAAAACAACATTCCTATTTAGAGCTGAATCTATAGCAGATTATCAGCACTTAAAACTTAAGTCTATACAATCTGAAAAGGGCTATTGGATTACTGCATTTTTTGTATGAAAATTGCCAGACTATTTCAGTCACCAGGAATGAGAAAATACATTGATCTGATCGAGCAAACCTTCGGTTTTCCTACCAGGGAATTCTCGGTTAACGGAAACTATTTGTCGTTCAATGATATCCCCTTGATTGATATTATCAAGGAATACGGAACTCCTTTGCGTCTGACCTATCTGCCCAAAATCGGTGAGAAGATAGACGAAGCCAATACCTGGTTTAACAACTCCATCAAGAAGTACAATTATCAGGGTGACTATCGCTATTGCTATTGTACCAAGTCCAATCACTTCAGCTTTGTGATTGATAAGGTACTGGAGAAAGGCTCACAAATTGAGACTTCTTCAGCCTTTGATATGGCCATTATCAGGAGCTTATATCAGAAGAAAAAGGTAGATAAAGACCTGCTGATTGTTTGCAACGGATTTAAGAGGCCTGCCTATATCAAATATATAGCTGACACGATCAACGATGGCTTTGTCAACTGTACCCCCATTCTCGATAACCTGAATGAGCTCGCCCAGTATGAAGAGCAGGTAACTACAGAAACCTATCAGGTAGGGATACGGGTGGCCGCAGATGAGGAACCCAACTTTGAATTTTATACCTCACGCCTGGGGATTCGCTACCGCGATATTGACTCTTTGTACGAGGAGCAGATCAAACCGAGCAAGGCCACGCTCAAAATGCTTCACTTCTTTATCAATACGGGCATCAGAGACAGTGCCTACTACTGGAGCGAACTGAGCAGGTTTATGTACAAATACTGTGACCTGAAGAAGAAATGCCCCGATCTGGATACAGTGGATATTGGCGGAGGATTTCCATTCAAGAATTCGCTGAGCTTTGAATATGATTATCAGTATATGACTGACCAGATCATTGAAAACATCAAGTGGATTTGTGATAAGAATAATGTACCCGTACCTAACATCATTACCGAATTCGGCAGCTTTACGGTGAGTGAGAGCGGTGCTTTTATTTACTCCATTCTGGACCAGAAGCTACAGAATGACAAAGAACTGTGGTATATGATCGATGGTTCGTTCATCACTCATCTGCCCGACTCCTGGGCGCTCAACCAGAAGTACATCCTCATGGCGGTGAACAAATGGGACCACCGATACCATAAAGTGAATATCGGGGGGCTTACCTGCGACAGCATGGATTATTACAATTCAGAAGCCCATACCTCGGAGGTGTTTTTACCCCTGATAGAAGAGGATGAGAATCTCTACATCGGTTTTTTCCATACAGGCGCTTATCAGGAGTCGCTGGGAGGTTATGGTGGAATTCAGCACTGCCTCATACCGGCTCCAAAGCATGTGCTGATAGACCGTGACAGTGAGGGAAAGCTTGTCACGAAGCTTTTTGAGGAAGAGCAAAAGGAAGACAGCATGCTGAAAGTGCTCGGTTACTGAGAGATTTTCCGGCCTTCATTAAGTGAATCCCCTGCTTCGAACGTCTTAAAGATGCATGAGGTTAAAACATCTGATTTCTTCACTGGCAATTATTGCAGTTCTCTTTCTTTCCTGTGGAAATGATGATGCCCCTGTCAACACACCGGCAGCCAACTTCGAAGCATTCTGGAATACTTTCGATCAGCAGTACTCCTATTTTGAATTAAAGGGAATAGACTGGGATGCCATCAGAGCAGCGTATGAACCGCAAATCACCGAAAACCTTAACAACCGGCAACTCTTCGATATTTTTTCAGAGATTATTCAGGAGCTGCAGGATGGACATGTGGGCCTGAAATCCAGTTTGGGTAACAGCTTCTACAGCCTGGACCGTGGAACTGTAGACAACAGTGCCGTAAACCTTCAACAATACATCACTGTAAGCCAGCAGAACAGCAGGTATACACTCGGCACGGTCAGGAACAAGAACCTTGGTTATATCGGAGTGCATTCATTATCGGGCAATGTGGATGGTCAGGAATATCAGGCACTTTACCAGTCTGTCAGTTCTTTTAATAGCTATGATGGTCTGATCATAGACCTGAGAAACAATGGCGGAGGTAATGATGGCATAGCCCAGCGTTTTGTTCAGAGTTTTGCCCATCAGGAGGTTACCTTCAGAAGGTTCAGGTTCAGGGAACAAAGCAGCCGGAACGCTTTTACCCCCTGGCAGGAAAGCAGAATTATCCCTGACAACTCCATCAACTTCAGCAAACCCATTGTAGTGCTGACCAACCGCAGGGTAGTCAGCTCGGCAGAAGGTTTTACTCTTATGCTCAAAGCACTGTCTAACACCACACTGATGGGAGACACCACGGCAGGTTCTACGGGAAACCCCGGCATTTTCAACCTGCCCAATAACTGGGAGTTGTTCGTTTCACGCTGGCAGGTAACAGACCCGGACGCAAAGTATGTGGAGGATCATGGCATAGCCCCGGACCGCGTAGTCTGGATCACCGAAGCCGACCGTACTGCCGGCAGGGATACTATCCTGCAAACAGCCATTGATTCTTTTGACTGACTACAGGAGTGAGTTCACATTTTCAGGAGGTCTGCCCAAAACAGCCTTATCTCCTTTTACCACGATAGGTCTTTCGATCAGCTTTGGATTAGCTATCATGATATCAACCCACTCATCGTTGGTATGGGTTTGCCCTTTGAACTGCTCTTTGAAGATGGCCTCCCCTTTGCGAAGTATATCCACGGCCTCCAGATTGAGCTTGCTCAAAACAGACTTCAACTCATCTGCAGTGGGCACTTCTTTCAAATACTCCACAATTTCTACTTCTGCTCCTGCCTCCTGAATGATATTGAGTGTCTGGCGGCTTTTACTACAGCGCGGGTTGTGATAAATCTTCAGCATATGTCTTCTTGTCTATCGATTGCTCAAAAATAAGTCATCATTTCTTAGCATTTCAAGAACTTATTTTGAACTTCGAAAACAGGTCGGTTTCAGATGAGATCAGAACGAGAACAGAGCCAATTGCAGCAATGGCTGTGTAAAAAGCCAAAACACTCGTCATCACGAACAAAGCACTTTTTACACAACCGGGAATACAAGGAACTAAGAAGGCTTTTACCGACCAACAATAACTGAATCAATACATATGGAAAGAATAAAGCTTAGCGAACAGGTAGATATCAGCCAGATTGTACATGGCATGTGGCGATTGACAGAATGGAATTACAACAATCAGCAGATTGTCAGATTTGTGGAAGAGTGTCTGGAAATGGGAATTGACACTTTTGATCATGCTGACATTTACGGAGGTTATACTTGTGAAACCCTCTTTGGCAATGCTCTCGCATCCAACCCTTCCCTCAATGCAAAGCTGAAAGTGATTACCAAGTGCGGCATCAAGCTGTTATCACCCAACAGACCGAGTCATCAGCTACATCACTATGATACCAGCTATGATCACATCATCTGGTCAGCTGAAAACTCTCTGAAGCAGTTGAAGCGTGACAACGTGGATGTATTGCTGATTCATCGTCCGGATCCCTACATGAACCCGGCTGAGGTGGCCCGTGCCTTTACGAAGCTTCGTGAAGAAGGCAAGGTAAAGGAGTTTGGCGTAAGTAATTTTCTCCCTTCTCAGTTCAATACACTGCAGTCTTATCTTGATTTTTCACTGGTAACCAACCAGGTTGAAATTTCAGTTGCCTGTCTGGATCAGTTTGAGAACGGTACTATCGATCAATGCCTGGAAAAAAGGTTTCCCCCAATGGCCTGGTCTCCCCTGGCCGGTGGATCTGTATTTACAGCAGAAACCCATCGCTTCCTTACCATCAAAAACGTGCTGCATAAAATTGGCAAGCAATTAGACATTTCCATTGATCAGGTAATGTATGCCTGGTTACTGAATCACCCTGCCAACATTATTCCGATTGTGGGCTCCGGTAAAATCGATCGGGTGAAAAAGGCTGTAGATTCTCTGGGAGTGACGCTTTCTACTCAGCAGTGGTTTGAGGTCTGGATTGCCTCGCAGGGCAAGAATGTACCTTAACAAGTAATCCAATAATGTAGAAATGTGGTTTAAAAAAATAGCTTATCTAATCTCAGGTAATAAAAGTGACACCTCTGTTGAACAGAAATTAAAGGACGTCCTGGCTCAAGCGCCCGGAAACTTACAGGTCAATCTCTATTATGGTGATCAAATCTTATTTCAGATTATGCAAGGTAAAAACTTCGTTGAATCTGGATTTGTAACAGATCATCCAGATCATTTTGTGGAACTTCACTTCTTTAATAAGAACAAGACAAACACTGCACAAACATGGCTAAAATTCAAAGATGTGAAATTTAGTAACGTCTATTATTCTTTCGAAAAGCCAAAGGGGAATTATAATTTCATAAAAGAGATTGGTTCCAGTCACGAAGAAATATATGATTGTATTCAGTATAATCTGAGAAAGGTCTATGACATTCATAGTTCACAAGAAATTTCAATTGAGTATCTGGACTATTGATTAAAGTGGCTCCCTACTTATTTTTAGTGCGGATCATCAGGTTTGTCATACCGCATTTTAAATTGTGAAAAACTCATTGTATGACCGATTTACGCTACCCTATCGGAGAACTCACTTATCCGGATATCATTACAGAGGACTACCTGAAGTCTAATATCGAAGCCATTCGCACCACACCCGAGCGTATGGCTGCGGCCTTGCAGGGGCTCACAGATGAGCAATTGGACACCCCCTATCGTCCCGGAGGCTGGACTCTCAGACAACTGGCCCATCATGTTCCTGATAGTCATATGCACAGTTACCTGCGCTTTCACTGGGCCATTACAGAAGACAGTCCCATGATCAAACCCTATGATGAAAAGTCCTGGGCGTCTATGGACTATCATCAGTCTGTACCTATTGAGGTTTCGCTCAACTTGCTCCGGGCTATTCACGATCGCTGGATGATCCTGATTGATAACCTGACAGAAGAACAAATGGCCTGCAGCTATCGCCATCCGGAAGACGGTCAGACTTATTCTGTGAAGAAGGCCATCCTGGTCTATGGCTGGCATGGAGATCATCATATTGCTCACATCACTGCGTTGCGCCAAAGAATGGGCTGGTAAGCCAAGGCGCCCTGTACTGACTGGCCCTGTCACACAAAAAGAACTACTCAATACACCAAATCATACTTTGGTATGAGTGTTGTTTCCATCTATTTTTAGTCTTTTGACGAAAAGAAAACAGATATGAGCGACAACAAAGAATCAGTGTACGGAACCATAGGCTGGGTAGATCTCACCGTTCCGAATGCCACAGCAGTCAAAGATTTCTACAGTCAGGTAACCGGCTGGAAGGCAGAACCGGTAAGCATGGGCGATTACGATGACTATAATATGACCGTTGACGGTGATGCCAAAGCCGGGGTCTGTCATAAGCAAGGCACTAACAATGATGTACCCTCTCAGTGGATGATCTACATCAATGTGCGGGACCTGGAAGAGAGCCGGGCACAATGTGAAGCCCATGGCGGTAAGCTACTCACCGATATCAGAAGCGCGGGAAGTATGGGACGCTATTGCTTTATTGAAGACCCGGCAGGTGCTGCCTGCGGCCTGTTTGAACCTGCCGGCTAAGGAAACAGGGTAAGGGCCGTTATCAAATATTTGTATTTTAGGGTCTCAACCTCATGAAATACGGCCTCGTACTTACCCTTATATTGATTTCGGGCTTCTCTGCTCCGAGGAGCCATCCCTGTAACACCTGTCAGAAACAGGATCAGCAATACAACTGTGCCGGCAACACACTTTCTATGAACTTCAGACTGTGTATGGACATCTCTGAGGTGTCAGGCCTGATGTACAAAACCTATCTGGAAGACCTCAGAACAGTACATGGTGATGAATCACCGGAGTACATCTCGAAACTTCCTGACTTTCAAAAATGGACAGCTGTATTTCCCGGTATGACCAGAGAAGCCATTGCCACGAAGTTCTTTGATACAGACGACTTTGCACTGGCCCCGATGATCGCGGTAACCTACGAACAGGCAGTAGCTTTTTGTGACTGGAGGACAGAGCAGTTCAAAAAAGAACTGAGTCAGATGAGCAAAGAAGACCGGGCCCAATTCCCGAAGGACTTCAGATTCAGGCTGCCCACCGCCAAAGAATGGGGCCGGATTCGCTTTATGACACAGACCAAAGGCATGGTGAAAAACATACAGAAAGTTACAGCAGGAACTACCAAGGCCTATAAGCTGAAAAAGAATACACTCCTCAACGGTGATTCACAGTTAACCCATGTCTATCGTGAAATGGACCCCAAACTGGCCATGTATAACCTGTTCAACAATGTGGCTGAAATGACATCAGAACCAGGTGTTGCCATGGGAGGCAGTTGGCAACAAGGCAATGAAGCAAAGAGGTTTGATCAGAAATTCAGCTATGAAGGAGCAGAGGCCTGGCTGGGTTTTCGATGCATTTTTGAAATCATCAAATAGGGTTCGGCTTTCATAGCAGCCCCACTACGATAAAGCCAAAATAGGTTCCTACCCCGGAACCAATAGAACCCGCCAGAATAGCTGGGAGCAACAGGTCATCGCGCTTAAAGCTCTTTGCCAATGCCAGTGCGGTAGAACCTCCGCCAATATTGGCCTGAGAAGCAATGGCCACCAGAGACCAGTCTGTCTTAAAAAACCAGCCCACGGCAAGCATAAAGACACCATGTACTATCACGATGGAAGCTGTAAAAACAAGAATCCCCAGGGCGTGTTCACCGACATCTACCAGGGCCGTTACTTCGCAAAAGGCCCCTACTACCGCCAGGAAGAGATATACTGAAAACATGCCCAGCAGCTTGGCACCTGAAAGTTTCTGAATAGCCTTGAACTGTGCCATGATTAAGGCAAAAGTGGTAAGCAGCAGGATGGACGGGAATGAGATACCGGAATCTTCCAGCCAGCCACTGATCTGGTCCGAGATAAGCAGTACCGCAAGGCCCAGCGCCAGTAATATTGAAAGCTGTAGCGGATCAAGTTTTTCATGATCATGTTCTTCGCTGCCAGCGGATTCTGCCCCTTTTACCCTAAGTTCCGGATTGGGCCTGAAACGCCCCATAATTTTAGGAATACTGAGAGTAACCATCATCCAGATGGCCGTGACGATGTTATCGGCCACCACTACTCCGGTATAGGTAGCTCCATCGCGTACCACATCATAGTGTAGCGCCACCGCATTAAAATTGACACTTCCGCCTACATAAGTTCCCGTCATCATACCGGCAATGGCCTTGTAGGAATCTCCGAAAACCGTTTCAATAGACACGAGCTGCATGGCTACCAGTACCCCTGCAATGGTGCCCACAGAGCCAACAAAAAACATAATCAGCATAGGCAAGCCAGCCTGCTTCAGCTTTTTCAGGCTTACTCCCAGCAGCAGAAAAAAGATACAAAGGGGAGCTACATATTTAAAAATCCCGTCATAAACCGGGCTGGCATTCGAAGCGGAGGGAATCAGCCCCAGGTTGGCAAAAACAGCCCCGAGAATGATGACCAGTAAGGAACTGCTGAGATGCTTGAGAAATGTCTTTCTGCACAACCACTCAGAAGCGGCAATCAGAAAACAGAGAAAGGCGAGAATGTAGAGCGGATTTTGAATCATGGGCCAAAATCCAAGATAGAAAATCACTGTGATAAATCAACCCGATAGGTTTTTACCGGTTTTGGTGAAACAGGATACTAGTGGATGGCGTCCTTAGAGGTTTAGTTTTAATGGAATGTGTACTTCAGGGTTCTAAATACGTACCGCCTGAGAATTCCTGATAAGAGTTTGTCTTTGAATTCACTAAACAGAACACCGTCCTTTCAAGTCAAAAATTATTTACTTAACAAATGTGAAAATAATTTATTAGTTTTACTTTTGTTAAGTAAATACATCCAAAAATGGGAGAACATTCACTGGGAGAATTTGAGGAACTGGTACTCCTCTTTGTAGCTGCATTCAACAATGAAGCTTATGGCGTGCTGATATTGGAAAACCTCGAAAAGAAGCTGGAACGCAAAATAAACATCAGTGCTGTGCATGTGGCCTTAAAACGCATGGAAAATAAAGGCTTTGTTGAGTCTGACTATGGAGGCATTACTAACGAACGAGGCGGTCGCAGAAAGAAATACTACAGCATTACGGCTACAGGCAAAAAAATGCTCGATCGCCAGTACGAACTGAGAACCAGTATTTACAAAGAAATCCCCAAGATTTCATTCGGTCAATGAAAGTACATCCACCCAAGCTCGCCTGGAAATTCTTCCGCTGGTTTTGCCGGAAAGATTACCTCGAAGAAATCGAGGGCGATCTGGTGGAGCTTTTTGAAAAAAGATACGAGACATCTCCCGGTAGCGCCAGGCGCAGATTTACCTGGAGTGTCATACGATATTTCCGACCCGGCTTCATCAGGTCATTCAGCCCGGTCAACAACTCAAACGCAACAACTATGTTTAAAAACAACCTCAAAATTGCCTGGAGAAATCTGAAAAGGCAGCCATTTTTCACTTTTCTCAACACCTTCGGGCTGGCTACAGGCATAGCCGGCACCTTGCTTATCTCGCTGTTTATTTATGATGAGCTTCGCTTCGACAGAATGTTTTCTGATGCAGAACGCATTTACAGGGTGAATATCAGCAATCGCATTGCCGGAGAGACGAACGACTATGCCTCTGTCTCAGGTCCCCTGGCAAATGTCATGCGCCAGGACTTCCCACAGGCTCAGCTGATTACCCGCTTTTTGGAATCGGGTAGCATCCTGCTGAGAAAAGACGATTCTCAAAAAAATGTAAAGGAAGACCGTGTAGTGGGTGTAGACGAAACCTTCTTCGACATGTTTGGTCTCAGACTCCTGCAGGGCAATGAAGCCACCGCACTCAAAGAGCCCAAATCCATTGTTCTGACTCCGACAGCTATGGAAAAACACTTTCCTGACGGAGATGCCATTGGCAAAAGTCTGACCATTGACAACGGAGAAGATTACCTGGTGACGGGCATTGTGGAAGAGATGCCAAAAAGCTCTTTTCTGAGAGATTACAGCGTATTCATTTCTCTTTCCAGTTACGAAGATGCCAAAAGTCTGGCCTGGAACAACTGGAGCTACCCCACCTTTGTCAAGCTGGCTCCCGGTACCGATCCGACTGTATTACAAGACTTTCTGAGCACCGTAAAAGACAATTACCTGATTCCCTGGGCCATGACCTTCATCCCCGGGCTGACGGTGGAAAGCTCGCGACAAAGCGAAAAAGAAACCGGCAATTTTATGAGATTCTATTCTCTGGCCCTGACAGACGTTCACCTCCATTCGCCCAATATCAGCGGGGAGTTTAATATCAACAGCGATGTACAAAATGTGTATATCCTCTTCTTTATCGGCCTGTTTCTGATCGTGCTGGCTTCGGTCAACTTTATGAACCTCTCCACTGCCCGATCGCTCAAAAGAGCCAAGGAGGTGGGCATTCGCAAAACACTGGGTTCGAGCAGGCCGGGACTGGTCCGACAGTTTTTGACCGAAGCCGGCCTGGTAGCTTTCATTTCACTGGTGCTGGCCGTACTGGCGGCCACGCTTATGCTGCCCTACTTTAATGAACTCTCTGGCAAGAGTATCAGTATGCCTTTTGATAACCTCGTTTTCTGGCTTATTCTGTTGCTGGCCACTTTGGTCTTAGGATTGATTTCCGGCAGCTACCCTGCCTTTCTCATGTCCAGGTTTGCTCCGCATATTGCGCTGAAATCAGGTGGAGAAAACAGCCTTAAAGGAGGTAAGGTCAGAAACATACTGGTGATCGTACAGTTTGCTGTTTCTATTTTTCTTATTGCCAGCACCCTGGTGGTTTTCCAGCAACTGAGCTTTATCCAAAACAAGGATCTGGGGTTTAAAAAAGATCAGGTCCTGATTATTGATGATGCAGATGCAGCCGGAGAACAGCTGGAGTCTTTCAAAAACGAGGTAGAACGCCTGGCCCAGGTGGAGCATGTATCTCTGAGTCGTTTTTTACCAACTCCCTCCGACAGAAATGGCACCACCTTTTTTATTGATGATGCCATGAATACTGACAATGCCATCATCATAGGCAACTGGCGGGTCGATCATGATTACATTCCTGCCATAGGTCTGGAGTTGATTGCGGGCAGAAATTTTGACCCTCAGCTGAAAACCGATTCCAGCAGTCTGATCATCAATGAATCTACCCTGCAGATGCTGAATATGACTGCCGATGAAGCCATTGGCACGCGTATGACCAGTGATTTCAGGCGTGAGGATAAAGAAAACGCGCATTTTATGACCGTTATCGGAGTGGTGAAAAATTTCCATTTTGAATCGCTGAGGAATGGCATCGATGCCATGAGCCTGACCCTGGGTACAGATGCCACCAAAGCCATTATCAAATTGAACCCGGGAGATTTCAGCGGTAGCATTGCCAAAATTGAAGCCATCTGGGATGAGGTAGCTACAGGTCAGCTATTCAGCTACTACTTCATGGATGACTCCTTTAACCAAACCTATGAAGCGGAACAACGCCTGGGCCGGATCTTCATCACCTTTACGGTACTTTCCCTCTTTATTGCCTGCCTGGGGCTGTTCGGACTGGCAGCCTTTAATGCAGAAAAAAGATCGAAGGAAATCGGGATCAGAAAGGTGCTGGGTGCCTCTGTAAGCCAGATAACTTACCGACTCTCCATTGACTTCCTGAAACTGGTCGGCTTGTCTATCGTGCTTTCTATTCCCCTGGCCTGGTATGCCATGAATCAGTGGCTGCAGGACTTTTCCTATCGCATAGAAATTTCCTGGTGGATTTTTGCCCTTTCCGCCCTGGCAGCTGTGGCCATTTCCATTCTGACCGTAAGCCAGCAAAGCATCAGAGCGGCTCTTACCAACCCAGTTAAGTCGCTTAAAGTAGAATAATTACCATTCTTCCTTCCAGGATCAAACCCGAACCGCAATGAGTTACTCAAACAGGTTCGGGTTTCTTTCATCTCCTCACCTATGCGGTACTAATGCTTTAACTGATTGAGCACTGCTTCGCGGTAAGCTTGTCCGATGGAGACCATCTGCTCACCGATCTTAATCTGGTTTCCTTCAATGTACTCTACCTTACTCTTGGAAATGATAAAGGACTTATGGGTTCTCACGAACAAGGACTCAGGCAGCTCTGTCAGAAGCTTTTTGAGTGTACTGGCGATAATGAGCACGCGTTCTTTCGTATACACCTTCACATAGTCTCCCAGCGACTCAAAGAAGAGGATATCTTCATAAGGGGTGCGGTACATCTTTTTATCTGCCTTTAACATGATAAAGTCACCGACTTCCTTTTCCTGACCTCCGTTTTTTCCCTTGACCTTATTGATTGCCTTTACAAAGCGCTCGAAAGAAAAAGGCTTGAGCAGATAATCAATGGCATCCAGTTCAAAACCCTCCACGGCAAATTCCGGATAAGCCGTGGTAAAGACGACCATGGGTTTCTGATTGAGCGACTTGTAGAAGTTGATCCCGGAGAGCTTAGGCATATTGATATCCAGAAAAATGAGGTCTATCGTATTTTGCTCCAGCGCGGTCATGGCTTCAAAAGCATCCTTGCACTCTCCCTGCAGGGCCAGGTCAGGATGATCCTGCACATAGTTTCTCAAGACATCCCTCGACAGAGGTTCATCATCTATAATCAGACAGTTGATACTCATAGTTGAATCTTTAAAGTAACCTTGTAAACATCCTCCCCATCCTCTATCGCAAACTCGTGTTTACCGGGGTAGATCAGAGAAAGTCTTCGCTTCACATTTTCCAGGCCGATACCTCCGTATTTCCCCTGTTCCATGTCATCTACTTCTCCCTTGTTATTTTCTATTTCAAAACCGATCTGTTTCTCATGGCATTCCAGTACCATGTTGACATAGGCCTTGTCGGAAACGCCCTTCACACCATGCTTAAAACTGTTCTCGATAAGCGGAAAAAATAAGAGAGGGGCAATCTGCTGATC
Source organism: Roseivirga sp. UBA6061 (assembly GCA_002427745.1). Classification (GTDB taxonomy): domain Bacteria; phylum Bacteroidota; class Bacteroidia; order Cytophagales; family Cyclobacteriaceae; genus Roseivirga. Next base: position 195,667 of record DIYF01000156.1, on the reverse strand, counting down.
CAGGTGATCTCCTTTGATCTGAAAGCTGATCTCGGCACTGGCATCGGCCCTGAGCTTTTGCAGCTCTACATAATTCTCCATCATTTCCACTTCCTTACCCAGATCTACCGTGGCTTCACCCACCTCGTAGAGCATATAGCGCAGCAGGTTAGACAGCTCCAGCACCGTATCGGGTGTCTGCTCACTTTTGGCCATAGCAAGTGAATAAATACTGTTGAGACTATTGAACAGAAAGTGCGGGTTCACCTGCGACTTCAGAGAGTTCAGCTCAATCGCCAGCTTTTCTTTTTCTACACGCTGCAATACATACCAGGACTTGGAAAGTTTCAGTAAGGCCGTAAGCACAAAGTAGATCGTGAAAATGGTCACCAACACTTCCCAGTCAGTAAATGAAACCATATAGTACTCTGTGGGGAGCAAGGGCAATACTATTTCAAAAGTGAGCTCATGGAGGCCATAAGCCATTGCAATGGTAAGTACGGCAGAGACCAGGTAACTCACGTATCTTCCCTTTTGCAGAAAGCGGGGAATCAGCAGAGACAGATTGACATAAACCAGGAAGAACAGCGGGATGTGAAAAAGTCCCGCGTAGAAGAAATCAATAAATTTCACCGTATTGGAAATGGCAAAGTAGCTGCCAATGGCATAAATGGACAACACCCAGAAAACCGGGTGCTGAAACCATTTAGCATTGATAAGCTGATATAACTTCTGTTTGATCATTGACTAATTCTCTTGTATTCTTCTGAGCTGTCGAAAACTGACTCATCGTTTGAATACTTATCAAAGAACTTCTGAATCTCTTCCGATTTTGCTGTAATCAGTACGGTACCATCAATCTTTTCATGACCTATTCTGATCAGGTTGCTGTCGAAAAGCTTGTTCATCTTATCCAGATCAAAGTGGGTAAGGATGAGGCGATCATCTTTCAACTCCATTTTCATGAACATATGTACCGGGAACCACACCATTGACTCGAAGGCTTTGTTAGACATCTCACTATCAGTCGGGTACAAATCCATGAAGATATCTTCTCCGATTTGGGCAAGGTGTACATTATACTTTATTTTCTCACCGTTATGCATGGCAATCATCGTGTATGACTGATCATCGCTGGAATAGCCCAGTTTATACCCTGGTCTGGCAATGGAGGTAATGGCTTTGGCAACGCCTTCCATGGTCTCTGCCAGTTTCTCTCCTAACTCCTGGAAGGTACCCTCCAGCTCTTTTTCATAGTAGGCCTTGATTTTTTCAGGATCACGGATGGTGTCTCCCTCCTCTATGATATATTCATCACCATCGAATTCTATGCTGAAGTTTTTGGTGATCTTCGGGGCGCTTGCCTTAGCTGCCTCTTTATTAGGCTGCCCCACCTTAATGGTTGCATCCACATTAAAGCCCGGCTCGAAAATCAGGTAGTCATTCGGGTTATCACCTACCTGCCACTTACCTACCAGATCAGGCAGGTATACCAGGGTGTCTTCTGTGTAAATAGGAAAAAGTGAATAAACACATGAGCTCATGCACATCATTAAGATGGCCAGTACTGCGATTGATTTTGCTTTGGTTTTCATGATATTCGTTTTTTTGAGTTTTGTCCGCCTGGGGCGGGTTTTGCCCTTAGGCTCGTTTTGTTGTTTTGATGATTCAAAGGTGTAGACTGAACCATCCTCCTCAAAAAAATCTCGGTGAACGAGATAAAACTCCCGATGAACAAGAAATTCCCCCGGTTACTCTCCGGTATTATCCGACAAAATCACATCAACCGCTTCAGTAAAACTATGCACACGCACATCGGCTAAATCTGTTTCCGGCACCAGTGCCATAATCTGCATTGCTTTGATCCCCAGTTTTTTGGCAGGAATCAAATCGCGCTCCTTATCTCCTATCATCCATGACTGCCCAGGGTCAATGTTGAATCTGGCAATTCCCTTCTCAAGCATCAATGAGTCAGGCTTGCGCATAAGGGACTTACTGATATGATCCACCAATGGTGCATAATACAGGTGATCAAGGGAATGGTCGCAGGCTTCCTGCAAAATCCGGTGACAATCGATGACTACCTGATCATCGTAGTAACCCCGGGCGATCCCGCTTTGATTCGTGACCACTACCAGCCTGTAGCCGGCCGCCTTTAACCGTTTTAAGCCCTCCGGTACATCAGCAGGTATAACAAACTCATCCACATGCATGATATGCCTGCCTATTTCCTCATTCAAAACACCGTCCCGGTCAAGGAACACACACTTTTCTTTATTCACAATTTTTGTTTATCAGTTCACTCATAAAATTCCCTCAAACCTCATCTCAGACTGTAGCCAAATCTGTTAATGATAGTTAATGAAGAAACCTTAATCAGCGAATATACATTATTATATTACCTTTGGGCACTCACAGAAAATGAGCGACAGTTTAGTAATCATACCAACCTACAACGAGAAGGAAAATATAGAGGAAATCGTGGAAGCCGTGATGCACCAACCAACTCCTTTCGACCTCCTGATTGTTGATGATGCCTCACCCGATGGTACCGCTGATATTGTACGCAGTTTGCAGAACAAATACGAGGGCAGACTCCATCTGGAAGAGCGCGCTGGCAAGCTGGGCCTGGGTACCGCTTATATCCACGGTTTTCGCTGGGCACTCAAGAGACATTATGAGTTTATCTTTGAAATGGATGCGGATTTTTCTCACAATCCGGCCGATTTGAATGAGCTCTACCATGCCTGCCATGATGAAGGCAATGATATGGCCATAGGCTCTCGCTATGTGACCGGAGTGAATGTGGTCAACTGGCCAATGAGCAGGGTCATGCTTTCTTATTTTGCCAGCTACTATGTGAGATTCATTACCGGCCTGCCTATTACGGATACCACGGCTGGTTTTAAATGCTATAGCAGGACTGTGCTGGAAACCATAGACCTGGCCAAAGTCAGATTCATGGGCTATGCCTTCCAGATTGAGATGAAATTCCTCACCTGGAAATACGGATTCAAGATAAAAGAAGTGCCTATCATTTTCACTGATCGTACAAAGGGTAAATCGAAAATGAGCGGAGGCATTGTGAAAGAAGCCGTTATCGGAGTATTGCAAATCAAGATCGGGAGTCTCTTTAAAACCTATCGCAGAGATATGGAACTGACCCCCACTCTCGCTACGGGAGAAGAATAGCTCCTATCCCCGGACTTCGTATCCATAGCAAGCATCCTCTGTGATCCTCCCAAACCTGCCCGACAAGTCTGAATTCGGATCACGGCAAAATACCTTATCGCCCAAAAGGGATAAAGCAGGTAATGCAATTACTCAGAAGAGAGAGGCATTTATGGTCGAAGCCGGTAATGACTGATAACTAATCAAACCGGATAGCCTTCACCGGCCTGATACGCGCGATGATGGCGGTGGGCAGGAAAAGTACCAGAGAGATGATCAGAAGGGCCAACAGGTTTAAGCCAATGGCAATTCCCAGATCCCAATCGATCAGTACATATTCCATATAGTAGTTCTGCGGATCGAGCGGAATGATTTTGAAATAGTGCTGGATCAGACCAAAAGCAACAGCAATCAGATTGCCATACACCAGCCCCTTTATCACAAGCCTGATACCATTGTATGAGAAAATTCTGCGTATCTGACGATCAGTTGCTCCCAGTGCTTTGAAAATCCCAATCATCTGGGTTCGTTCCATCACCAGGATAAAGATTACCGAAACCATATTAAAACAGGCCACGATCAGGATCAACCAGATAAAAATCGACACATTCTGGCTCAACAAGTTGAGCCAGTCGAATATCTGAATAAACTTCTGGTCTGCCCTTTCGGAGTACTGATCAATGCTCAGCTTATTAACCAGTGAGTTATCGGCAGCTTCAATATCATCCACATCCCTGATAAACACCTCGAAGCCACCCACCTGGGCGCTGTCCCATTTATTCAGCGTACGCACGAGCTCAATATCTCCTATGATGATATTCTCGTCAAAATTATCAAGGGCTGTATTAAAGATCCCCGCTACTGTAAACCTTCTGACGCGCAGTGGCTCCATTATGAAAAGCCCTGTGACTCTGTCTCCCACACCTACCCTGATTTCATTGGCCATACGCTGGCTGATCATCACCTGATTGGGTCTGGAGGCATCTTCAAAGTCCGGGAATTCTCCCTCGACCAGGTAAGGGTCAAAAATTTCCTGTCTGAACGATCTGGAAACGCCCTTGTATATCATGCCGAAAACCTCATCATCTTTGGTGAGCAGGCCCGGCTTGTGAGCATATTCCTGAATAAAATCTACATAGGGGTCATTTTCAATCGCTTCCCTCCTGGCATCCTCCAGCACAATGGGTTTTTCTTCAAAGGAATTGGCCAGAGAAAACTTCTTTACCTGAATATGCCCGGAAAAACTATAAATCTTATCCTTGATATTTTCCTGAAAACCGCCTAGGATCATAAAAGTCACCAGCATAATCGCAATACCCAAAGCCACGCTGGCAATCGCAATCTTATGGATTACAGAAGAGAAATTATTCCCCTCCGGATTGCTGATTCTTTTGGCTATGAAATAAGGGAGGTTCAAGAATATACTTAATTTTGAGACTTAGGCATCGGTCAAAGATAAACGAACAGAATGATTAGAATCCTGTTTACATTCCTATTTTTATTCTCACTGCTCGGCTGTCAGTCTCAGGGACTGAAAACCGGGGCTGAAAAAACAAGTGATTACCTGCCGCTCCTCTCCGGAAAACGAGTGGCGCTGGTAGTAAACCAAACCTCTGTTATTGGCAATACTCACCTGGTAGACAGCCTACACAATCTGGGTGTCAACATCACCAAAGTAATGGCTCCGGAGCACGGTTTTCGCGGAGAAGCTCCGGATGGTGAAACCATAGACAACTCCCGGGATGCAAGGACAGGCATTCCCATCATTTCCATTTATGGCAAAACCAAAAAGCCGACTCCTGAAATGCTGGAGGATGTGGATGTGCTCATTTTCGACATACAGGATGTAGGGGTACGCTTTTATACTTTTATCAGCACCATGCATTATGTTATGGAGGCGGCTGCTGAAAACAATAAGCAAGTCATTGTGCTGGATCGCCCCAATCCCAATGGTATGTACGTAGATGGCCCGGTCAGGGAAGCAGACATTCAGGCCTTTGTAGCTAAACACCCCATTCCCATAGTTCACGGCCTTACGGTGGGAGAACTGGCACAAATGATCAATGGAGAGGGTTGGCTGGAAAACGGTGCAAAATGCGATCTGACTGTGATCAAAATGGCTGGCTGGGACCATAACAGTACCTATGCGCTTCCTATCAGGCCATCTCCCAATCTGCCAACCGACAATTCCATCACCCTTTACCCCTCTCTGGGGCTTTTTGAAGGCACTGTTGTGAGCGTGGGAAGAGGCACTGATTTTCCCTTCGAAGTCATAGGCCATCCCGACTACTCAAAGGGGAATTTTAGTTTTACTCCCGCCCCCAACCAGGGTTCAAAATACCCTCCTATGGAAGGCAAAGAATGCAAGGGAAAGTACTTTGGCGACACGCAGGCCAAACATGAGCTGACCCTCAAATATCTGCTCGATTACCATGCCGACATTAAGGATGACACTACCTTTTTCAGGTCCTATATCAACCTGCTGTCAGGTACGAAAGACTTTAAAACCCAGGTAGAAGCAGGCTGGACGGAAGAGCAGATCAAAGCTACCTGGCAACCGGGCCTGAACAAATACAAGGCCATGAGAAAGAAGTATCTACTTTACCCCGATTTTGAGTAAATGCAGGAATTGAGAATCATATATATGGGCACTCCGGAGTTTGCGGTGCCCAGCCTGAAAATTCTGGTGGAAAACGGCATGAATGTAGTAGCTGTGATTACCGCACCTGATAAGCCGAAAGGCCGGGGCCAGAAACTGGCTACTTCTCCGGTAAAAGATTACGCAGTTTCTCAGAACATCCCTGTGCTGCAACCGAAAAACCTGAAAGCTCCGGAGTTCATTGAGGAACTGAGAAGCTATAATGCCAACCTCCAAATCGTGGTAGCTTTTCGCATGCTGCCCATAATGGTGTGGGACATGCCCGAAATCGGCACTTTCAACCTTCACGCCTCTCTGCTACCGCAATACCGTGGAGCGGCTCCTATCAACTGGGCCATTATCAATGGAGAAAAAGAGACCGGGGTGACTACCTTTTTTCTGAAGCATAAGATCGACACCGGCAATATCATCTTTCAGGAAAAAGAACCTATAGAAGAGGATGATACTGTGGGAACCCTCTATGAAAGACTAATGGAAAGAGGAGCCAACCTGGTATTGAAAACCACAAAGGCCATTGCCGAACAGCAATACACGGAAATACCACAGTCTGAAGATCAGGAAATCACCTACGCCCCAAAAATCTTCAAAGAGACCTGTGAAATAGACTGGTCCAAATCTTCCGAAGAGGTTTATAACTTCATCAGAGGCCTCTCTCCCTACCCTGCTGCCTGGACCCATATAGCCGGAAAGAAATTCAAGATTTTTAAGACTGAAAAAACGAGCTTTACCTCAGCCGGTGAGCAGCCGGGTGACTTTGATACCGACAATAAGACCTACCTGCGAATTCAGACAGGAGGTAGCCCACTGGCCATCACGGAGCTGCAAATGGAGGGTAAAAGGAGAATGGATATTGAATCGTTTTTAAGAGGGACCAAATTATGATCAGAACCATTGTAGTCGCTACTTCCCGCAACAGAGCCATAGGCAAAGACAATGATCTCTTATGGCACCTGCCCGATGACTTTAAGTTCTTCAAGGAAACAACGAAGGGTCATCACATTCTCATGGGCAGACTTACCTATGAAGCACTGGGTAAGCCTCTTCCGAAAAGAGTTTCTATCGTGATTACCCGAAACCCGCAATTCACCTTGCCTGAGGGACATCATGTAGTCAGCAGCCTGGAAGCAGCCCTGGCGGTGGGTGAGGCAGCCGGCCTTGAGGAGATCATGATTATCGGAGGAGGAAAAATCTACAAAGAATCACTGGACAAGGGCCTTGTGGACAAAATGTATATCACGGAAATAGAGGCAGAAATAGAAGGGGCAGACACCTTCTTTCCGGAATTCGATAAATCACAATGGGTAGAAACAGAACGTGTGCACCACCCTGCAGATGAGCGACACAAGTTTGCATTTGATTTTGTGACTTACCTGAGGAAGTAGGCCCTAAGTACGCTGCTTTCGGTTAAGAAGAAAGGTCTTATCTTACAAAACAAGAAAGAAGGCCATGTCATACCTGAATAACAAAACCATCTGGATTACCGGAGCCTCTTCCGGCATTGGAGAGGCCCTTGCCAGACAGCTTTCCTCCCGGTCAGTAAACCTGATTCTGTCGGCCAGAAGAGAAGCCGAGCTGGAACGTGTAAAATCGGAGTGCAGCCACCCCGAACACATCAGGATACTTACACTGGACCTGGCTGATACAGCCAGTCATGCTGATAAGGTTGAATCTGCCATTGCCCTCTTCGGCCAGGTTGATATCCTCATCAATAATGGAGGCATCAGTCAACGCTCGCTGGTAAAGGAGACCATACTGGATGTGGACCGGAAACTCATGGAAGTGAATTACCTGGGGGCTGTCAGCCTGACCAAACAAGTGCTTCCTCATATGATGGCACGGGGAAGTGGCCATTTTGTGGTAGTAACCAGTCTCACGGGCAGGTTTGGCACTCCCTATCGCTCAGGTTATGCAGCCAGCAAGCATGCACTGCACGGCTTTTATGACAGTATGCGGGCCGAGCTGGAAGATCAGGGAATCAGCGTGACCCTGGCGGCTCCGGGCTTTGTTCAAACCAATGTATCGCTTAATGCCTTTGTGGGTGATGGCTCTAAAGCCAATGTGATGGATGATGCCCAGGCCAATGGCATCTCGGCTGAGGCATGTGCCCGGAGCATTATCAAAGCTACCGTCAAAAAGAAGCGCGAGGTATTTATTGGCAAGGAAGCATATGGTGTCTATGTAAAACGCTTCTTTCCGGGCCTGTTTGCTCGGATGATTAAAAAAGCGAAAGTGAGATAGACCGGGCTGCACACTTTACCAGTGTCTTAGATTTCAAGGATTAGTGTGCAAAAATGAAAGGTATTTCTATCCAAACCCATAGCTTTGACTATGAGCAGTGACCAGCGACTCGATAAAAAAATTGATCAGCAGAAGCTCCTGCAGGAATTAGACCGGCTCTCCGGCTCGGAGCTAAACTCTTTTATGCTCAAGCTTTTTGCTCAACGTGCTGACCGACAAAATGCCGGTGATCTGCTAAAGCAATTTCGAAAAAACAGGTTTGTTCTGGAGGTGCAGGTAGATACACTGGCCCTTAAACGCCTTGAAATCGACTGCCTGCAGCTAGCACAGGAGCAAGGATTTACTCCGCTTACACTCTCCCCGGTCGCTCCTCTGGGCAGTTGCTCTGTAGTGGGCGAGGTAAATCAGAATAACGCACTCAGCGCGCTCAGAAATACAGAGGTAGTTTCAGATGCCACCAACTTCATGGCACTCAAAGTAGCTGACGAGCATAAGCATGCCAATCGCAGTGCCCTGGCACGTTATGCCACTACCCATCGACATTTACGTACTCAGGCATTTGATAACCCTGCCTTTTCTGCCCACTTTGACCTGTTGGCGATGGTTTCCGGAGGCTTTGATCAGGGTAGCTTCAGCTTCGAAATACAGGAGTTATTTCAACATATGCACTTGCATCATGACCTGTTAAAGCAACACCTACCTGACGCCTCTCTCTATACCAGGCTCATGCTGAAGGAGAATGACCATCCCTTCAATGACTTTCTACATCAGGCACTGGAAAAGGAAGAATTCACCTGCCCTGTAGAGCTAACTCATCAAAAAGATGCCGGTGACTACTACAGGTTAGTACAGTTTAAAACCTTTATCGATCTGGATGACTCACCTCTCAACCTGTCTGACGGTGGTGTAGTAGACTGGACACAAAAACTACTGTCTAACAATAAGCACAGATTATTTATCAGCGCTTCAGGAATCGAGCTGATCCATAAGTTACTGCTTGCCGGGAATTAAGGTCTGATCTCTTGTTTGGTACTAAAAAAGGGAGAAACGGAGTTTTCCGTCCCTCCCTGCAGATAGGATTCATTCACAACAATGGATCTTTTCTTTAATGCGGAAGTTCATACTCCTCCTGACTCTCCTTAGCCCTATCAGCCGGTTTTAGATAGCGGTAACAAAGCCAGCCGGTGAGCCCCCATAAACTGATATATATAATGTCTGACCCCAGAGCATTTCTCGTACCCTCCACGATGGCTCCGGCATGAATGTCTGACACCATATTAAAAGCACTGTGAAACATAGCGGGCACCCAGATTATAGCCGACTTATTGTAAAGCAAACCAAAGGCATAAGACATTCCGATACAGCCAAGGGGCATCAGCACAAAGCCTCCCAGGATGGGGTAATCGGGAAAGTTATGTCCCATAAGAATACCCGGCAGGTGCCAGTACCCCCATATCAGCCCCAGGTAAAAGATCCCTTTTTTCAGGCCAAAACCTTCGGTCAGAAGTGGCTGCAGATGACCTCGCCATCCATACTCTTCGCCCAGAGCAAAGGTGACCACATAGAAGAGGTTGCCCACAAAAAATGACAGCAGGAAATTTCCGGCATATAAAAATATATTCATGGGAGCCCCTCCACCAAAAATCATCCCCATCCTTGTCAGTGTTATCTTATTGCCTTCCCTGATAACAAAGCCCGATTCAAATTCGGCCAGTCCCAGCCCAAACAGCAGTGCGAGATAGACAACAGTCACCAATAAAGGAATGATCATGGCTACCACCATCCATTTAAAGGATTTCAAGGGATTCCATCCTATTCCTTTAAAGGGAGATTTTTTGCGAATAAGCCTGGCCACCACTCCTGCCACCGCAGGCATCCACATCAGTAACATTACCCAGTTTGAGTCGGTATCGCCTGCTGCATAGATCAGTACATAAGGGATGAGAGACAGCCCAGTCACAAGGGCGATATAGGTGAGGATGTCTTTTTTCAGGTGCTTTTCCATACGCTTGAGATAATTGAGTTGTCAAAACCTGCTATCGGATTTTACAAATGCTCTACAAGCTTAGGGGAGCCGCCAGTCCTGTCAAAAAGCAATACACTAACTGACTACTCTTCTGTTTCAAGTTCGATGATTAATTGACATAGCGAGTTGGCGTAGTAATTCAACCTGTTGCTCCATTCAAAAGAGCAGTTGATCAAGCCTGCTGATTTATCTCTGGATAATCTCTTACTTTCAAAGCGTGAAAGCGAGATTTAACTTCCGGGAGTATGAGTACAGCCTGCCGCTGATCTCAGGCCTCGTTGTCTTCGCTGTGCTCAATCTGAACGGACTGGAAGTGACACTCGGGGTTTTCAGCTCCGGTGCTCAGGGCTACAGAACTGCCATGCTGTATGGGTTTCTTTCCAACACGGGCATCTTCTATCTGGTAGCCGGCTGGCTGGTGCCCCGGTTTTTGAAAAAAAGACACTACCTGACTTTCAGTCTGTGGCTCAGTCTGATTTTCACATTGTTTACTGCCTCTGAGACGGTCATTGACATTCTGCTCTTAAGGCAGTCGTACCCCTACCCTGACGAGCTGGTATACGAATCGGCCGAGTACAATGTCATTTCCCACCTATTCGTTATCGTGGCAGCAGTGATCTTTCGTTTTTCAAAAGACTGGTTTGTCAACGAGCGACTGCAAAGACAGCTAAGAGAGGAAAAGCTGAGTGCAGAACTCTCCTTTCTCAAGTCACAGGTCAATCCGCACTTTCTCTTCAATACGTTGAATAACCTCTTCTCCAGCGCTCAGAAAAACGGGGATGAAGAAACGGCTGACGGGATTTCCAAACTCGCCAACCTGATGCGCTATATGCTGCACACCAGCGATCAGACACAGATCAGTCTGGATGAGGAAATAGAATATCTGAAAAGTTATATCGAGCTTCAGACCATGCGATGGAGGAACAGCAACAGGCTTAAGCTCTCCGCATCATTTCCTGAAACACCCACAGCGCTCCATATTAAACCCATGATCCTGATACCATTTATTGAAAATGCCTTCAAATACGGGGTAAGCAATCATCAGGACTCCCGGATTACCATCTCCATTGAGATTTTTTATGGCTCCGTCATTTTCCATTGTTCTAACGATATTGTGAATAACAATCAAATGGAAGACTCCGGCATAGGGCTTACGAATGTAAAACGCAGACTGGAATTGCTGTACAAAGACAACTATGAACTCCATATCGAACGGGATAAGGATCAGTTTACCGTACGCTTAAACCTGAACTGATATGAAGTGTATTGTAGTAGATGACGAACAACTCGCAATAGATGTACTCAGCCGGTACATCGAAAAAGTAAGCTCGCTGGAAGCAGCCGCTACATTTACCGATGCTGTGGCAGCAGTTGAGTTTCTGAGCCAATATCCGGTAGACCTGATATTTCTGGATATCAATATGCCGGACCTGAATGGGCTACAATTGCTCAACAGTCTTGAAAAGAAACCTCTTGTGATTTTTACCACCGCCTATTCGGAATATGCGGTGGAAAGTTATAATTACAATGCTGTTGATTACCTCCTCAAGCCTGTCACCTTCGACCGTTTTATGAAGGCCGTCAACAAAGCTCAAAACCTGTCCATCCCTGCTATCACGGTCACCACTTCTCAGGAAAATGCAGCAGCACCGGTCACCTTACAAATCAAAAGCGGCAATTCAACCCATTTTATATCCGAGGACAACATCTCGTATATAGAAGGAGCCGGCAACTACGTGACCATCTTCGCCCAAGATGAAAAGATCATGAGCCTGATGAGTATGAGTCGTATGGAAGCCTTGCTCAATCCCCGGCTCTTTGTGCGAATTCACAAATCCTATATCGTCTCCCTGGCCCGGATAAGAAAGACAGACCGTGCCAGCCTCACCGTAGGTAATACAGAACTACCCATCGGCCATACCTATCGCGACAGACTGTTCAGGGCACTTCAAAAATAAAGGCCATGCCTTTGGGCACAGCCTTAGTTCTTTCCAATGTGTTACTCTGATTTATTTCAGGGTCTCAATATCGACAGATGCTGAAAGAGTCCCGATAGTTATCGGTGTAGTATGACATTTCAAACAGAATAATTACTTCTTAAGCAAGCTCTCTCAAACCTACCCAGGTAAATCTGCGATTTACGTAGTCAGGGTTGGTAAAAGATGCGTTACCGGCAGGGTTACCTCCTGTTACATGATAATCAGAGAAAGCAGCATTCTGATTCACATAGATGCCCCCTGTAAGATTAAATGATACCGGAGTAGCAGCCAGCGACATCTGATCAGCAATGTATTCCTTCATCTCAGGGTCTGTGGTATAAGCTCCGCATGAAATGGCTCCCTGCTGCTCAGCCAGTTCTTTTGCCAATGCTACTGACTCTTTTGTGTCCTTCGTTTTGATCAGAAGGGCTATCGGTCCGAAAAGCTCCTGTGAGAATTTCGCCTTCTCCAATGAACTCAGTTCTATCACCGTAGGTGTCTGAGTACGGGCCGTTTTGAACATCGGGTTTTCGATTGAGCGTGTTTCCAGCCATACCTTACCTCCCAGGTCTCCCGCTGCATTCTGTGCACGATTGCAGGTGTTGATATTCTGAACAGCTCCCAGTACAAAGGGACCCGCCTTTGGGTTATCTACCAGGCCGGTGGTAAAATCAGCAAACTTCTGTGCCACTTCATCAAAGCTCACAATACCATCCGGTGTCTTCACTCCTCCCTCAGGGATAAAGAAGTTCTGCGGTGCTGTACACATCTGCCCTGAATAGAGAGCTACCGAGAAGGTGATATTCTGAATGGCTTTATCCAGGTTATCTACTGAATCAAGAATGATCGAGTTAACCCCTGTTTTTTCAGTAAACACTGCCTTAGGCAGGCTTTCCAGGTAGGATCCGAATTCAGAGTTACCGGTAAAATCAACCAGCTTTACATTTTGATCTTCTGCCAGCTCCTTCGCTACCGGGGCATCAGGCGTATCCACTACCAGCTGACAGGCATCAGCATTAAAACCGGCATCCCGCATGGCATTTCTGATTTCCGCTACTACAATCGCCATGGGCAGAATAGCGCCCGGATGTGGTTTTACCAGCACAGAGTTACCCGTGATCAGATCGGCATAAACACCCGGTACAGAGTTCCAGGTAGGGAAAGTGGAACATCCAATCACCAGGCCAATTCCTTTGGGAACGGCTCTCCATTCTTTGTTCAAGACCAGGTTGTACTTACCCATAGGCTTATCCCAGGTCTGTCTTTCAGGAAAACGACTCAGTTCTTCATATCCGGCCGCCACAGCTTCCAGTGCCCGATCGGCAGCGTGAGGTCCTGATGCCTGAAAAGCCATCATGTATCCCTGCCCGGTGGTGTGCATGGTAGCATAGGCATTTTCAAAGAAACGCTTAGAGAAACGCTCCAGGGAATCAATCAAAACGGCTGCTCTGTCTTCTACAGACACCTTTCTCCAGGCATGAAATCCTTTTTCAGCTCTTTCTAGTAGTACATCATTGGAAAAAGCAGGGTATTTGACGTTCAGCTTATCTGCGAAATAAGGAGACTCCTCCTCGCCAACCCAGCCGGACTCTCCCTCCTGCTTCAGTTCTTCAAAATTCTTTCCCAGGTGGGCTTTGAAGTCAGCTCTGCCATCAGCATCAGCTGTTTCTCCATAGATTTTCGGTGAAGGGTGCTCAGGGTACTGAGCGTGAAAGGCGCGGCTGTGCAAAGCTTCTACCGCTTTATCAAGTATCTCTTTATGTGCAGATGTCAATCCCATAACTAACGTTCGTTTGGCTACGAATTTAAAACAATGCTATGACAAAAGAAATTATGAAGACGATTGGTTTCTTACTTCGTCAGGTTCTGAACAATTTCCCCTCCAGGGGAGTTTCAGGAATCATTTACCGGCATAAGGTATACAGTAAATTTAAGTCAAAAACCATAACCTTTAACGGGTAATTTCGATATACCTTTGAGGCTTGAAAAGGAGGTAAGAAAAGATGATCGGAGAAAGAAAAACAACCAACGTACTACTGCTGATCATAGTCATTCCCTTTGTGTTTTATCTGCTCAAAACACTCTCCTTTATTTTCGTACCGCTGGTATCATCCATGTTCATTGCCTTGCTGTTTCTGCCTTTGATGAGGTGGCTTAAAAAGCGGAATGTCAACAAGGGCTTAAGCATCGCTCTGGTGATTGTTATCATTGCTGCCATTCTTAAAATCAGCGGAGAGCTGATTCAGTTGTCCAGCAAAGAGCTGCTCTCCACCGACAATGCCTTCTTTGAAAAAGCCAGAGTAAAACTCTCCGACCTTGTTGTTTCGCTGGAGCAGTTTTTCGGAATAGAATTTATTCAGGGCGAATCAGAACTCTCCTCTCTCATCAATCGCGACACCATTTCCAAGGGTTTTGCCCCCACGCTGGGTTTTGTCACCAACACTATTTCCCGTACACTGACGATGATTTTCTTTGCAGTGCTGTTGCTGGCGGGTTCGGTTGATTTTCAGAAGCTACTGAATACCACTATTCTCAAGCAGCAGTTTGCTTCCGTCAAAACCTTTATGAAAATCGAAAGCGATCTTTTGAAGTTCATCAAGGTGAAGTTTCTGGTCAGTCTGCTTACAGGAATTTTCACCGGACTGGCCTGCTGGGCCTTCGGTGTGAGCTTCCCCATCTTCTGGGGGCTCTTTGCCTTTCTGATCAACTTTGTACAGATGATTGGCTCAATTGTCACCGTGGTCATGGTCACCATTTTTGCCTTTGTGGAAATAGATCAGCCCTCGCTCCTGCTTTTCTTTGCGCTGACCGCCACCGGAGTTCAGGCACTTTTCGGAGGTGTGCTGGAACCCATATTTATGGGTAAATCTTTCTCATTGAATATTGTGACCGTACTGGTGATGCTGATGCTCTGGGGCTATATCTGGGGTATTCCAGGGCTTATTATGTCCATCCCCATTACTGTTTTTATCAAGATTTTACTGGAACAATTCCCAAATACCCGTGTCATTGCCAACCTGATGTCAGGTAATCAAAAGAACTCATAAGGCCGTATTCACCCTCCTGAGGACAGTCAGGGGACTGCCTCAAAATTGAGTACTGCCTCAGGCTGCTCAATCCTGATGAAAGCCTTATCTTGGATGAGTATAATACCTGCCGATGAAAAAGTTTTTTAAGCTCCTGGGACTGGCCCTTCTTCTTTTTGTTGCCTTTATTCTGATCAGAACCTTCACATTTACCTCGCAGCAACTGCAGGTAGAAGCGGTTGAAAAAATAGACATACCGGATGATGCTGTTACGAGGTTCACTGAAGCGCTCAGGATCAAGACCATATCACATGAGAATCCGGCAGATTTTGATTCTGCCGCTTTTGAGAGCTTCAATCAACTCCTTTCGGACAACTATCCCCTGGTGTCTTCCACCTTAGATCGCAAAACATTTAACCATTACAGTCACCTCTACACATGGCACGGCACAGATGACTCCCTGAAACCTATAGTGCTGATGGGACATATTGATGTGGTACCCATTGCCTCTCCCGACCAGTGGACGCACAATCCTTTTTCGGGTGAAATAGTAGATGATGTGATTTGGGGCCGTGGTACCATTGATGATAAGTTTTCGGTGATCGGTATTCTGGAAAGTATTGAGATGCTGCTGGCAGAAAATCACCAACCGGAAAGAACCATTTACCTGGCCTTTGGGCATGATGAAGAGGTAGGTGGTAAACTGGGAGCTGTGGTCATGGCAGAACACCTGGCCAGCCAGGGCATAGAGGCGAAGTTTGTATTGGATGAGGGCTATGCCATTACCCAAAAGCTGGTACCGGGGGTAGACCCTGACCTGGCTTTTATTGGTGTAGCTGAAAAAGGGTCAACTACCATAGAACTCACCGTAGAGATTGTCGGAGGGCATTCTTCTCAGCCTGCTCCCGAAACAGCTATTGATGTTTTAGGAGGAGCTGTGGCAGCCCTTAAGGAAAACCCGTTGGAGGCTACCATATCAGAGGCCATGCATGGTTTTATGGATCAGGTAGGGCCTGAGATGGGCTTTGTCAATAAGATGGGCTTTGCTAACAGAGGCCTCTTTAAGCCCCTCATTATCAGCACCTATGAAAACGCCAGCGGGGCGGGCAATGCCCTGGTCAGAACAACTACGGCTCCTACTATTTTTGAAGCCGGTATTAAGGAAAACGTGATTCCCTACCAGGCCAGGGCGGTGGTAAACTTCAGAATTATCCCGGGTCAAACGGCTGATGATGTTATGCAACACGTGATTTCCACCATCGATGATGAACGGGTCAAAGCCAGGTTTATGGGCTTCAGCTCCGATCCTTCCCCTGTTTCACCCATGGACTCGGACGGCTACCACATCATTAACAAAACGCTGAAACAAACCTTTGGCGGTGTGCTTACCGCTCCCAACCTGGTGATTGCTGCTACCGACTCACGGCATTTTACAAAGGTGAGTAAAAATATATACCGCTTCGTACCCTACCATATCAATGAGAGCAACATTCAAAGCTTCCACGGTATTGATGAACGTATCCCGGTTGAAGATTATAAAGATGCTATTCGCTTTTACCGCCAGCTTATCTTAAACTCCAATTAAGACTGTCATGATCGCATCAGGTCCTCTGGGAGAGCCCCTGATGGTGAAAGTAAAACAGACACATCACAGTCCTCTGCGAGAGACCCTGAAGGCAGGATAGCCGGGACTGAGGGATGAACCCGGATGCCCGGAGGGCTTAGAACCAATGTCCGGCCAAATCTCTGAAAGGCCATGGAATGGCAGCCAGAATGATCAACAGAGCGATGAGATAGAACACAGAGATAGCCTTGAACTTAGCCGCGCCATCAGCCGCCTTTTTAGACTTGCTATGACCAATCGTGATCAACACAATGGCTATGACCATCATCAGTGTATGTTCCATGGTATAAAACCGCGTTATACTGTCCTTCATCATATCACCGAAATCCACCCAGGGACTCAGGAAGTACAGCACCAGCCCTATCAATAGCTGAGTATGTGTTGAAATCATCGTGAAGAGCGCCAGTTTGCGATCTCCTTCCGTGTAGACACCTGATTTCTTTTTAGAAAAAGCATTGAAAATCGCGACCAGCAGAAGGATCAAAACAATCCACCTGAGTCCTGAATGAGCGTGTAATAGTCCGGTATACATGGGTTGAAATTTTGCGTGAAGTTAATCACAAAACCGTTTATCTACTCTGTGGTTCAGATTTTTACTTTTATCGGGTCTCAATATCTGTCCGCATGACTTGAGTGACCGTTGGCCGAGATGTACCCTGCTGCCCTGTCATCAGGCCCCTGAATCCTGTATTTTAGATCATGCATTTCGGAAAAAGATTTCTGGTGCTCAGTGTTTTAGGACTTGGCCTGATACAATGCAGTCCTCAAAATGACAGTACCAATAAGTACAGGCCAGCCATTTTTGCTTTAACCGTAAATGACATCGACCGTTCCATGGACTGGTATACCCGGCACCTGTTCTTTCAGCGGGACACTATCATGCATTTTTCAGATTACGGACTTTCAGTCGGCATGATGCACCAGGGAGATTTCTTTCTTGAACTGGTTGAATTTGCAGATGGAATCAGCCGGGATTTCTCTATTTTTCCGCAGGGCTATTTTGAGATAGATGGCTTTTTCAAGATGGGGTTCCAGGCGAGAGATATTGAGGCGCTGTATGAAAGTTTGTCCACCAGAACATCTGTTAAAATGGTAGCGCCCCTGGCTGCGCTCCCTCCTCTTACAGAGGGCTATACCTGGCCGGACCGATACTTTCTTATAGAAGACCCGGATGGTAATTATGTACAGTTCTTTTCTCTCAAAGAAGGACAACCGACACCACAAGAAGCGCTCAGGCCTTTTCTGATGGCCGTCAGTTCTCCGGATATCAATGCTTCCATTAGCTGGTACGAAAAACACCTGGGCGCCCGGCTCATCCACCATGTACCAGAGCCCGATAACGAACGCGCCATTCTGGATAAGGACGGCTTTGTTCTGGAACTGGGTGAATTCGGAAGTTACCAGCATATCGACAGCATGGACCTGCCTGGTGATGTGAGTCTGTCAAAGGTTCAGGGAATCAGAAAGCTATCATTTGCAGTTGAAGACATTCAAACACCTTATCAGTCGCTGAAAGATGCAGGGATCATTTTTGACTTCGACCTGACTGAGCAAAAATCCATGGCCTTCGACCGCTATTTTATGATTCAGGACAATTATGGCAATAGTATTCAGTGGCTGCATTCCGATCAGTAGCTTTCTCCGCAAAAGCTTGATACAGTTCGTCCTCATCCCAACTCGGTACAGAGAATGCCCGATTCATGACAAATCAACATCCTTTGCACCATATCAGCCCGTATAATCACCTGTAGCATGCATCCTCTGGTCAAGGAAGCCAAGTGTTACAAAACGCCCTGGTCAGGCGTACGTTACCCGGATCATGTAGTAGATATTCTACTGCATGACCCGGACTAAAAACTAAAGATCTACTCAAAATATTATGAACAACAATCAACCGTGTCACAGTCAAAACTCAAACTCAACTGGAAGTATGCGCTGGGAGAAATAACACTCATTTTTATGGGGATTAGCCTGGCGGTCGCTTTCGACAACTGGAATCAACAACAAAAGAAAGACAAGTCTCAGCTCCTGATCTTGCAAGAGATCAGGACTGACTTACTTGAAGATTCCATCCTCCTCAATAAATCTCTTGCCAATACGCAAAGGCTGATGGATGGTGTTGACTATCTGGAAGCAAGGCTTTCCAATCAGAAACCCTATTCCGATTCAATCAGCAAAGTTCTGGCGCAGGTATTGATGTTTCCACGTATTTCTTTTATCAGTGCAGGGTATCAGACACTGAAGTCTACAGATATTACCCTGATTCAGAATCAAAAACTGAGGCGCGACCTGGTGGAATACTATGAATACATGCACCCTAAAGTAGTACAACAAATGGGAGATGTGGAATTTGAATTCAAAACCTACTGGACTCCCTGGATACTGGAAAACATTAAAGAATTCAGGTATGCCCGGGTAGCAGTTCCCATCGACTACAATACACTTCTGGACGATCCGCTTCTCATTCGAAACTTCAAAATCAGCAAGGACAACAACACCGGGCTTTATTACGGCTTACTTGCGGCTGATAAAGATGTGAAGGCCCTGATTGCCAGCATTGAAAATGAGCTGAAGTTGCTTCAATGACAATTACAGATCAATAAGGTTCGTCATTTCTGGAAAGCCTGACAGAATCGGGATATATTTATCGCAACGAACTGTGACGGAGATATACCAATGAAAGCGGCTTACTATTCAAAATTTCAGGGAGACATCACCATAGAAAACCTCAATGACCCGACCCCGGTTGAGGGTTCTGTGGTATTGAAAGTGGAAGCAACAGGCCTCTGTCGCTCTGACTGGCATGGCTGGATGGGGCATGATGTGGATATCGAATTACCCCATGTGCCGGGACATGAACTGGCCGGTACTATCGTTGCCACCGGAAAAGGCATCTCAGGTTTCAAAGAGGGAGATCGCGTAACAGTACCTTTCGTCAGCGGTTGCGGTAAATGCGCTCAATGTGCTTCCGGCAATCAACAGGTCTGCGATCATCAGTTTCAGCCGGGCTTTACCCACTGGGGTAGTTTTGCCGAGTATGTAAACATTCACTATGCCGACACCAATCTGGTGCACTTACCAGACGAAGTAAGCTTTGAAACAGCGGCCAGCCTGGGTTGTCGCTTTATTACTTCTTACAGGGCCGTGGTACATCAGGGAAAGGTTTCCGGAGGTCAATGGGTAGCAGTGCATGGCTGCGGTGGCGTGGGTTTATCGGCCATCATGATTGCAGAGGCCATGGGTGCCCAGGTAATTGCCATAGATATAGATGATGAAAAGCTGAAGTTTGCCGAAATGATCGGAGCTCAGCATACCATCAATACCGCTAAAACGGATGTCGTTGAAGCCGTGAAGCAGCTTTCCCAGGGTGGCGCACACCTTTCTGTAGATGCCCTGGGCAGCAAGGTTACCTGCTTTAACTCAGTGGCTAACCTGAGAAAGCTGGGAAAACACATTCAGGTAGGACTTATGGCAGGGGAAGACTACCTGCCTCAAATCCCCATGCACCTGGTAGTTGCCAATGAGCTGGAAATCATTGGCAGCCATGGTATGCAGGCCCATGCCTATCCTGAAATGATGGAGATGATTCGTACCGAAAAGCTGCAGCCTGCCAAACTGATTGGTGAGCTGATTTCGCTAGAAGAGGGAGCAAAGCGCTTACCCGAAATGAATAAGTTTCAGGGAATTGGTGTACAGGTGATCAATCGTTTCTGATGAGATCAAGAGTGATTCCAGTTGTCCGGATCGTCATTTTCGTTGGGTGAAAGACCAATGATATCGCCATCGGTATTCACACCCAGTCCCAGAACCGTGCGGTTGGCATAGCAAAAGTAGCTGGTTACCTGGTTGACCTCCAGTATCTCACCGTCATCTGCGCCTTCAGCTCTCAGTATATCAAGATCAGCAGCATTCATCGCGGCAGGGGTCAGTGTCAGTTTCTCTGCATATTGCAGGAGTGCCAATTCCTTACCACTAAACACCGACTCAGGTGTGCGAGCCTCAAGTGCCTTCCTTACCGCCAGTGAACGGTCCTCATCGGCTACCAATCTTCTCATGCCATGATAGTGATGCTCTACACAGTAGCTGCAATCATTTAGGATACTTACATAGACACCAATTGTCTCGAGATACCATTTCGGAAAAGTATTGCCATTATGATGGAGCACATACTTGTAGATGTGCATATGTCCCTCCATGGAATGTGGCCTGAGGCTATGGACCATCATAATGTTATCCACATTATTGTCAGGCCCCTTCACGCGCTCATAGAGTTGCTTTAGCTTGCCTTTGGCTTCCTCAAATGGTATTGTTTTGATCCAGCTCATAAACTGTTATTAAGTCTTATAATGATACAATCCAGCCTTCATTACCCACTTTTCATTAAAACTTCAGCGCTGCATAGCCCTTTAGCTGATAGGTAGTCATAACCGTAAGCATAGAAGTAGCCACACTCACCTCAGGCACCATTTTTTTGTGATCGATGCCCCTGCCCTTAAGGGACTGTGAACAGGCAAACATTTGTACCCCGGCTTCTTTCAGTTCTTTGAAAAGCTCAAGGTAAGGACTGTCAACATCATACTTCTTTTTGTACTCTTCATTATTCATCACCGAATAAGCCGCTCCCCCATGTATAGCCAGTACCACATGCATATTCTCTTTGGGTACTCCGCCCATTACATGCAGGTTCATCAGCCGGGCTACATTGTATAAGGAATAAGCAATCTCGTCTGGTTCTCCATCATTGGTGGCAATATCAATGACAATCTTGTACTGCTGATTGGGGTCTGGTTTTTCGGTAGCATAGGGTGCATCAAAAATCCCCCCGAAACTTTCTATGGCCGGATTGATTCTTCCTTGTGCCAGCGAAATTTGTGAGGCTCCCAAAAGGGTAATAACGAGTACCAGAGACTTGATTTTGTTCATTTTCAAAAGATTTATCGATCAGAGCCCAATAGAAGCATTTCCAGAGAATAAATCAATGAAACTTAGAAGGAAGGCCGGCAGACCAATTTGATCATATACAAAGAGGATAATTCAGATCACACAATTACTCGGAATCCAGGGAGATTCCCGGTCTTGGCCGGGAATGACATGTAGCGCAGAGACTTTCCATCAGGCAATCATGCTTTGAAGTTAAGTGCCTCTGGGAAACCGTCTGACCTTTTGGTCTGACGGGGTACACTTTCACTAAGGACCACAGCACGTCACCCCCAACCTGTCCGACAGACTCCGGCAGACGGGCCTGATTGTGAATCCCGGTAGCACGGCTCGATAACAGACAAAGAGCACAACTCAGATTACGCAATTACTCGGAATCTAGAGAGATTCCCGGTCGGGGCCGGGAACGAGAAGTAGCGCAGAAACTTTCCATCAGGCCATCATGCTTTGAAGTTGAGTACTTCCGGAAAACCGTCTGACCTTTTGGTCTGACGGAGTACACTTTCACTAAGGACCGCAGCACGTCACCCCCAACTTGTCCGGCAGACTCCGGCAGACGGGCCTGATTGTGAATCCCGGTGGCGAGGCTCGATAACAGACAAAGAGCACAACTCAGATTACGCAATTACTCATAAACCTCAGAGATTCCCGGTCGGGGCCGGGAATGACAAGTAGCCCAGAGACTTTCCATCAGGCAATCATGCTTTGAAGTTGAGTACCTATGGGAAGCCGTCTGACCTTTTGGTCTGACGGGGTACTAAGAGTGGCGGTAACTATTTCCTGACTAACCACATAACCAATTGCCGGCTTAGTCCCATTTAAAATAAGCGTAGCCTTTTAGCTGGTAAGTACTGACTGCTGTGAGTGCGGAAGTAGCAACCTTAACACCCGGCAATACATTTTCAGGTTTTTGACCAAACAGGTTAAGCGACTGACCACAAACCACCAGGTCAACACCGGCTTCTGCCAGCTCCTTATAAAAATCTACATAGGGGCTTTCCACATCATATTTCTTCTGATAGGCCTCCTGATTTACCATAGAATTGGTCGCCTGAGCGTGAACTACCACCGCGACTTTGAGATTTTCCGGTTTTACTCCACCAATAGCATGCAGGTTGATCAGGCGGGCGATATTGTTGGCTGAAAAATTGAGTCTTTTGGGCTTCTTCATATCATGCACCAGCTCTATGACTATTTTATACTCCCGGTCCGGGTCGGGTTTTAGCTCCACATTTTCGAGGTCCAGAATCCTGCCATAGTTCTTTATCAGCGGGTTGCCCCATGGCTTTGGCTCTCTCTTTTTACTTTCAGGTTTTTCCTGATCTTCCTGAGCCACGACCACCTGTGTCATAAGCAGTACCAGCAAGAGTAATGTTGTTTTGATTTTCATGAATTCGACTTTGTGTCCAATAAAGAGAATCCTCCAGCCCAATTCAAACCGACTATAAAAAAGGGTAAGCTCTCAACGATAACAAACGGTTTTCAGGGTCTGGGACACTCCTTCCCTTCCTCGATAAACGCTCCCTTTCATTATTTCTTAATGAGCACAAATAATTAACCGAAGGCGATTGTCATTCGTGTCGCTTTCCGATATCTTAATCGCAAGTAAACTGAAGAGCATGGGAACCTCGACCAATACCTTTGAAAATAACCTCTTGCTGGAAGCCTCATGGGAAGTCTGTAATCAGCTGGGCGGTATCTACACCGTTATCCGCTCCAAGCTACCGGCTACCCTTGAGAAATGGGGCAAAAACTATTGTCTCATCGGCCCATTGGTGAATGACAGTATTGACATTGAATTCGAGGACCTGAATGAGGTGGACACCCCCATAGGAAAGGCTGTCAACCAAATGAGAGACATGGGTTATGAGGTCAAATATGGCACCTGGCTGGTTTCTGGTCGCCCAAGGGCAGTTCTGCTCAACCCGGAAGGGGCTTTCAACCGCCTGCAAAACATCAAGAAGAAACACTTTGAGCATTTTGGTGTCCCTGTCGGCACAGATGATTCACTCTATGATGTATCACTGCAATGGTGCGATGTGGTGCATGTGTTCCTGAAAATCCTGGAGGAAAAGGAAGACAGGCGAGGTATCATTTTCCATGGTCATGAGTGGATGTGCTGTGGTACCATCCTTAGCCTGAAAAAGAATCAGTCCGGCATCAAAACCGTCTTTACTACTCATGCTACCCGACTGGGCCGGGTACTCGCAGTTAACTCGAATGATTTTTACAATCAGATGCCTCATATCAATGACGAGGCCATGGCGCAGCAGTTCGGTATCCCCGGCATCCATCAACTGGAAAAGCAGGGAGCCAAATGGGCAGATGCTTTCACGACAGTCAGCCAGATCACTGCTGAGGAGTGCAAACACCTGCTGGGAACAGAACCTCATCATGTTACGCCCAATGGACTTAATCTGGAGAGATTTTCTTCTCACCACAGAATTCATCTCCGTCACGATAAATACAGGGCTAAAATCGATGACTTTGTCATGGGACACTTCTTCCACTCGCAGCCTTTCGACCTTAACAAAACCGTATACCTTTTTACAAGTGGTCGCTATGAGCATGAGAATAAAGGGTTTGACATTACCATTCAGGCGCTCAAGCGACTGAACTACTGGCTGGTTAAGGAGAAAGTAGATGTAACCGTGGTCATGTTCTTCATCACCAAAGCCGAAGTACACTCTATCAATCCGGATGTGCTGCACTCCCGGGCCCTGCTGGAAGAAATCCGCAAGACCTGCGGATCGATTGAAAAAGAAATTTCCAATCAGCTATTCATTACCGGTGCTTCTTCCACCGAGGATCACCGCCTGCCTGACCTTAATCAGTTTATGACTGATTACTGGCGCCTGCGCTATCGCAGGGCCATTCAATCATGGAAGACTGATAACTGGCCTTATATCGTAACACATAACCTGAAGAATAGTGATGGTGACCCGATTGTAAATGACCTGAGAAAGGAGAGCCTGTTCAACAGTCCGCTGGACAAGGTCAAAGTAGTCTACCATCCCGATTTTATCTCTCCCTCCAATCCTCTGTTTGGCATGGAATATTCTCAGTTTGTCAGAGGCTGTCACCTGGGAGTCTTCCCCAGTTACTACGAGCCCTGGGGATACACACCGCTGGAGTGTATAGCACGAGGCGTGCCTACGATCACCTCAGATCTTTCAGGTTTCGGCTCTTATATCGAAAATCTCAATGACAACCCTGATGAGACCGGTGTCTTTGTATTGAAGAGAAAAGGCAAAGACCGTGAGCAGGTAATCAATGATCTGGGGCGTCTGCTCCTTCAGTTTTCAAAAACCAGCCAGAGCTATCGCGAAATACAGAGAAACAAGCTGGAAGATTTCTCGAAGGTGTTTGACTGGATTCACCTGACTGAAGAATATGATCAGACATATGATATCGCCACACAATAAGTCACAGGCTTTACTGCTTAAGGATTTCTGCGAGTTGATCTTCTGTAACGGCTAAGAACCCCAGTGGTACAAGGCGCTTTGAAAGCTCCTTCCAGTTCTGGTCTTTGCTGAATATTACCTTGAAAATGGGTAACGCCTCTTCCAGTCTGTTGTTATTGGCAAGTGCTACCGCTTTCCAGTATTTCATTTCAAGGTTATCCGGAAACATTTCTTCAGCAGCTCCATACTCCTCAAGCGCCTCAGGCATATCTCCGTTTTCAACTGCCACATCACCGGCATTCATATGCTCATAAGCCAGCTTCACATTGTAGAGTCTTCGCAGTTCGGGCAGTGGTGCAGCGCTGTCATCTACCCGCAGATTAATCTTGTAATTATTCCAGGGCTCATCAGATCTTTCTCCCTCCACTACCATCAGAGCCGCAGACTGACGCCCTCTTATATCGCCTCCCTGTGCTTCGGCTGCTTCCAGGGCCAGCAATACCCGCTCAGCCAGGGGCTTGCCTTCACTGTCATCAAAGGCTTTGGCCATGGCACTCCATACGGTACTGTTCAGCATCATATTCGCCTGTACCGAGTAATTGACGCCTTGCTGATCTCCCGCAAACTGGATGCACTGTACTCCGGTGTGAGCAGCCACTCCACCATTTGAGTCGAGAATGGCCACCTGCCTCACTCCCTTTCCGGGGTCATCGCTCAATAGAATATCCAGTGCCTCCTGAGCGGTCTTGCCTTCTTTTAGCAGGGCCAGGCCCCGCAACCCAAAAGACTTGTTGGTAAACGACTGGGTAGCCACAACGCCCACCCCGGCTTCACCCCAGGAAACGGAGGTGCCTACTGAAAACCAGTGTGACTGTACCCCTACTGCCATTTCTCCGGTTTGAGCATCACGTGCCACGATAGAATAGGTATGCGCCAGCGGTTCATTTGCTTTATATACCTGGGCTTGTGCTCTGAAGGCAAAGGTTGAGAACAGGACAAGGAGAAAAACAGGGAATAATCTTTTCATCAGTGTATGCTTAAGAAGTGAAAAGATACACAATGGCTATGGTTTGCGAAAAAGAATATTGCCCCGAATTGGCGGCTATGTATACAGGGAGACAGCCTGGGCTGGTATGTAGCAAATCACAAAGAGAAGACAAATCTTGCAAAAATATACCGATCGGTATATTTTTACATTTCCAATATGAATAAAGCAGCACGAACCCGTCAATATATCATTGAGCAGGTAGCCCCGATTTTTAACAGACAGGGTTATGCGGGTACGGCTTTGTCTGATATTGAGATTGCCACAGGGCTAACCAAAGGAGCTATTTACGGCAACTTTGGAAATAAAGATGCGTTAGCCATAGCCTGTTTTGAGCACAACATTGTACCTCTGCAGAAAGGGCTGATCAGGGCGCTGGCCACTCCGGGGCCTTGCCTGGTTAAGCTCAAAGCTTCGCTGGACTTTTACCGAGACCACTATGAAACGGTTGCAAAGCAGGGAGGCTGCCCTCTGTTGAATACATCAGTAGAAGCCGATGATACGCTTCCCTTTCTCAAGGAAAGGGTGCAGGAAAGTATCCTGAGCTGGCAAAAGGAACTGACAGCGCTGCTAAATGCAGGCCAGGAAAAAAATGAGATCAGGAAAGAAGCAGACACAAAGCAGTTTGTCATTAGTATCATAGCTATGATTGAAGGGGGCATATTGCTCGCTAAAGCTATGAACCAGGCCAATTACTTTTACAGGGTGCTCGACACCATAGAATGGACGATAGAAAGAGATTTAAGGACAAGCAAATGAGAAAAGTAGTAGTTACTGGGATGGGTGCACTGACCCCGATAGGAAATACACTGGATGAATACTGGAAGAACCTGATAGCAGGAACCAGTGGAGCCGCCCCGATCACCAGTTTTGATACGACCAAGTTCAAGACAAAATTTGCCTGCGAGCTAAAGGACATTAACATCAACGATCATATCCCACGCAGTGAAGCCAGGCGCTATGATCCTTTTACACAATATGCGCTGATAGCTGTAGATGAGGCCATCAGGCACGCAGGCATTGACTTTGACCAGCTTAACCGCAACCGGATCGGAGTGATCTGGGGGTCGGGTAACGGGGGAATTCAGACCTTTCACAATGAGGTGGTTGAATACACTAAAAACGATGAAACTCCCCGCTTTAACCCCTTCTTTATCCCTAAAATTATTGCAGATATCGCATCAGGTATCATCTCGATCAAATATGGACTGAGAGGAGTGAATTTCACCACCATCTCGGCCTGCGCTACCTCCACCACCGCGCTGATTGATGCTATGAACTACATTAAATGGGGCAAAGCAGAAATGATTATCAGTGGTGGATCGGAAGCCCCGATCAGTCCTTCAGGTATTGGCGGCTTCAATGCCTCAAGGGCCCTCTCTACCAATAATGACAACGCTGCGGGGGCTTCAAGACCCTTTGATACCGCGCGTGACGGTTTTGTCATGGGTGAGGGAGCAGGAGCTCTGGTACTGGAATCGGAAGAGCATGCCCTGGCCAGAGGGGCCACCATTCTGGCAGAAATTACCGGAGGCGGTATGGCTGCAGATGCCTACCATCTGACCGGCACCCATCCTGAAGGTGAAGGAGCTTATCTGGGCATGATGGAAGCCCTCGATGATGCAGGTATCGGCCCTGAAGACATTGACTACATCAATATGCACGCCACCTCCACCCCTATCGGTGACAGCAGTGAGCTTATTGCCATCGAACGTGTTTTCGGAACAAATCCGGACCTGAATATATCAGCAACTAAATCTATGACTGGTCACCTGCTGGGGGCAGCCGGAGCTATCGAAGCCATTGCCTGTATTATGGCAACCCGGGAAGGTGTTATCCCTCCTACTATTAATACAGAGAATGTGGACCCTGAATGGGATGGAAAATTCGAACTGACGCTGGGCAAGCAACAGCAGCGAACTGTAAACTATGCCATGAGCAATACCTTTGGCTTTGGTGGCCATATTGCCAGTGCTGTGTTTAAGAAGTATTAAAGAGTCACCTTCGGTTCCTGAGGTAGGGAGTCTGGGGTAAGGGGTGAGAGGTATGAGGTAAGAGGTAGGAAGTAAGAGGAAGTTAAACACTTACCTCCTACTTCCGGTCTCCTGGTTTTTTATTCAATAATCACCCTTCTGTTTACCGGGCCATTGGTTGTTTTCATTCTCAGCTCATAGATCCCTTTATCGAGATTTCTGACATCCAGGCTGAATTTGGTCACACCTTTACCAAAAGCCTTTCGGTACTGAGTAACCAGTCTTTGATCAACCAGCTCCAGGGAAATCAGTTCTGCTCCACGGTTTGTTGAGCTCAACTCAATATTGACGATATCATTTGCCGGATTGGGGTACACATCAACTCTGAGGTTTTTACCTTCCACCTTGGGAATTATACCTCCACCGCTGGTATCATGGGTTACGTAGATAGTACGGGCCGGACCCACTCCACAACCGTTAACTCCTGAGAACTGTACGTATCCGTCAGACCCGCTGGTTCCTGAGAAGGCATTGAGATGTGTGGTAGTGGTGGTGACATTCAGCATTTGCCAGTCTGCTCCAAAAATATTGAAGGATGAAACCACCTGATGCGGATAAGGCACCAGCCACTGGTAGCTGCTCGCTCCGTTGGTTACCGTACCGGTATAGTTGACATAGGCACCGGATTGCACAGTGGTAGGCCCTGAAATGGAGGCTGGCATAGCGGGCTTTCCTGCCCAGATATCACGTTCAATGACAACACCATTACTCAAGGTAGCCCTTACCCAGGCGCTAAAACCATTTTGGGTGGCTCTCAGGTTCACTCCTGTACCACTCGAACTGGTGATGGTAATATTGGACGAAGAAGACCAACTCGTGGCGGTAACACCGGCCGGAAGGTTAGTCAGATTATAACTTGTACTTGATCGCGACATACAGGTGAATTGAGACCCCGCAATTTCCACCAGGTCAAAGCGGGCTTCTTCAACTGCTTCTTTGGCATTCACTCTGCCATAACCCATCTCATTATTCCAGGTACCCTCAGGCTTGCCTGAAGTGGTGCTATAACTATAACCTCCCACCTTTTCTGCGTTTCTTCTGATCAGGTTCATTACCTCTACAGCTGTTAGTGTAGGGTCTACAGACAGGATAAGCGCAGCAATACCACTTACTATAGGAGCTGCTGCCGAGGTACCGGTAAAATCGCCATCATAGTTTCCTGAGTTTTTACCCAAAGTGCCCATATTATCCAGGGTCCAGAGGTCTCTTCCGGGTGCCACTACATCGAGCTGGCTTCCATAGTTGCTACCACTGGTACCTGTTGGGTATGGCGTACAACCTGACGGTGACCAGCGTCTGTCGCAAAAAGATGAAGCCCCTACCGCCAGTGTATTCGTTTTGCTGGCCGGGTTTGAAACCGTACCGGCATTGTCATTTCCTGAAGCACCTACCAGGACAATACCCAAACCTCCTCTTCCGGTATTGGCCGCATTATCCAGGGCGCTGTTGACAGAAGAACTCCCGCTTCCACTATACCTGAAAGACATATTGATTACATCGGCACCCAGGGCAACCGCTTCGTTGATTCCTGCTACAACCCAGGAGTCATGGAATACTGGTGCTCCCCTTGAGGTATAAGTCACCCGGATAGGAATGACCTTCGAATCGTAAGCAACACCGGCTATTCCCTTGTTATTATTGGCTACTGCCGCAATCACACCTGATACGGCTGTACCATGCCAGTCATTCCCTTGAGAATAGCCTCCCAGACTCCTGTCTGTTGCATCGTAACCCGTCAGTAAATTAGCCGACAGATCTTCATGGTTCAGATCTACACCATTGTCCAAAACGGCTACTTTCACCCCAGACCCTGTGGTATACTGCCAGGCTCCTTCCACATCAATATCAGCATCGGCCGTACCGGTAGAACCGTTGTTTTCAAGCCCCCACTGATTATTGTAAAAACTATCATTAGTGGTCAGTTCCATAATTCTCAGGAAATCAGGCTCAGCAAAGGCCACAGATTCCTGCCTGTTGAGGTCAGAAACTACATCAAGTATATCAAAAGCATCAGCCCCTGACACTTCTACCAGGTACATATCTGCCATATGCTTTACCGGAGTAAAGACCGCTTTAAACTTTCTGATGAGTCTCCTGTCCGGAGCCACTCCGTTCATCTTCAGCAGAATTCTGTCCTGTATGACCTGCTTATCTCTACCATTGTAAATAAATACGGGATTGAGTTTTTTCATTTTCCTCCCATATTTTTGCTCCAGGTGCTGCTTTGAAGCAATGAATTTTTTCCCTCTCATGTCAGAAGCTTTTAAAAAGCCTCTATCATTCCAGAAAAGGTTGAATTCATCATTACCCGCACGTGATTTCAATTCAGATTCAGTAACAGATTCAGCTTCAAACCAGAAATATTCCTCTGAGATTTCGAACTCTACCTTGCCCTGATTTTTGGTAGTCATAAAGACCTTTTCCTGGGCTGTTGAAAGATGACATGCCACAAAAGTGACCAGTAGTAAAATTTTCTTCATGTTGACGTTATTCGGTTAATTAATACTATTCAGCGCCATGTATTTTACAACCCGGAAGCTCAAATAGCAGGCACTCTGATGATATAGTATCAGAAATCAATAGAAGGTCATCAAAAAACTATATCTATTACACACAAGCTATCAGATGAGGAAAATGCAAGGACTTTGTATAGACTGAAGCGAATGACCACAATCTCCACATAGCAAATCAACGCTATGCGCCAAAAAATCTTAACCGGATAAAAACGGCCTCAAATTTGCTCTGAAGTGCACTTGTGAGCCGTTCAAACACATATCAAATCCACCACACACTACTATCCACCACAGAGTCGCCATCAGTATTGATGTGCCATATTTTTAAATCAACTAAATATTTAGTTAAATTCATTAAACTATCTCGTTCTACATCAAAACCCTCTTACAATGAACATCAAGATCCTGTTTACCTTCCTGGTGGTAATGGCTGGTTGCTCTACCTCCGAATCCCCGAATGACACGCTGAGTTTTTCCGACACAGATAGCTTTGACGAACTCGTTGAGGTCCCGAAACAAACTCCCTCCCACCCGGAGGAAGCTACCACTTCCCGCAAGCTGATCAAAAACGGCACACTGGAATTTGAAACCAAAGACCTGCAGAAGACTACAGAGGTCATAAAGCAGGCAGCAGAAGTAGCTGGCGGTTATGTTGCCAATGAACATTCTACCACAAACAATCATCAGGCCTGGAACTCCGTGACGGTAAGGATACCCTCGTCCGGCTTCGATAATTTCATTGCCACCGTATCGCGAAGTGTCGAGAAATTCGATAAACGCGAAATCAAATCGCAGGATGTGACAGAAGAATTCGTTGACCTTCAGGCGCGCATTGCTGCAAAAAAGAAACTGGAGCAGCGCTACCTTGAAATTCTCAAGACTGCTGATACGGTCAAGGATATTCTGGAAGTGGAAGCCGAGGCGGGTAAAATCCGTGAGGAGATAGAACGGGCAGAAGGCAGACTGAGATTTCTGGAAAACCAGACCTCCATGAGCACCGTCAATATTGGTTTCTATAAGACCATTGAGGCAGTAAGTGTGGCTGAAAGTACTTTTATCTCCTCTATCAAAGACGGATTGAATAATGGTGTGCGGATTATCGAAGCAGTCATTATAGGCCTGGCCAACATCTGGCCCTTACTCCTTCTGGCCTTTTGTGGCTGGTTACTTTATAAACGCAACGCCAAACGCACCAAGGTATCTGAGTCATAATGCTCCCTGCCTGATACCGGGACATTCCCTTACCGAAATGACAAAAAAGAAAAGCCTTCTGATCTAAACGATCAGAAGGCTTATATATCACTCTACTTTTCCTTTGTAATCTCTTTTTAGCCTGGATCAGCTGCCACCTGAGCTCCCTCAGGCATGGTAAAATTCTCCATAGCAGGAACCTCTTCTGAAATGGCAACTTCATCAAAAGTCCTTTCGAAACGCATATCTCCCACCTCACCATCTTTGTACTGATACCACTTGATAGACTTAGGAATGGTTACACCATTAACAGTCTGCCAGTCATCGTACCTGATCAGACTATAGCGATCGCTGGCCTCACCCCCACCGAATGTCGCGGTATACATCAGCCATTGCATCTGGTTGGTTTCAGGATCAGAGTAAATGATGTAGTTGTCTTTAGGCGAATCTCCTACACCATCGCCATATGAAACCTTCACCCCATTGTAAGTTTTACCCATCAGTTCCATAGGCTGCATATCTTCATAGGTGATCCCCGGATCGCCCACAACAAAAGGGAAGGCATAGAAATAAAACATCAGGTTGTAGCGCATTCTTTGACGGTCGGCATTTTCACTCGGTGGATTTACCCACACCTTTTCACCATCAAAACCCACTGTCATTTCAGGAGATTCCAGGCGCGTATAGCGACTCTTAAGCTCCACCAGGGTGGTTTGTTCTCCGATTTTATACGAAAGCTGATTCATGCCCGCCCAGGTATCGTAACCTCCGTGAGCGTCAAATACTTTAGTAATAGCAGCTGTGTGATGAGATACATCCGGACCCGGATTGACCACTTCTGCAGTTTTTTCTTCGGTTTTTGTCCCCCCACAGGCGACCAGAATCGTCATAAGGGCAACTATCAGATATTTGTTCATGGTTGATTAATTTAAAGCACAAAGTTTTGTGAACTTATCAGCATAATAAGTCATCTATCTTACCCAATGTTTAATCTCCTGATTCAATTATTTGAACAGACATTTTCTTATTTGATCGGTAAACCCAACAGATTCTGACACTTATGGAAACAGCAGAACAACTTTTTAATCATCTGAGACAGGAAATAACAAGCACACACGAGGAGGTACATGAGGGCACCATGATGTCATCTCCGGGTATTCAGTATAAGCGCAAAAATTTCGCTTTCCTCTATCGCGGGGGAATGTGTTTCCGACTGGGAAGAGATTTTGAGCCTGGCTCGGAAGGTATTCATGACTACACTCTGCTCAACCCATTTAAGAACAAACCACCGCTGAAAGACTGGTTTGTGATTGGCACGGAGTACTCGGAAAAATGGCCGTTACTGGCGGAGGTTGCTCTGCAGGAGATCAGGAAAGGAAAGTGAGGCATTTGGAATTGATTCATTCCACACTATTTCAAAACCCAAAGTCGCTTATCTTTGCCCTCTAATTTCAGGCAATGGATAAATCGCAAAAGTTCGAAACCCAGGCGGTACGTACTCAGATTCCCGGCACTCATGCCCAGGAACACGCCACCCCGATGTACCTCACGTCCAGCTTTACCTACCAGGATGCTGAAGAGATGCGCGCAGCCTTTGCTGGCGAAAACGACAAAAACATCTACAGTAGATTCAGCAACCCGAATACCCAGGAGTTTGTAGACAAAATCTGCCTTATGGAGCAGGCTGAAGCGGGATATGCTTTTGCCTCCGGCATGGCGGCTGTTTTTTCCACTTTTGCAGCGCTGCTGTCCTCAGGAGATCACATTATTTCCTGCCGGTCGATTTTTGGTTCTACCCACACCGTATTCAATAAGATTCTGCCTAAGTGGAACATCCATACCACTTATGTGGACATCAACGATACTGATTCCTGGGCCTCAGCCGTAACTGACCATACCAAGCTACTCTATGTAGAAACACCTACCAACCCGGGAGTTGACCTCGTAGACCTGGCCTGGCTGGGAGCGTTTTCCAAAGCTCACGGACTTATTCTGGTAGTAGATAATTGTTTTGCCACCCCCTACTTACAACAACCCATTACCAGTGGAGCCGACCTGGTGATCCATTCAGCCACGAAGTTTATCGATGGTCAGGGTCGTGTATTAGGTGGTGTTACGGTAGGTAAAAAAGCTTTGATTGATGAAATCTATGCCTTTAGCCGGAGTACGGGGCCCGCTATGTCACCATTTAATGCCTGGGTGCTTTCCAAAAGTCTCGAAACGCTTGGTGTACGCATGGACCGTCATTGTGACAACGCGCTGAAACTGGCTGAATTCCTGGAATCACAAGCTCAGGTCAACTGGGTAAAATACCCGATGCTACCTTCTCATCCACAGTTTGCCATAGCCAAAAAACAAATGAAAGCCGGAGGTGGAGTGGTAGCCTTTGGCATTAAGGGAAATATAGAAACAGGCAAGAAATTCCTGAATGCCATCAGGATGTGCTCTCTCACAGCTAACCTGGGCGATAGTCGCACCATCGTAACACATCCTTCTTCTACTACTCACGCCAAACTGACTGAGGAAGAACGTCAGCTGGTCGGCATCACTCCCGAACTGATTCGTGTTTCCGTTGGTTTAGAGCATATCGATGATATTATCAAAGATATTGAACAAGCATTGAACGCATCGGTTTAAGAAGCATATCCTTTCTCTATGACTAAAATACTTGCGGAAATTCTCACCATTGGTGACGAAATTCTATTCGGACAGATTACCGATACCAACTCACAATGGATGAGCCAGGAGCTCGATCAACTGGGTATTCGTGTGGTGCGAAAAACCACGGTAGGCGATAATGAAGAAGATATCCTATCAGCCTTTGCCGAAGCCGAGGCAAAAGCCGACCTGGTTTTAATTACCGGAGGACTTGGCCCTACCAATGATGATCTGACCATGCCTATGCTGGCCAGGTATTTTGACAGTGGTATTGTAAAGAATCAGGCGGTTGAAGATCATGTAAGAAACTTCTTCGAAAGCCGTGGCCGGGAGTTCACTGAGATGAATAAGCGCCAGGCCCTGGTACCGGAAGTTGCCACAGTGCTCCATAATGAACTGGGCACAGCACCGGGCACCTGGTATGAGCGTGAAGGAAAGGTCTTCGTTTCTATGCCGGGTGTTCCTCATGAAATGAAACACCTGATGAAAGAACATGTACTACCCAGGGTGCGTGAGTTCTTTCATACCCCGGTTATTTATCACAAGCTGATCAAAACCGTAGGGATAGGAGAGTCATTTCTGGCTGATAAAATCAAAGACTGGGAGGAGAACCTTCCCGGGCATATTAAGCTCGCCTACCTTCCCAGCATTGGCCATGTAAAGCTACGTCTCACGGCTACCGGTGATAACCGTGAAAAACTTGCTGCGGAGGTCAGTGAATTGATCGACCAGGCACTCCCCATCATGGGCAAATATATTTATGGCTATGACGGTACTACCCTGGAGCAAGCCATTGGCGAAATGCTGCTTGAGCGCAAACAAACCATCGCACTGGCAGAGAGCTGCACGGGAGGCTATGTACAGCATAAGCTCACTACCATCGCAGGCTCTTCAGCTTATTTCCAGGGAGGTGTGGTGCCCTATCACAATGACTTCAAAATGGACCTGATTGGCGTAAAAGAAGCTACCCTGGCAGCCCACGGGGCGGTAAGTGAAGAAACAGTCAAGGAGATGGCTGAGGGGGTTAGAAGAAAATTTAAAGCGGATATAGGTGCTGCTACCAGTGGCATTGCCGGTCCGGGAGGAGGCTCTGAAGACAAGCCGGTGGGTACAGTCTGGATTGCTTATGCCGATGGAGAACAAACCATTGCTAAAAAGCTGCAATTGACCCAAAATAGAAAATTAAATATCGAATTATCTCAAATAGCAGTTTTAAATTTGGTTCGGAAAAGTTTAAAAGGCTGATACATTGATAATATTTGGCAAATAGCCTATTTTTGTAAAAACTATGCAAACGTTTTAACTCAATAAAATCGCAGTTATGGCACTGGTGGAAATGGTAATGCCCAAGATGGGTGAGAGTATAATGGAAGGCACGGTTCTCTCCTGGTTGAAGGAAGAAGGGGACACGATTGAGGCTGATGAGTCCGTACTGGAAGTAGCTACCGACAAGGTAGATACAGAGGTACCTGCAACTCATGGAGGTGTACTCAAAGAAATTCTTGTTAAAGAAGGTGATGTGGTACCGGTGGGTGCTCCGATTGCCAAAATTGAAACCGAAGGTGAAGAAAGCGTTGATACGCCCGCACCTGCTGTAGAAACTGCGGCTGCCGTGACAGCACAGGTAGCTGAAGTGGCCAGCAACGGAGCTTCTTCCAACGGATCAAATGGTGTGGCCGTATTGGAAAAACCTGCTTCCGATCGCTTCTACTCTCCTCTGGTGATGAACATTGCCCGCCAGGAGAACATTGCCATGACCGAGTTAGAGCGTGTGCCCGGCACCGGCAGAGACGGTCGAGTAACCAAGAAAGACATCCTGTCTTATGTGAAGAACAGACCTGCCGAGGTTCCTGCAGCAGCCCCTGCCAAAGTTAGTGCTCCGACAGCACCGGCTCCTCAGAGAGCTCCACAACCTATGCCGGTTTCTATCAGTGGTGCCGATGAGATCATAGAAATGGATCGCATGCGCAAAATGATTGCCGAGCGTATGGTAGATTCAAAGCGTATTTCTCCACACGTTACTTCTTTCGTTGAAGCAGACGTGACCAGCATTGTATCCTGGAGAAACCGCATCAAACAGTCTTTCAAAGAAAGAGAAGGAGAGCCTATCACCTTCACTCCTATCTTCATGGAGGCTGTAGTCAAAGCATTGAAAGATTACCCTATGATGAACATCCAGGTGGATGGCAATAACATCATTAAGAAAAGAGATATCAACGTGGGCATGGCCGTAGCACTGCCTAGTGGTAACCTGATCGTTCCGGTAATCCACAACACCGATCAATACAACCTGGTAGGTCTGACCAAGAAAGTGAATGACCTGGCACGCAGAGCCCGCGAAAACAAGCTGACTCCGGACGATCTGCAGGGTGGTACCTATACCATCTCCAATGTAGGCTCTTTCGGTAATGTCATGGGTACTCCTATCATCATGCAGCCTCAGGTAGGTATTCTTGCCCTGGGTGCTGTAGTGAAAAAGCCGGCAGTCGTAGAAACCCCAACGGGTGATGCTATTGCCATCCGACATAAGATGTTCCTCTCTCACTCTTATGATCACAGAGTGGTAGATGGCTCACTGGGTGGTATGTTCGTTCGCAGAGTAGCTGACTACCTGGAGCGTTTCGATGCTCAACAGACTATCTAGACACCAGAAGTCAGGTGTTAGACCAGAAGATTATAGATTTTAGAAAGGAGCCTCTATGAGGCTCCTTTTTTTGTACCCGGCCATAAAAAGAGAGGCAGACGCGGATTTAATCCATCTTCTTTGAACTCCCCTGGCCATCAATGCTGTTGTTAACATCAGAAGCCACGTCTCAGGCTGAAACAAACACACGACATTCATGAAAAACTTTGAGTTCGCCAACCCAACCAAAATCCTTTTCGGTAAGGATCAGATACAGAAACTTTCCACGGAAATACCCAATGATGCCAAAGTGCTTATGCTCTATGGAGGAGGCAGCATCAAACGAAATGGCATCTACGAGAAGGTGACCGAGGCTCTGAAAGATCATGAAGTACTGGAATTTGGCGGTATACCTGCCAATCCGGAATATGATATACTGATGCAAGCCCTGAAAATCATCAAAGAAGAAAACATCAGCTTTATGCTGGCTGTAGGCGGAGGTTCCGTTATCGATGGAGTTAAATTCCTTTCCTCAGCCGCACTGTTTGAGGGGGATGAACCCTGGGATATTCTGACAAAGAAGATCCGCACTTTTGAGGGATTGCCTTTTGGCACCGTACTGACTTTACCGGCTACAGGTTCGGAGATGAACTCAGGCTCCGTCATTACCCGGGCGGAAACCAAGGAAAAACTAACGATGGGAGGTCCCGGGCTGTTCCCGGTCTTTTCTGTTCTGGATCCCACCGTGGTGACATCCATTCCTGAAAGACAAATCGCCAACGGACTGGCCGATGCTTATACCCATGTACTGGAGCAGTATATGACCTACCCTGCCGGTGCCTTGCTCCAGGATCGACTCGCTGAGAGTATTCTCCAGACACTGATTGAAGTGGCGCCCAGGATCATGAAAGACCCCACTGATTACGAAGCAGCCTCCAACTTTATGTGGAGCTGCACCATGGCACTGAACGGGCTGATCCAGAAAGGGGTGCCTACTGACTGGGCTATCCATATGATGGGGCATGAGCTGACCGCCCTTTTCGGAATAGACCACGCTCGTACACTGGCCATCATTGCCGAGAGTCACTATACCTACAACTTCGAATCGAAGAAAGAGAAACTGGCTCAATACGCTGAGCGTGTCTGGGCTGTCACTGAAGGCACACTGGAGGAAAAAGCCAAAGCAGGTATTGCCAAAACAACGGCCTTCTACCAGTCGCTGGGTATCAAAACCAAACTATCGGAATACACTGACCAGTATACCGGTACTGCTGCTGAGGTAGCCCGCAGATTTGAAGAGCGGGGTATGACGCGTCTCGGTGAGCATGGTACCCTGGCACCGACTGACGCTGAGAAGATTGTTGAGATGGCCTACTAGCCTGGTTGATTAGTTAACTGGTAATGAGTGATCGGGAGAAGCGTTCGATCTACTAAACTTCTCAAAGAGCGAAAGTGCAGTGGTCTCCCTATCAATGGATGATTAGGGGTTATTCAAAAGCATCTAATGGAGGTATTCAAAGCCTGCCGAAAGATTCGGCAGGCTTTTTTGTAGAGTTCTGGCCAGGACATATTTGCTACCTCCATTTTCGTTTTTTATAAACTCTCCGAATCTCCTTGTGTAGCTTTTTATCCTCAGCCTTCTTTTGGAGCCGGGCTTTCTGATCTGTTTTTGCTTGCATAAAGGTATCTTCATTCCGCAACTTCAGATAGTTATTATAAGCCACCTCCGGGATATCTCCGACATCCAGCGCCTCCAGTACAGCACAACCCGCCTCAACGGTATGAGTACAATCCTTATACCGACATTCTGCAGAAAGCTCGCTGATTTCGCCAAAGGTCTCCTGAAGAGCATCCTTTGCCGATAGTAACTGCAGCTCTCTGGTTCCAGGCGTATCGATGAGAATACCTCCATTTGGCAAAATGTGCATCTCTCTTCGTGTGGTAGTATGCCTTCCTTTGGCATCCTTACTTCGCACGGCACCCGTATCCAGCCTCTCCTCACCCAGAAGTCGGTTGAGTAAGGTAGATTTACCTACTCCTGATGAGCCCATCAATACAACAGTCTCCCCTGCGCTGATTTCCTCTTCCAGCAGTTCCACTCCCTCATTGTTCAGGGCACTCATCGCAATGACCTTTACATCTCCCAACTGTTGTTTCAAAACAGCCAGACGGGCCTCCAGGTCATCTGTCAAATCAGCTTTATTGAGCACAATCAGCGGCATAATGCCACACTCTCTGACCAACACCACACTGCGGATCAGCCGATTAACATTGAAGTTATCGTCCAGCCCCTGTACAATTAAGGCTTTATCTACATGAGAAGCCATGACCTGAGCCTCCGTTACCTGACCAGCCACTTTGCGGCTCAGAGCATTCTGCCTGTCGAGCAACTCCATGATCAAGGCCTTGTGCTCGCCCTCAAAATACTGAACCAGCACCCAGTCACCCACCTTTGGCAATTCGGATTTATCCAGGGCGTTGAACAGCAGTTTGCCGGTACATTCAGCCGTTACCTCACCCACCCCGGGCAGTAACAACTGATAGTTATTCTTATTCTCTGATGAGATTCTACCAGCCATAAAGGCTGATGGAAATGCTGATAATTGATTTTCTAAAAAGGAATTCCAGCCCAATTCCTCTTCGGTATAATTTTTCATCTCTTAGGATAATAAATGGGAAATAAGTAGTAATGACTCCTTTGAAAAAAGGAGCAGAATCGGAGGTATCGCCTTGCAGGTTCAGAACAAACGCTACAAAGCTAAATCAGGCCTCAGGCTGGATATGTAGGATAAACGAATTGATAAAATCTAATATCTGCTGTAAAGATCAGCTTTTATTTATTGACAGGCAAGTCTCAAACCGGTAGGCTCAGGCAAGTACACAATAATACGCTGCTTACAGTGACAACAGAGACCGTTTGATTATCTCTGTTTTTTTGTCCATTTTCCATCAGAGCGTTAAACATTAGACAAGATTATGGCCGATCCCGAAAAGCTATGCAAAACTCCGGGTGAGTTATTCCACACGGTAGCCAATGGTACTGACAAGAAAGAGGAATGGCTAATTCACTCCTTTCCCAGGGGTTTTATTCAAAGATTTCATAAGGATTCGGACCTAAGAGGAGACTACTCATGAACTTACTAAAAAAGCTGTTTAGTACCGGAAAAGCACCTCAAACCAAAATTGCTCCGATAAAATCGAATGAAGATTTCTGGAAATGGTTTGTCGAACATGAAAGCGATTTTCACAGAGCTGTAGATGAACATAAAAACATCGAAAGAGATTTCTTTGCTCGTCTTAGCCCCAGACTGAATGAGCTAAGAAAAGACTGCTTCTATTTCCTTGCCGGCATGGCTGACAAGGACACCGCTGAACTGATCCTTACGGCCGAAGGGAACATTCGTAATATTCCATTTTTGGAGGCCCTGGTGGCGGCTGCTCCTGATTTGCCCCATTGGAAATTTACCTTGTTAAAACCCTCACTGGATATACAGGACATTAATATTGAAATGGAAGGGTATCCTTTCAACAAAGACACCTTGTCATTCTATGCCAATGAGGACCCTCAGTTGCCTGATGAAATAAATATCACCGTCATCTACAAAGGCTATAAAGAGAAAGACAAAGACATCATATCAAACGGGTCGTACCTATTTCTCGACAACTTTCTGGGGGAATTAGAATTTGCCACAACCATTGATCGACTTGAAGTCAAAGGCCCAGATGGGGTTAACAGTGAGTTGATCCCTATAGAAAAGCTAAAGACTTTTCTTAAATGGCGTGAAAAAGAGTTTGTTGAAAAATACGAGGGGCTCCGTTACGATACGGAAAAAGACTCATATTCCAGCCTTGAAGCTAAAACTCAAGACGGCTCCCCCGTATTAGCCACCGTCAATAATTCGCTTCTTGAATGGGACAGAAAAGCTTCGCATCCCTGGATGTGTGTTTTGCGAATCACGTATGATGGCAGCGAAAACAACGGGCTACCTGCTGGTGAAATATATCATCTTCTCAACGAAATTGAAGATAACCTCACGGATAATGAACTGAAAGACTACGAGGGCTATTTGAATATCGGTCGCGAAACCTATGAAGGGAATAGAAATGTTTATTTTGCCTGTAAAGATTTCCGAAAACCGTCTTTAGTATTAGATCTACTCGTTAAGGATCATGACACCAGAGTATCTATATCATTCGATATATATAAAGACAAATACTGGCAGACCCTAAACAGATTCATGATTTAACAGGCGTAACACTGAATGACAGGCTTAACGACAGACCGATTGATTTTCAGGCAATGGCAAAATGAGGACTACCCCATCTTTGCTGAGTTTTACAGCGATGAAGCGAATGCCCGTTTTGTCGGTGGCATGAAAAAGCCGGAGGAGGCCTGGCGCCTGATGGCTGCCTATATCGGGCACTATGAGCTCAAGAGTTTCTCTTACCTGGCCATCGCTGAAAAGGAGTCAGGTGAGCTGATAGGTACTGTGGGGCTCTGGAACTCGGTCCCCTGGCCGGAGCCAGAACTGGGTTACTGGCTGCTACCCCAGGCACAGGGAAAGGGCTTTGGTGTAGAGGCCGGTTTGGCCGTAAGAGATTATGCCCTCAACACGCTACGGTTCGACTCTCTTGTGAGCTATATTGACCCGGCCAATGAACCGTCTAAAAAACTGGCCTTACGACTTGGCGCCTGGTATGACGCTACCATAGAGCTCCTGGACTTCGGTCCGCATGAGGTATATCGCTATAAATAGAAGCTATCTCAGTCCTTTCTCACTGCCCCGGCCAGGGTATCGTGGTGCTTCAGCAATAAGGAGCGTAGGTAACTTCCGATGGTATATACAGACTCAAACCCGGCTACTTTGGCAGCTCTGTTTTCTTCCTCAATCGGAATATCTGCACTTTCCGCATAGTGTTTGATATCGCGATAGAAACCAATGGTAAAGATATCAGCCTCTGCCCCCATCACTTTAGTAAAAATCAGGTTATCATCTCTTTTGATCTCTTTGAGATACACATTCTCCATTTCCCGCTCCTTTAAAAGCTCCTTCTGCTTGCCGGCCAGAGACTGGAAAATCTCTACATGATAGTAACCAAACTGTTTGAAACGTCTGTTAAAATCCACAAAATCAGGGCCCGTAACGATTTGCTCTTCCTGAAAGGAAATGAAATCGTAATAGTCACTGCCATAGGGCTGATCCTGTGTTTTAGAGGCTCTGCGCTTCTTTATAGCGTTGTCTGTGAAGTGATTGGAGAGCGTGGTACCGATAGGGTAGATCATTAATAAATCCCAGTGATCTCCCTGAGAGTGACGCATCAGAAAAGGCTCACGCATACCCAATGCATTGTGATTTTTCATATCCTCTTTGAGCATATCGATCAACTCCAGCAGTTTACCCGGTGTCGCCCGCATGGTGGTGACTTTGTAGTAGTAGTCTTGTGCCAAAACCGAGGTAGAGCAAACAAGCAGGACAAGGAAAAGAAGCTTTTTCATAGGTCAGGTTATTTCCGGCAAACTACATCTTTTTCTGACATGATGTGTCATGGAAACCTTCTGCGGATGAGACTAATGGACAGGCATACGCTATCATCCTCTCGCTCAGCGGTCTCACAAAGTGGATCCTGAGCTACTAAGTGAAGATCATAGAATCATCAGGGGCCTGTAAGAGAGACCCTGATAGGTAACAAGAAACCTCAGAGTCTCCTGCGGATGACTCTGAGGGATGGAAAAGCTAAAAAGGACTAACCCATCCGATTTACTCGCCCGCTCAGCGGTCTCACGCAGTGGACCCTGAGCTGTTAAATGAAGATCATAAAGTCGTCAGGGGCCTGCAAGAGAGACCCTGATGGAGAACAAGGGGCCTCAGAGTCTCCTGAGGATGACTCTGAGGGATATCCCAAAGAGTTGAGAGACTAACCCACGGGATTAAAACAGATCATTGTACTCATCCAGAAAAGCGAGGATGGTACGGTAAGTATAATCCAGGTCTTCGTCAGAAATGATATAAGGTGGAATAAGGTAGATCACATTACCCAGCGGTCTGATCAAAAGTCCCTTTTCGATAAAGTAAGGATAAAGGTGGTGCCTTGCTTCATTGAAATAGGAAGTGTCCCTTTCGGTATTCAGCTCAAAAGCGAGAATGGTACCCATGACCCTCGGATTACGAACCATCGCATGACGCTCAAGCTTATCCATGAAAGCTGTGTGGCGCTGATTCAATCTTTTACGATTGGCCTCACAATCATCTGACAGTAACAGGTCCAGAGAAGCATTGGCCACGGCACAGGTCATAGGATTGGCTGTAAAGGAATGTCCGTGAAAGAAGGTTTTCATCAGATCACTCGAGCGATAAGCTGATTGAATTTTATCCGTGCAGGTAGTAACTCCCATGGCCAGCGCCCCTCCTGTCAGTCCTTTAGACAGGCAGAAAATATCGGGTTTATGCTGCAATTGATCCGCAGCAAACAGAGTACCCAATCGACCAAAGCCGGTCATTACCTCATCGGCAATGCAAATCACATCATTTGACTGTGCCAGGGCGATCATTTTG
Source organism: Roseivirga sp. UBA6061 (assembly GCA_002427745.1). Lineage (GTDB taxonomy): Bacteria > Bacteroidota > Bacteroidia > Cytophagales > Cyclobacteriaceae > Roseivirga. The sequence continues at coordinate 152,006 of DIYF01000156.1, read as the reverse complement.
TCAAGCAGTTCGGTAGAATACACCCGCATGCCCGAAGCTCCCTGAACGATGGGTTCGAAAATAAAGGCCGCTACCTCACCCGTGGCAATCAACTTTTCGAAGTGATCCCACACTTCGGCTTCTTTCTCTTTCTCGGGAAAATCGAGAAAATCCACAGAGAAAAGATAAGGATCAAAAGGCTCTGTAAAAGGTCCCCGCTCACCCACCGACATTGCTCCGAAAGTATCACCATGATAGGCGCCATCAATGGCTATGATCTTCTTCTTGCTGATGTCCTGATTGTAGAAATACTGAAAGGCCATTTTAATGCCTACCTCTACTGCAGTGCTGCCATTGTCGGAGTAGAAAACCTTAGCCTGATCATCAGGCAGTATCTCCAGCAAACGCTCAGCCAGGGTAATGGCCGGTTCGTGCGTAAATCCTGCGAAGATTACATGCTCCAGTTTTTTCGCCTGACCAGCAATAGCTTCCGCCAGGTAGTCATTGCTGTGACCATGAATATTGACCCACCAGGAAGAGATGACATCAATGATTCTTTTTCCCTCAGGAGTGTACAGATTAACCCCTTTGGCTTTTTCAACCACCAGGGGCTCATCCATTCCCTGCAATGGAGTAAACGGGTGCCAGATAGCAGTCTTATCTCTTTGAGTCCAGTCAGTCATACCAGTTCAGCATTAGTTCATCCGCCCAGTAGCGTACAATTTCCGGGGTGATCATTCCCAGTTTTGGTAAATGGAGCAATACCTTATAGCCCGCATGATGCTCGATGATGCGCTGGCTTTCTTCATTGATGTCTCCGTTAAAGATCATGCCCTTCACCTTGAAGTTATTGCGCTTGAGGTAGTCAACCGTCAATAGCGTATGGTTGATGCTTCCCAGATAGAGGTTGGCTACCAAAATGATCTCTGTATCCGGCTGACGAGCGATATCAATCACAAATTCCATGTCATTGACAGGCACCATTACACCACCGGCTCCTTCAATCACCAGATCATTGTCTGTCTGGAGTCTACCAATCTCATCGACAGAAATCGTAATTCCTTCCGCCTTGGCCGCAGCATGAGGAGAGGCGGGCATTTTCAGTCTGAAGGCTTCTTTATGAAAGGTGGTGTGTGTATTCGATACAAGTTCTTTCACCCGATCTGTATCTGCAGGTTCACCGGCTTGAATTGGTTTCCAATAGTCGGCTGAAAGCGCCTCGGTCAGTATGGCACTGATCAGGGTTTTACCACTGTCTGTACCTATTGCTGTAACGAAATATTGCATACATCAAGATAAGCAGCGAAAATAGAGCCTATTCGATGGCAGGCCAAGAGACGGGCTTACTTTTCTTATGATCTGGCGAATATGAGCGAGGTCAAATTGTAGACAGTGTGATCAAATCAGGTCACAAAAGGAAACCTGCGTTGCCCGACCTCGATGAGCTTTCTCCGCAGTTCATCAAACTTCATGGGTTTTACCAGGTAATCATCCATACCGATCTGTTTGGCTTTCAGCACGTCCTCTTCGAAGGCATTGGCTGAAATACCGATAATAAAAGGTGGATTTGAGAGGTTCAGGTCCCTGATTTGCAAGGTAGCCTCGATTCCGTCCATTACCGGCATTTGTACATCCATCAGAATCACGTCATAAGCCGTTTTCTTCAGCAGGTACATTACCTCCCTGCCTGTCTTGGCAATGTCCGGGATATAGCCCATGCGTTCCAGCACAAGTGAGGTAAGCTTTCGGTTAATGGAGTTATCCTCGGCCAGTAAGATTTTCAGGGGGTAATCATTGGACAGCACCAAATCGAGAGGATCCGGCCGGTCATCCACCGGCTTCAGGCCGTCCTTTTCCAGTTCTTTCACCTTCTTACCTGAAGCGAGCTGTACTTTGATATTAAATGAGAAAGTTGACCCTTTCCCCTCCTCGCTTTCCACTGTGATTTTTCCTTTAAAAAGCTTTACCAGGTTTTTGGCGATGGCCAGCCCCAACCCGGTACCTCCGAACATTCTGGAATGCGAAGAATCTACCTGGGTGAATTCTGAGAAAAGTCCCGTCAGCTTTTGCTGTGGTATACCTATTCCGGTATCCTTGATACTGAATTTCAGATTGGCCACCTTGCCCCGGATTCCCTGCAACTCCACCCTGATGGTGACAAAGCCTTTCTCGGTAAACTTAACCGCATTGGACAGCAGATTAAGCAGAATCTGCCTGAGACGTGTACGATCTGCCAGCACAATTTCCGGTACGTCCTCCTTAAAAATCAGGTTCAGGCCGACACTCTTTTTCTCTGCCTCATAGGCCACAAGGCTCATGGTTTCTTCCACCACTTTCTTCAATGCAAACACCTGCTCTTCCAGCGGCATTTTACCCGACTCAATCTTAGAGAAATCGAGGATATCGTTAATCACCCTGAGCAAGGTTTCACCACTCACTTTAATGGTTTCCAGGTAATCCTGTTGCTCTTCTGTCAGGTCTGTTTCTTCGAGTAATGCCGTCATACCTATGACCCCGTTCATCGGAGTACGTATCTCATGACTCATGGTAGCCAGGAAGTTACTTTTTGCACGGGTAGCGGCTTCTGCAGCATTCTTAGCCTCTCTCAACCCATCTTCCAGCTGTTTCTGCGCTGTGATATCACGTGCCATCATCAGCACCCTGTCATCGGCCAGCTTGATAAAGCGGGCTTCATAAAAGCGTGTTTTTTTACTGATATCCAGGCGATATTCCACCGTCTGTAAATCCTCACTGGCATAGGCCTTTTCCAGACTGTCTGAAAGTATCTGATTGAGTGGTGTGGGGAAAACATCCTGAATGTAATTGTTTAGAAAATCTTCAGGTCTGATAAACAAATCTTCCTCATTGGTAGCCTGATAATCGAGGAACTTGCCCGTCCGGTCAAAAGTGACCATAAAGTCAGGAATGGCCTGCAGAATGAGATTTTGTTTGCGCTCGCTCTCCTTTAACTCCATCTCTGCCTGAAACTGACCCGTCACGTTTTTGGCAATCCCGGTTACCGTCATAAGGTTTCCCTCTTCATCATACTCGGCCTTTTCAAAAGCCTCGAATAGATGAACGTCCCCCTTTGTGTCCTTTATTTCCACAATATGTGTGGGGATCACCAGTTTCTTCTCACTAATCGCCTTCTGGACTACCTGCTTGCTCTTATCGTTAATTTCATTATCTGTGCGAACGTCATACAGGCTGATAGGTCCTTCGGACACATCATAACCCAACACACGCTTCAGATTACTGGAGGTATAGAGCAGCTCGCCCCGGGCATTATAACGATAAACAAAATCGGAGGTATGCGCTAAAAGCAGGTCCAGCTTAGACCTTACATCTGCGTCTTCATGCTTTATGGTATTCAGCTGTTTTTCGCGTTGCCTGTTTTTCGATAGGGCGATAAGCAGCAGTATCAGCAGGATTACCAAACCCGTTATCAAAACATAAGCAATCGTCAAACTCATCAGCAGGGTAAAGCGGCAGGATTAGCAAATTAAATTCAGTGAAATAATTTACCACAAAATTAATAAATGAATAAAATATATATAGTCTTTTTCTAGATTTATACCATGTCAGGGCATAGCATTCTGTAATGAGTTCCGCATATCAGAGAAGCGCTTTATGGCCTCTGCAATGAAGTTTTCGTTGAGAATTTCGTCCAGCTCCTGCTCCAGCACATCGAACTCACTTACCTTAAAAGTCTGTTCGAAAGGACCTGATTCCAGCTTGATAAGATACTTCTGATTCCATGAAAAAATAGTGATCTTACAATTGGGGTTTGGAATTTCTCTGACTACGCGCATGACAGCAAAGGTAGCACCTATCCGGCCAATCAGATGAAATTCAGTGTTTTAAATTCTCGTTTCAAAGAGGCTTCGCTCGATACCCTGAGCCACTTTTCAAGTACGGTGGCATAAACCCTTCTGAAATCAATCTCATACTTCAGGTCTCCATTATCCAGATCTGTCAGATTGGGAGAGCTATTGAACATACCGGCTTTTACAGATTCCCCGATTACAAAGAGGTTATTGGCAGTACCGTGATCAGTACCGGCACTGGCATTTTGCCCCACTCTTCTGCCAAACTCAGAAAATGTAAGAATCAGTGTGTCTTTGAAGAGATTATTCCGCTTGAGGTCATCAACAAAAGCCTTCATCGCCTCGCTATATGTATTCAGTAAACGTGCCTGCTTTCCTTTTTGACCGGCATGTGTATCAAATCCACCCAGTGAGGCATAGTACACCGAGGTTTCCATACCTGAGCCTATCAGCTCGGCAATGGTCTTAAGGTCTTTGGCAAAACCACTCTGAGGATAGGAAGCGCTGGTCTTATACCTCTTAATCTTCTGCGCCACATACTCGGCTGACTGATTGGTTTCTACCAGTGTCTTATACAAATACCCGAGGTTGGTTTCTTCATGGGCCTGTTCGGCATTAAGCCTGATCAGCTGGCTTGCCCGGGATTGTCTGACTTTGTTCAGAAATGATTTGGGGTTACTCATGGCCAGACCGTTGAGACGCTCGCCTTTCATCGCAAGGCTCAGGTTATCGTCAAGCTCAACAATGCCGTGAGGCGACTCACAACTATGGCATGAGGCATCCAGATAGCGCCCCAGCCAGCCCGTACTCCAGATTTCATCGGAGTTACTTCCGGTATGCCAGATATCCATAGACCTGAAATGTGACCTGTCGGGGTTGGGATAACCCACATTGTTAATCACTGAGAGCACCCCGTCATCAAATAAAGACCTCATCCCTGACATAGCCGGATTGAAGCCAAGTTCATCCGTTAGGCGGAGCACTTCATTTGATTTGATAGCCAGTTGTGGTCTTTTCTGATAATAGGTATCGTTGCGAAAGGGGACCACCGTATTCAACCCGTCATTGCCTCCTGAAAGCTGCACTATGACCAGCCTTTTTCCATTATAGGCCTGAAACCGGTTGGTAAAACTGTTGATAAAAGAGGGGGCCAATACAGAACCGGCAGCCAGTAATGACGATTGTCTAAGAAAGCTTCTTCTGGAGTTTTTCATGGTACTTATCTTTTATGCCAGTTGATATTCAGGCAATCCGGCAATTGTCACCGCAAGCCATTTGATTGCATCATCCTCTTGTTTTTTCAATTCGCTCAAAAGCGCTCTTTTGGTATTTGCGTTAAGCGGCTTACTGATCAGAAATTCGATCAGCGCATCAAGCTTCTGTTCATCACGCATTCCGCTGAGGTGTGCTTCGAGCAAAGGCCAGTTCATACGGCCGGTTTTCAGTAACTGAGCACCCCTGACGGAGCTCTTTCCCTGATCATCCAGTTCGTCTTTCACCCTGATTTCCGGGTCGGCATTCCGGGCCAGATGATTTACCAGCCTCATCCTGTTCACAAGGCTGCTACTGTTAACCCATTCTCTGCCCACTGACCAGCCATTGACGCTCGGTGGGAAAAACAGTTGCTGCCCCAGGCTCTTTTGGAGAAAAATCAATGCCCTCGGCATTTCATAACTCAGTCCAAAATGTTGCCTTATACCGTGTAGTAACTCCTGGGGAGACTTTATTTTGTTATGAATAAACCGCTCTTCATAAAACCAGTCAGCGCTAAACACATAGGTCAGCAAATCCTCTATATCATAATCACTCTCGTAAAAGCGATCGGCCATCTTCTGAATGATTGGCTCATCGGGCTGATCTGACACATAGTACTGGAAAAGCTTGGCCGAGAGATAGTAAGCGGTTTGTTTGTTGGCCAGTACCATATCAATAATGTCCTCGCCATCAAAATCGCCTGTTTTACCCATAAATTCTTTCTGCCCGGCATCATGCTGACGGCTGATAAAACGAAACTGACAAGTATATCTATCGAACTTCCAACCGGTAAAGGCTCTGGCTGCTTCCTTAATGTCTTTTTCAGTATAGTGACCTCGCCCGAGGGTATAAAGCTCCAGTAACTCCCTGGCAAAATTCTCGTTTGGCTTTCGCTTGTTGTTTTGTTGGTTATTCAGAAAGGCCAGCATTGCCGGGTCTTTCGCTACGGCAAGCAGCAGGTCGCGATATTTTCCCAGAGCATGCTTTCTGAGTACATTATTATGAATCTGAGCATGATAACCATTGTTGCTGCGTACGGCAAAGTGATCGTGCCAGAACAGCGTAAGCTTTTCCCTGACCATGGCCTGCGGGTTGGTAAGCTGCTCCATCCATTGCGTATTCAGGTCTCCAAGCTTTACCCGGCTTTCTTTTATTCTTTTGTTCAGTTCTTTCTTAAGCTCTTCGCGATCAAAAGATTTGTCTTTCCAGTCTTCTCTGAGCCTGACAAAGGGATTCTCCGCTATAGCAGTAAGCGGAAGCTCTCCCACACTGTTCCCCATGAGATTCTTTAATTCAGTCTTCAGCCTGCTCTTTTGGGCTGCCTGAAACTGATCAACGGACATACCAAAAGCCGCCCGATTATAGAGATGTTGGATCTTTTGAGATTTAGAAAGCATAGCCCTTTATTTTCACTGCTTAGATAGGCATAAGTACCGATAGTTTAAAAACGACCGGAAATGCAAAACCGTTTATCAGAAAGAGATCATTGGTTTTTGATAGCAAAACCGAAAGCCTTACCATTGCGGCAATACAACCGTCCCATGATCAAATCCCCTACCCTCCTTATACTTATATGGATACTCAGCGGTGCCTCTCTCTTTGCACAAGATCGCAAGGAAATAAGAATCAGCCGGGCTTCGGGTGCTATAGAGGTAGATGGCCGGTTGGACGAGTCCACCTGGCAGCAGGCCGATGTAGGCTCCGATTTTCACCAGAATTTCCCTACCGATACCGTCATGGCCAGAGCCAGAACGGAGCTGAGGTTTACATATGATGACAAATACCTGTACATCGGTGCGATCATGCACAACCCCGGCCCCAGGGAATATGTCACTCCCTCACTAAGAAGAGATTTCCGGGGAGGCGGCAACGACATGATCGTTGTAGGCTTTGACACCTTTGACGACAACACCAATGCTTTTCAATTTGGCATGAATCCTTTTGGAGTACGCAGGGAAGGACTCGTATCCAATGGGGGCGCCATCCGCGGAGACCTTTCTCTGGACTGGGAAAACAAGTGGTTTGGCGAAGCCTACCAGGGAGAAGACTACTGGTCGGTAGAAATGGCCATTCCTTTTAAGAGTATTCGCTTCAAGGAAGGCAGCGAAGTATGGAATATCAACTCCTATCGCATTGATAGCGGCACGGGTGAAAGGTCTACCTGGAATCCCATACCCCGCAACTTTGTACTGTATTCTCAGGCACATACCGGCAGGCTCATCTGGGATGAACCCTTAAAAAATCCCGGAGCCAACATTGCTGTGATACCCTATATCTCTACCAATCGTGCGGAAGACAATACAGGGGACGACCGTGTGAGCGATGGCACTTCTGACTTCGGGTTTGATGCCAAGGTAGGACTTGGTCCGGCACTGAACCTGGACCTGACCGTCAACCCGGACTTTTCACAGGTAGAAGTAGACAGACAGGTAACAAACCTCGATCGGTTTGAAATTTTCTTTCCGGAACGAAGACAGTTCTTTCTGGAAAATGCTGACCTCTTCTCACAGTTTGGTCTGGACCAGATGCGGCCGTTCTTCTCACGCAGGATCGGGGTTTCCAGAGATGAGGAAACAGGAACCAATATTCAGAACAAAATTAATTTCGGAGCCAGGCTGAGTGGTAAGCTCAACAATAACTGGCGCCTGGGCGTACTCAATATGCAGGCAGCAGAAGAGAATGACATCAACCTGCCTTCGCTCAACTATACCGTAGCCGCTATTCAACGAAAGATTTTCAGTAGATCCAATGTAGGCCTCATATTTATCAATAAGCAGGATCTGAAGAATGAATCGGGCACTGCTTTTGATCAGTTTAACCGCGTACTGGGGTTTGACTATAACCTGGCATCGTCTGACAATAAGTGGAATGCCAAATTCTTCTTTCATAAATCCTTTGATAAAGATGACCCCAATGACCCGGAAGGTATTGATGAGAATGACGATACTTTTTCTACTTCGGCCCGTATCATTTACAGCACGGTAGACTGGCGTATCACAGCACTGGGACAAAAGGTAGGCGAAAATTACAACCCTGAGGTAGGTTTTGCCAGACGTACCAATTATGAAAGACTGAACCTTGAAGTACAAAAGAACTTTTACCCTTCATCCAGGACCTTCCAGAGTGTAAACCCCACCATAGGACTGGATGTATTCAGAAATGAATTAAACGGCACCACTGATTCAGAGATCAGTGTGGGTGTAGAGGGACAACTGCTGAATACGGGGCGATTCGAAGCCACCTTCAAACGAAATTTCGTGTACCTCTTTTCTGCCTTTGACCCAACCCGCAGCGACCATATGGAGCTGCCCGAAGGTTCAGAATACACCTACACCAACTTTGAGGCAAACTACAACTCCAATACACGCAAGCCCTTCTTCTTTCGTGTGCGTACCAGCCTGGGCGAATACTTTAACGGCAACCTGCAAAGTGTGGGCGGGACACTGAATTACCGCATTCTGCCACTGGGTATTATCTCTATGGACTTCAACTATAACCGTATAAGGTTACCCGAACCTTTTGGCAGCGCAGACCTGTGGTTACTGGGGCCCAGAGTGGACCTGACCTTTACCAAAAAACTCTTCTGGACCACCTTTGTTCAGTACAACAGTCAGATTGACAATCTGAATATTAACTCACGCCTGCAATGGAGATTTAAGCCTGTATCAGACGTTTTTATCGCCTATACAGATAATTATCTGTCGAGTGACTTCAGCAATAAAAACAGGGCCCTGGTCATTAAAGTCACCTATTGGCTCAACCTGTAAGGCCCTGATTGTTCAACATTATTCAGGTCTGTTGATCACAAATTTGTGGTGAATTTCTGAACTGATAGAGCTAGCCACAGAGCAATACTTGGTAGCTGCCAGATGTCCCATTTTCTCAAATTCTTCCATATTCACATCGGGAGACTCCAGGGTAAAAGTGAGTGTGATATCAGTGAAGCCGCGGGGGTTCTCGTCACGTCTGATTCCATCTGCTTCAACCTCCAGTGCGTTCACAGTTTTTCTGCGTTTTTTCAGCATTTGTACCAGGTCTACCGAAGCACAGGCACTTAAGGCAGAAAGCAATAATTCTGTGGGAGACATGTGCTTCTTCTCTTCTGCTTTGTACATGTCAATGTCAATAACATTACCTGTTTCATTTACTGACTGAAACTCGTAATCGGCTACAAACGTGGTAGTTGTCTTCATTATTGTGATTTTCTTCGAAAGTGCGAAAATAAATTAATTAAGCCATTAACCGTACAATAATGAATTTAGTTTCCGGGTTGTAGGGGTTAGTCAAAAACCTAAGGACAAATGAAACGAAAGCATTCAAGACTACTCTTATTACTTACGCTGGCCACAACATTTATCATGGCTTGTGGCGGGGATGATGGAGAAAGCCCGACACTCAATATCAACATTGAGAATCAGTTTGTAAACCTTCCTTCCAATGTGTCTGTGTTTTTTCAGGTAACCGATGCCTCAGGTAACGGCCAGGCCGGACTTACGGAAGGTGACTTTAACATTTACGAAAACGGCAGTCTGGTTTCAGAATTTGAAGCTGTCAGAAAGATTCAGCCCAATGAAAGAATTTTCGACTATAACATTATGCTGCTACTGGACCTGAGCGGCAGTGTGCTGGGAAGTGAAAACCTGGCATCGCTTAAGCAGGCGGCTAATGGTTTTGTGGATGAGGTACTTCCCCAGGCAGGCGCCAGCTCGGCAGGCGCTATCAAGATGGAAGTGTGGTGGTTTGATGGTTCTGAGAATATCAAGCTGCTGCAGCCTGCCACCTCTGTCAAGGCAGAACTTACAGAGTCTATTAACAGCATTAATGCCGACATGAGCTCTGACAATTCCACCAATTTGTATGGAGCCGTTATACAGGGGGTAGAGGTAGCCTCTCAGCGTCTTTCTCAAACCAGACAGCTGGATGAAATAGGCTCCAGTGCAGTGGTGATCTTCACCGATGGTACTGATCAGGCCAACAGGGCTTCCAAGGGACAGGCCATTGAGGCGGTAAATAATGCAGACAGAGATATTGCTTTTTATACCATAGGGCTTGGTGGTGAAATAGATGAGCGCGTGCTCGGTGATATTGGTAAAACGAGCTTTGTCTCGGCCGTCAATATCGGTGAGTTACTCAATAGCTTCCGTGAGATTGGTGACCTGATTAACAACCGGGCCAATAGCTTTTACCTGCTGGAATACTGCTCGCCCAAAAGATCGGGCAATAATCAACTGACCATCGAGGTGGTGCGCGGTAGCCTGAAAGGTTCGGCCACTGCTAATTTTGATGCTTCTAACTTCAATGGCAGCTGTAATCTGGAATAGAACGGGACCTGAACCGAAGATGAAATAATAGAAGAAGGCCGGCTTAATAAGTCGGCTTTCTTTGTTTCCGGTCTTTCTCAAATCAGATGGACTTCCCGAACCATCTTAAAAACACTATCACACAACACATTCGTCTAATAATGCAAACTTTAACTAACATTCACCTAAAAACTTCGTATATCGCAAAAGTGTCATGATTACATGAGTGTCTGTTTCTTGCATCATGACAGCCTTTTTAAGGACCTTTTTTTATCAAAATTCAAACTGCCCACAATGAAGAAATTATTGTCCATAGCCGTTCTATTACTGACCTTCTCCTACCTGGCCCAGTCTCAGGTTAAAGAAACCTCTGCTGAATGGACCTCCTTTGTCAGGTCTATTGACGTATCATTCCTTTCCAAAGAGCTCAAATTCAGGCTTACCGCAAAAGCGAAAGTAAAGATCGAAGATGAGAGTTCATTTGCAGGTCTGTGGGCTCGCGTAGACAATAAGGATGGAGAAACAGGCTTTTTCGACAATATGGGTGATCGTCCTATCAAATCGCCTGAGTGGGAAAGATATCAGATAGAAGGGGTCATCAACAGCAAATCAGACCGGCTGCTTTTCGGAGGGCTGGTGCTCTACGATGGTCAGTTCTACTTCGATGATTTTCAGCTGGAAATAGAAGATGAGAATGGAGAGTTTAAGACCGTTCCGCTGGAAAATGCTGACTTCAGTGCAACAGTGGTCAATAATCGCATTCAGGAATGGGTAGAAGGTATTTACGATAGTAAACCCAAGAGAATTAAGGAATACAGCTTTAGTTCATACAAGGATGAGGGGAGCGACAACAACGCTCTGTTAATTGTAGGTAAGGGCACCGAGAAAGATACGAGCTCCTACTATATCGGTCCTCTGAAAGGGTACAGCCAGCAAATAGGAACCATCATTACTATGCTCAACAATCTGAGTGACCGGGTAGAGAGCGTGGTAGCCTCACTTGACCAACGCGAAACTGACTGGCTGCTTGATGATAATGCCAATTCCATCGGAGCACTGATTATGCACCTGGCAGCGGCAGAGGCCTACTACCAGGTATTCACCTTTGAAGGCCGTGGATTTAATGATGAAGAAAAAGAAAAATGGCAAACTGCCCTGAGTCTGGGAAAAGAAGCCCAGGATAAGTTTAAGGGTAAAAGCATTCAATACTACCTGGATGTTTACAAAAAGGTACGTGAAAAGACGATAGAAGAACTGGGCAAACGCGATGATGAATGGCTGCTAAGTGTCCCTCCCAGTGCCGGTATCAGCAATTATTTCAGCTGGTTTCACGTGATGGAGCACCAGTCCAGCCACCTTGGGCAGGTACTGCTTCTGAAGAAACGTATCCCCAAGGTGGAAGCGAAAATCGAACTGGAAAAGAATTAGGACTGACCATCAACGGGTACAGGAGGTAGCCAGTGATAATGGATTATCTCCCGGACCTCAAAAGCGCCCAGCAACCTGGCTGATTTAAAAAAGCTGGTTTCAAAGTCAGTACAATGTACCCACTGTATGGGCCAGTTTTCCCTTTGAATCGCGGTCTTCATCAGCCTCCCCTCTTCTATGGCATAGGCCCTGTCAATAGCGCCAATCATAGATTTTAGCATCTCGTTTTCGGGGGTCGGCTTATCGGTCAGGCGATATCGGATAAAATGCTCTCCCTGCTCCAGTCTGAAAGCCGCCTTTTCAGTGATTTTTGCATGGGTCAGCCGGTAATTAGTCATAAGATTACCACCCCAGACAATCATGGGCTTATCCGTGAAGGATTTGAGGAAAAAGATGCCTTTATTCTCCCCGTCATTCAAAGGTCCGTCCTCCACGAGGAGTCGAAAAGCCACATGCTGATAATCAAATGACAAGCCCTTAGGCAGTCCGGTCGGACGCATGTGCCGCAGCTTTACATTGACCATTGAAATTATCGCCTTGCCATCAAAATCACGGACTTTGATACCTTCAGGCACCAGAGGGATTACTTCCTCCAGGTCGACACTGAAGTTGACCAGTTTTACATTGTGTAGCTCACCTTTGTAGGTGATGGAAAGCTGTTTCAGGAGTTTCATAACATCAGTAGATTAAAGTGAAAAGAAAACCAGATGGCAAAGACCTGCAGGCACATAAACCAACTGACGGTCCAGGCCTGGCTGAGCCCCATATGGCGTATTCTGCGAAAGTGCATCAGGCTCATGACAGTACTGCTCGCCACCACGCTGATGATGGCGACCGCAGCAAAAGCGGTATCCGGTAACCAGAAAAAGAGCATGCCGGGCAGCAAAATGAGAACACCGGCTACCATGATCAAAACAAGATGGCGCCAGTAGTCACGCCTTTGATCACGCGTCATCCATAATCCGGAAAGTAATAATTGCAGCCCCCAGCCAGTGCCCACAATCAACAGCATTTGTCCGGCCATCTCCGGTACGGATTTCTCAAAAAGACCGGCAACGGCAGCACCGAAAAGGGCACTGATGATCATGGCCAGCAAGAGCCCCATGACCATCCAGCGAAGAAAATACTTCCTCACAAAGGGAGGATCGCACTCACAGGCAAAGCGGCTCTTTCTCGGAAAAAGGAAGTACCGGTTGTAGCTGATGGTATGGTACAGAAAGTTAAGAATGCCAAAAAGGAAGGAACCCGGCTTTATACCCTTAACAAAACTCACACGAGCCCCGAAAACCTCCAGTATGCCCTCCAGGCCATAAAGTGTTTTATCCGATGTATCATCTACCAGGGCCATTTCATAGCGAAAATGTTCGGGGTCAATTTTACCAGAGAGGTCCTCTTCCAGCAGGTGATAGTTCAGGCACTTACTCTCAGGAATGATTCCCAGACGGGTAAGCCATTTTTTTGAATTGAGGCAAAGGCCACAGTTACCATCGTAGATGATCCATTTATTTGCGAGTGTTTCCATGTCTTTCTTGTTTTTAGGTTGTTGAATGCATTCACCTGGGGCCATGGGCGTTTACAAGGTCACGTTTAAGGTTGCGAAACACATATTCGTGCTCCTGTTCAATGCCTGTTCTTTCCAGGGGTTGCCAGTAAATCCGTGGATGTAATTCCGTAGTGTATGTGGTGACCCGGGTCATCTTACAGCCACCATTACCGGCAGGTTCGAAGTAGTAGATCGCCTCTTTAAACCCGAGCCATTCACGGCCGGTGAGTTCGTAATCAATCACATCCATTTTCAGTATTTTGCCTCTTTCCAGGGCGGTTATACGCTCTACAATGCGGCCTCCCTCGAAGTAGCAAATCCGCAGGGCTCCCACCTCCTCTTTTTCCAGAATGCACTTTTGCGGCACCGGCAGATCAAGCTTCATCAGGAAAGGTTTATCAGCAATCAGTGTATCTACTGACTTAATAGCATCATAGACTTCTTCCGGACTATAGGGGAGAATGATCTCAGAGCTGACCTCATAAACCGCCCCTTCAGATGGCGCGATTTTATTCTCTGCTGAAATGGCAGCCAGAAACAGCACGAAAGGAATTAACTGGACCTGAGCTCTATTGTGGTTCTGCCTCAGTATCCCTCTGATAGCCTTGCCTGCCAAATAGCCAATACCAACGGCCAGGGCAAAAATGGGAAGCATAAGCAGAAGACATACTACTCCTTCCGTAGCCGTAATCAGTATGGCCAGAAAAAGAACGATGAGACTATTAAGAACTCCCTTGAAAGCCTCTCGCGGCTTAGCCGTAAGCCCCGCAGCGATACCAATACAAAAGGGGAGTATGACAAACAGCCCCCAGCCGTAATCTGCCATCCCCATATCCAACAGTAACAAACCAATGACCCCGTAGATGGCCGTCAGCCCGAAGGCAAACCAAAAATTGATGCTTTTAAAAAGGTTTTTCATAATATCAGCTGAGCTTCAGGTTAATGATTGAAAAGCTGGAGCAGCTCTCTTTTTTCAAGCTGTCTTTTGCGCAGGGCGGCCATCCTCCAGATGAGACCAAACTGATAGACAGCAATGAACCAGGGAACAATGAACAACCAGGCCACCCAGATCTGCCAGATGTTTTCCACCGCATAAATGACCGGCACAAGTCCAATGAAATACCCCACAGTCAATGCCCAGTAAACCCGGATTTCCTTTCTGACCCATTCAGGATAACTCCCGGCTTTAACAGCAATGGTTCCCCCGGTTACCAGCTGTAAAATTCCCAATGGAATCTGAAGAAGCCCCAGGAGTAACAAACCTCCCAAACCATTTGCCGCCACGTTTATCAGTAAACCAAGCGCGAGCAGACCCATTATGCCTGTCAGAACGAAGTATGCTTTGTAATTTCCCATCTTTTTAAATTTTCAGGATTTATTGAAAGTTTTTATCTAAATTTTTTTCCCACTTTAACAGGAGTGCCTGTCTCTTCTGCAGGTAGTATTTTCTCAATTTTGAAATGCTTGTGAATTGATAAATGGCGATCAACCAGGGTACTTTGAAGAGCCATACCATCAGGAGGACATTCCCAACCTCAAAATGTCGCCACAGCCCCGCGAGTATTATGAAATACCCAAAGGTTAAAGCCCAGTACTTGTCAAGTGATCGATTGAACCAGTCGGGGTAGGTCTTTTTACTGGTAGCAAAGTGCAACCCCGTTAACAGCTGCATCAGCCCTACCCCGATCTGAACAAGCCCAAACCAGATCCAGGAAGAATGGTCTATGCCCGTAATGAAAAGCAGCATAAACAACAGCGCCATCCCTCCCAGCCACTGACTTACGGAGATGTATTCATCATAGCTTTTCATACTTTTCTTATTTTCAATATTTTTTGAAAGTTCCATTCAAAAATTTTTTACTTCATCATTCTCATGATCACATTGAAGAACCAGTTCTTATCAGATCGCACGAACTTGTCCAGAGCTCCGTCTACCTGCTTTGTAAACTCTCCCAGTTTGCCGGTCATTTCTTTGAAATGAGCTATTTCCTGCTGGTCACCCTCGTTCACCTCCTGTACCTCATCCAGCACTCTCATTACCGGCTCAATCTCCCTCCTTCTTCTTTCTCTTGATACCTGCCTCGCCAGTTCAAGGATGTCCTTACCTGCCTTAAAAAACTCCTTTCTCTCTCCCGGCTTGTACACCTTTTCCACAATGCCCCAGTCTATCAGCCCGCGAATATTCATATTGGCGTTACCGCGTGAGATTTGCAGTTCCTCCATAATCTCTTCTGTCGACAAGGGCTCCTCAGAAATGAGCAATAGTGCATGAATCTGACCCATGGCCTTATTAATACCCCACGCGGAGCCCAGGGTACCCCATGATTGAATAAACTTAGCTTTGGCTTCATCGTAATGCATGCCTAAAGGTAATCATAATTATTTAACTTTCAATAATTATTGAAAGTTTTATCAAAAAAACTTCAACATCACCCTGGTCTTTGTAAAACCAGCAACAATCCGGTGCCCCATCACAAATGAAATCTCCATATTTACCCTATGAAAACATTCATCGTAGACTCCTTTACCAATGAAGCCTTTAAAGGCAACCCGGCCGGAGTTTGCCTGACCGACCGTGCTCTGAGTGAGCATTTGATGCAATCAATCGCCAAAGAACTGAACTTGTCGGAAACGGCCTTTGTACAAAAGGCTGATAAACCTGATCAGTATAGCATTCGGTATTTCTCACCCAAGATGGAAATTCCACTCTGTGGACATGCTACTCTGGCTGCCGCGAAAGTGCTCTTTGAAAACGGTAAGCAGGAAGAAGTCCACTTTCAAAACATTCAGGGGCTGGATTTATGGGTCAGACGAGAGGGGCAACATATACTCATGCAATTTCCTGCTTACTCTACTATTCCCGCTGAGGCACCACAACCTCTGCTAAATGCGCTGGGACTGGAAACTGTTGTCAACTCCGTCTACAATGCCGAAACCCGGATTTTGCTTCTGGAAATACATGACAGCAGAGAGCTTGCCGCCCTACAACCAGATTTTCAGGCGCTACTGAAATCACATGAAGGTATCAACGGTGTGCTTGTCACAGCTACAGGACATGATGATTATGATTTTCACTCACGCTATTTCTGGCCCTGGAGCGGATCTGATGAGGATCCGGTTACCGGAGGCACACATACCTTTCTTGCCCCCTACTGGAGCTCTCGGCTGAATAAAAAGAAAATGACGTCCTTTCAGGCATCGGCCAGAACCGGTTTTATGGAGGTGACCCTGCTGGACGACCAACAAATTCTGATCCGGGGCAGCGCTGTTATTACTTTTGAGGGTAAATTCAGAAGCTAACTCAGATACTTATGCCTGATCACATTATTCGCCCTGCCACCTCGCGGGATGTCGATGCTCTTGCCCAACTGATGGTGGCCCATGCGCGGTATGAGCAATCTATCATTGAGGAAGAGGGATTGGCCTCAAGATTTGAAAAGCATCTGGCAAATCCTGATCAGGGGCTGCGATGTCTTGTGGTGGAGCAAAACGAACAACTGGTGGGCTACACTACCTTTATCAAGCAGTTTTCTACCTGGGATGCCGGTTTCTACATCTATCTCGACTGCCTTTACCTGGATGAGAGCACCCGGAGCCAGGGTATTGGTCAGGAGCTGATGGAACAGATCAGAGCCTATGCAAGCATAGAAGGCTGCCGGCAAATACAATGGCAAACTCCGGACTTCAACACAGGTGCCATAAAATTCTACAAACGACTAGGAGCCCGGGCTAAATCAAAAGAACGCTTCTTTTGGGAGGTACAGAGCCCCTGACCTTTGTCCTGAATACAGAATACACTACTTTCCACCTGACAACAGTGTATTCATGAACTACAAAATCATTACCGACCCTGATCGCCTCAGAGATTTTATAGAATGGCTCCCTGAGCTTAAGCCTCACGAGAAGTATTACGTCTGCCTGTTTTCCAGAAAAAAATACGCTGCCGACCTGATTAAAGAAAGTGACAAAGCCCAGATCAAACGCTTCTTATCAGATAAGGACCGGTTATTTGATAAGATCGCTCAGCTGGAGGCGCCACTGGGTGCTTATAAACTGAAAGACGCAGACGTCCCTCCTGAGTCACTGGCTTTGTATATCAATCCCAATCCAAGAGATTTAAAAAAGGCCACCTACGATGGCATCATCCGCTTGACAGAGTTATTGAAACATGATAACCCCCACTATAACCCGCATGCTGAGCTGATGACCTGTATCCAGAAAAGCTCCGGTAAAAAAGTCTATCTGGATTTTGATATCGACACCAAAGCATTTGACTTTGATAAACTCTCACAGGTAATTAATACCGATTGTCTTACCATTATGGAAACCAGAGGGGGCTATCACGTGCTGGTTAAAACGGATGATGTTCAACCGAGCTTCAGAAAGTCTTTTTATCAGGATATTCACGCTTTAGGTGTAGATCAGACCGGTGATCAGCTACTACCGGTACCGGGCTGTACCCAGGGTGGTTTCACACCTGGATTTGTCGATATTTTCGGGTAACTCCTCCCCCCCACACGTCAACCTGCTGATGAGCATTGTCGGGTCATATTGAACTGTTACTCATCTCTTAATGCATCAACCGGATTGCCCAGGGCAGCCCGGTAGGTACGATAGCCTACAGATAAGCCTGTGATCAGTATCATCAACACCAGGGCGGTTATAAAAGTAGCTAGCCCTATGCTGATATGATAGGCAAACTCATTCAGCCAGCCATTCATGATATAAGCACTCAGGGGAGCAGAAATGGCAAAGGCGATTAGCAGCAGGCCTGCGAAGTCTTTTGACAATAACCGAATGATATGGAGCACCGAAGCTCCCAATACCTTTCTCACCCCTACCTCTTTTACCCGCTGCTGCACCTTGTGAGTGGCCAGTCCATACAAACCCAAACAGGCTATGATTATGGCCAGCACTGTAAACCACTGTGCTAATTGCGCAGTTTTCAGGTCATTTTGATAAGCCCTGTCAAAGATATCGTCCAGGTAGCTATAGCTGAAGGGGTACTCTGGTGAAAAAGCTTCATATTTCGCCTGTAGAGCAGCCAGTGTTTCCGATGCTTTATCTCCCTCGATTTTTACAGAAACCCTTCTGTGTCGCTCACTCATGGTGATTTGCAGTGGTTCAATCTCCTGACGCAGTGACTGCAGATGAAAATCTCTTATCACCCCGATCACCCGGTTTGTATCACCCTGCTCGGTCATTAGCTGACGCCCCAGCGGCTCTTTCCAGCCCAGTGTTTTAACCGCTGTCTCATTCAGGATAACTCCCCTCTCATCGCTTCTGATTTCGGGATCAAACACCCGGCCCGCCAATAGCTCCACATCGTATAATTCAAAAAAGCCGGGGCTGACTGTTGTGGTGAAGATCGGCATGAGATCCTCCCCGGTCTTACCGGGCCAGTTGGCGTTAGTGGTAGAGGTAATATTATTGGGTAGAGAACGGGATGAGGCTACTGCGACTACACCCGGCACTTTCCTCAATTCATCTTTAAAGGCTTTCAGCTGATTTCTGACTCCCCTGTCTCTGACATTAATGATTACCACCTGCTCTCTGGTATATCCGGCATCGAGATTATCGATATAACGCAGCTGACCGGCCAGCACAATTGCACCAATGATGAGCCCGGAAGAAACCGTGAACTGAAAAACGACCAGGGCATTCCTGAAAAACCCTCCCTTTGGCGCGGCTTCTCTGCCATACAGTGACTTCAGCGGATTAAATGAAGTGAGTAAAAGTGCCGGATAAAAGCCTGACAACAATGTAAGCCCGAGGCCAAGTGCAGATGCAACAAGCCAGAGTTCCGGAGAGCTGAAGTCGAGTACCAGGTTGCGATCAACAAATGAAGCGAAGACAGGTAAAACCAGAGATACCAGGCCTACAGCCAAAAACAGTGAAAGGAAAACCAACAAACCTGATTCCAGGAGAAACTGCCCCGCCAGACTCCGGCTACCTGCACCAATCACTTTTCTGATACCGATTTCCTTCGCGCGACCGGCAGCTCTGGCAGTAGCCAGATTCACATAGTTGATCCCGGCTATCAGCAATACCATCAAGGCTATACCCATATAGATATACAGGCGCTGGGCATCTTCTACCGGGGCAATACCAAAATTGATATCCTGTCCAAAATGTACTTCCTGCAATGGCTGCAGATAGTAGTTGGTGGTCTGGCCATCTTCATCTATCGGATCATCCGCATACTTTGCTCTCAGTTGTGGTAACTTCTCCTGTAGCAAGTCAGCCTCCGCATTTTCACTAATCCTGATGTAAGTATAATATGAGTTGCTATTCCACCGATCGAGCCGCTCGTTTTGCAGGCTCATGAGTGTTTCGAAATTCACAAACAGACCTGCTACAAAATGAGAATTGTCAGGCATGTCCTGGAACACACCTGATACGCTCATGGCATGCTGATTTCTGAACCCGATCATTTCTCCGGCCACGTCAGATTTTCCAAAGTATTTGAGGGCCAGTGATTCAGAAATGGCCACTGAATTCGGTTCCTGAAGAAATGTGACCATATCACCACTCACAGGCTCAAAAGAGAGCATCTGAAAAATATCGGGATCCGCAGCGTATACTACCGGCTCCATGAACACTTCATCTCCGGCTTTGATAAGGGTGTTGTTATACCGAATCAAACGGGCTGCATGAGTCACTTCCGGAAACTCTGCCTTCAGTGCTTCTGCCAGAGGGCCCGGAGTATTGGCATACTTGTTAGAGCCCTGATACTCTCCGTAAATATCAGATTTATAAATGCTGAAAACCCGATCCTTGTGTTCATGATAGCCATCATAGCTGAATTCATAACTGACATACAATGTAATGAGCAGAAAAACTGCCATTCCGGTACTCAGACCTATCAGATTTAAAACCGTATAAGCTTTGTGCTTTTTCAGGTTTCGCAGCGAAACGTTAATGTTATTCCTGACCATTGAAAAGTGATTAAGTGAGTAATGACTATCTCCTTTAAAGAAGAGATGCAGAATTACGCCAAGCGCATTTTTGATATAGATCAGATCAGCCCGTGCCTTACCCTTCTCTTGTCGGTTGAACTGGTAAAGCTCTTCCAGGTCCCACAGGGCTGTACTGAGAAAGTCATAAGAGCAAAAGCTCTTTAATAACCATTCTCCAAAGCGGGGAGGTTTGATTCCGGGTTCGTTCTCGCGCATATCTGACGATTGTATTACATTGAGTTCAGGTTATCAAACTCCTAATTTTCAAATTAGTTTCCTAAAAAGAGAATAAATATTTTAAAACAAGGTTCAGGTTATAAACAAAGCCCGTTCCCAGAGCTCTTTTCGATACCGGCTCAAGGATTTCGGGTATATCAAAACCTCTAAGTCTGTCGTTATCACGAGGTCATGCGCCATTTAATCAGAGTAATAATTCCTGTTTTGCTGATCCTTACCGCCTGTGATTACCAGGACAAGGGAGACCTGAAAGATGAAGTACTGATACTTGATCTCACTTACATTCCATGGGCCTGCGATTGTGCTAACTGGGTAACAGAGGAGGACATAAGACGATACCAGAACAACGAAGACGACTCCCTGGCTGTCATGTCTATTTTCATCGAGCCTGCTTCTGATGACCTGGCGCTGCCAGATACCCTGGGATATACTAATGATCGGATACGCTTTACCGGCAGCTTCTACGAGAAACGAGGATTTCCGGAAGGCTATCAATCCATTGAACGACCAGACAAAGCCAGGGTGTTCCGCTACACGGACTATCAGGTATTGAGTAGCCACTATCACCCAATGCTGAAGAGTAAAGGAGAGAAATAAAGGGCTTAACACAGCTCTCGTCTCGCAAAAGGGTAATAAACAACTGTTATTAACCCCTACTCCTGAATTCCAGACAGAGTTTTAGCCAGCCCTCACTAGGTTGAGTGATCAAAACTCAGCGGTATGAACAAGTGGTCATTCATTCTCTTATTCCTAAGCCTTCTGGCCTGTAAGAGTTCTGACGAAGGGCAAATCACGGAACCTGAAGTGGAACTGAGCTGCAGTCCGCAGAATTTTCAATATACCGGTCAAACCGGCTGTGACGGACAAGTGTACCCCAACCCCGTGAGCTCTGACTATGTGCTGCCTTATGGTGTGGGAGAAGCCTATAAGATGGGTTTTGTCAACTGCTCTTTTTCTTATCACGCTCCCGGACAGCCCGATCAATATGCCTTTGATTTTGATATGCCGGAGGGAACACCCTTCACGGCTGCCCGCAGTGGCAGGGTACGCAGGGTTATGAACGGTGCTTCCAGTACCGGAGGAGGCACAGGCAACTATGTACTGATTGACCATGGAGACAATACGTTCGGCTACTATCTGCATTCACCTCAAAACGGCATTTCAGTCACCGTAGGTCAGGAAGTGGAGCAGGGTGATGTGCTGGGCATTACCGGACGCTCGGGGCTGGCTGGCTATCCACACTTGCATTTTATTGTAGTCAAAGGCCAGCCAGACTACCCTTATGAGGGTGTACCCGTAAGCTTCAGAAATGCCATACCCTCAGATGTAGTACTCAAGAGTACCGTGGTGTACACCGCCTGCAACCATTAAAATCCCTGGTCCCCCTTACATTACTCGTCTCTCAGTGCCTGCACAGGGTTTCTCACAGCCGCAGCATAGGTTCGATAACCCACCGTTAACCCGGCCATCAGAACCATCAGAACCAAGGCCAGCAAATAAGTACCAATACCCATTTCAATGTGATAGGCAAAGCCATTCAGCCAGTCATCCATAACCAACCAGGCTACAGGCGCAGCGATCAAAAAGGAGATCAACAGCAGTCGCACAAAATCTCTTGACAGCAGGCGTAAGAGCTCTGTGAGTGATGCCCCCAGTACTTTCCTTATTCCTACCTCCTTAAGTCTATGCTGTACCTTATGAGTCGCCAGGCCGTAAAGCCCCAGACATGCAATAACAATGGCCAATGCTGTGAACCATTTTGCCAGCCGGGCAGCCTTAATTTCACTCATATAAGCCCTATCGAAAACATCATCAAAAAAGCTATAATCGATCGGATATACAGGATTGAAACTTTGATATACAGACTCAATATCACTCAGTATTCCCTCGACATGATCTCCCTCCATTTTGACTGAGACATGAAACTGCCCGCTTCTTTGAAAAATCTGCATGGGTTCAATTGCCAAATGGACAGAATGCAGGTGAAAATCTTTGAGTACCCCTACCACGCGTCCCGTATCGCCCCACCAGCGAATCATCTGTTTGCCGACAGGGTTCTCCCAGCCAAGTGCTTTCACCGCGGCTTCATTTAATAGTACCGCTGTTTCATCGGTTGCAATGCTCTCGTCAAATCCTCTGCCCTCTGCTAGCTCAAGTTCATACAAGTCCACAAAGCTGTAATCAGCTGTATTGGTATACAGTGTCACCTCTTCGTCCTGTTGCCCGACCCATTCTGCATTACTGCTCGAGGTGAAATTGTTGGGCAGAGAATTCGAAGATGATACAGCACTCACTCCGGAGATTCGTCTCAGTTCTTCTTTAAATACATCCAGTTGCTCTCGTATCATTTTATCCCGGACTCTCATCACAACAATCTGATCCCTGCTATAACCGGTATCCATATTCTGAATAAAATTCAGCTGTTGTGTAAGCGTGGCAGCGCCCAAAATCAGAGCACAGGAAATAGTGAATTGAAATACAACCAGTATGTTCCTGAACATTGCATTACCTCCCCTGTTGCTTCCCCGGGTTTTTAAAGCTGCTACAGGCTTAAAACCAGACAGTATCAGAGCCGGGTAAGTAGCGGAAATGATGGTCATACTCACAGCCAGTGATAAAAGAAAAAACCAGAATCGGGCAGAATCAAGTTCCAGCACCAAAGGTTTGTCAATGAATGATGCAAAGGGAGGAACAAGGAATAAGAGTACTACCAGAGACAAAGCAATGGCGGTAAAAACCAGTAACCCTGACTCTGTTATAAAACTGAAAATGAGGCTCGAACGCTGCGCCCCAATAACTTTTCTGATACCAACTTCCCGAGCCCTGTTGAGAGCTTTGGCCGTAGCCAGGTTTACATAATTGATAAGCGCTATGATCAGAATCATAAGCGCAATGCCCGCATAAACATAGATAGCTTGTTTGTCAGATTTGGGGGCAATATCGAAAATTACATCTTTGCTGAAGTGCACATCTCTGAGGGCTTGCAGGTGATAAACAGACTCCTGGCCATCCTCATCAATCGGGTCATCTGCATATTTCTCCCTTAATACAGGTAGCTTCTCCTGAACGGTTGCTGCCTCTACTCCGGGCTTGAGTAATACATAGCTTTGATAGGAGCTCTGATTCCAGTTGACCAGTCTTTCGGGGCCATCCTGTGATCTGACCACTCCTTCAAAATTAAGGATGATGTGCATTAACATGTGAGAATTCACAGGCATGTCTCTGATGACCCCTGTTATCCGAAACGGAAGCTCATTACGAAAATGAATGACCTCGCCAATCACATCAGTTTTCCCGAAATACTTTATAGCCATAGACTCTGAAATGACCATGGCGTCTGGACCATTCAGTAACTCATCTCTGTTACCTGCCAACAGATCAAAAGTAAACAAGTCAAAAACTGCCGGATCGGCCAGATGTACCTTCTTTTCCAGAAAAGTCTCATCTCCTACCCTCATGATCACATTATTTCTCGAGCCCATGTGTGTAAAAGCTTCCACTTCAGGAAAGTCCTGCATCATGGTAGGCGCCAGTATAAAAGGCACCACGGCATACTTATCTGTACCCTGATAAAAATGTCCCTCATCCTGTTTGTAAAGACCATAGATACGATCGCCTTTTTCATGGTAGTTGTCGTAGCTGAGCTCGTGACTTGTATAGAGGGTTATAAGTATAAAAACTACGAGTCCAGAACTTAACCCGAGCAAATTCAACAATGTGTAAGACTTGCTTCTTGTGAGTGACCTGAATGAAATTTTAAGGTGGTTGAGCCACATAGCGGTGAGGTTTGTTACGCTTCAAAGACCTGAAACTTCTTTATTCGTTGCAGGTTTCGAAGAATAATTAAGCCTGCCGCTCATTGCAAAAATTGCCATTCAACCCAAAAACCGACTGCTCACCAGAATATCAAACTAAAATTTCCGTTAGAAATCCATGCTTTGCCGTTATGGGTAAATGCAAAATCAATTGTTATCATAAAAAGATATAGCGGGAATGTGATCGGAATCTCAATTTGTAGTGCAACTTTTACAGCCTCTTCCGTTCACATATAAAATTCGCTCTACGGCCATAGGAAAAGTGCCGTTGAAACAATTTAACTAATTGTTCATGGCCTTTCATGAGTCAATTAGAATATTCGACCAAAGTATGACTGACCTTGTAACCGCATTGAAGAATGGGAATGCGTGGGCGCTTGAAGCACTCTTCGAGAGCTACCATGTCAAGGTTTTTAACTTTTGTTACAGCTACCTGGGTTCAAAAGAAGAGACCGAAGAGATTGTACAGGATGTCTTCGTAAAACTCTGGACTTACCGGGATCAGGTGAAGAGCGAACTCTCCATTAATGGTTTGATTTTTAAGATTGCCAAAAACCTGACGCTCAACAAAATCAGGGACAATGCCAAGCTGCGCAGTGAGATAGGGATTGAACACCTTACCACAGGTACCAATTACACTGAAGAGAGCATTTTCTTCAAAGAACTGGAGCAGGAGCTGATGAAGGCTATTGAGACCCTCCCCCCGAAAAGAAAGGAAGTATTTAAACTGAGTCGATTTAACGGACTTTCCAACAAAGAGATCAGCGAACAGATGAATATCTCGGTAAATACGGTGGAAGGCCAGATGCGAAAGGCGATCAAATACCTGCATGACTACCTGGATTGTGCTGTCCTCCTGATTCTTTTAATAGTCTGAACAAATATTATTCTTCCCGAATCTCTTTCCCGTAACTCCCAAAGCGTCAGACAGATGACCCTTTAATTTTATCTCTACTCTACGGCCAACAAATTATTTCTCGAAAAAATCTTCTGCCCGAGTAACGGTAGAGCAAATTTCCTGTGTAGATAACTCATAACAACATAATAATCTAAAACATTGGCCAAAGAAGATCTCATCAGGGCTTTCCTCAAAGGGGAATGCTCAGAGAAAGAATTAGAAGAGCTCCGTTTCTGGTTGAGTTTGCCTGAGAATAAAGAAGAAGCAGAGTCACTTTTTAAAATGAAGTGGGAAGAAATATCAGGCGATGAATTGCTGACAGACTTTGACAAGGAAGCCGTCTTTGATGGCATTCAGGCCAGAGTACACGGGCTTAAGAAGCCACAACCGGCCAGGCAGGTCGCCCGGGACCGAGAAGCTTATGGCTACCCCCGAAAGAGAAAGAGTGCTGCCGGCATCAAAATCTTTGTAGGGCTGGCGCTCGTGCTTTTGATCGGATATTTTGTAATTCCGGCTCCGGAAGTAACTACAAACCCCGCCACCGAGCAGATCACCAGAGTAGCTCCCAGAGGGTACCGCAATACCATTACCCTTATGGACGGGTCTACGGCCACCCTGAATTCAGAAAGCACCATTACCTATGCCAAAGACTTCGGCAAGGAAAACCGCATTATATACCTGACGGGAGAAGCCTTTTTCCGTGTAGCACGCGATGAAAACATGCCCTTTGTGGTGATTTCAAAAGATTTGAAGACCACTGCCCTGGGTACTTCTTTTAATGTGAATGCCTACGAAGGAAATGACGAAGCCATATCGCTGGCTACCGGTAAAGTAAAAGTAGAACTTAAAGAGAGCAGCCTCAGCAATAATGTGGCAGAGGAAATGATTCTCACCCCCGGAGAACAGGCCGTCTGGACTGGTGAGTCTACCGGATTAACCAAAAGAGAATTCGATTTCAGGGAGATTCTTTCCTGGAAAAATAACGTGATCTATTTCAACAACACCGAGCTGAACAGCATGATCAGGGTGCTGGAGAAATGGTATGACGTGCAAATAACGATAGAAGGTGACACAAATAGACTGAATGATCACGGTACAGGTAAGTTCAAAAACGAAAGCCTGGAAAATGTACTCAGCTCATTGGGCTTCACCATGGGCTTTACTTATCAAATAAACGAGAAGAAGATTACACTAAAACTAACTGAAAAGACAAATGACTGACACAAGCTAGCGCAAGACACCACATATAGAAAAGAAGCCTGGGCTCTCTACCGCCAAATAGACCACCCAGGACTCCAAAATTTGTTTTAAAAAAAACGCCTCAATATATGCAAAATAAGTACAAACGCTTACTCCTTAAGGGTATGAAGCATTCTATATATGGACTAATATTCCAGATTTTTTTGATGGCTTCATTAATGGCTAATGAGACCAATGCACAAAGCGTAAAGAACTATAAGATCTATGTTACGCTGAATAACTCTACAATCTCGGAGACCTTCGACCTGATTGAAAAGAGTTCAGACTTCAGATTTATCTTCAAAAGTGAGGATATTGATCAGAAAGTCAGACTGAATCTTCCAACAGGACAATATACAGTAGCTGAGATCCTTGAACTGGTTTCGAAAGAAGCTGACCTCAAGTTCAAGCAGATCAATGCAAACATATCTGCCTCACGCATAGTGAGAGCTGATAAAAAGACTACTGATTTCCGCAGAGTGGAAGATTACAAAGAACGCACCATCACAGGTAAGGTGACCTCTCAGGAAGATGGTCAGGGCCTGCCTACGGCTACAGTACAACTAAAAGGTACTACCAATGGTGTGTTGACTGATCCTGATGGTAACTACAGCATTACCGTGCCTGACAGTGGCGGAACGCTGCTTTTCAGCTTCCTCGGCTATATTACTCAGGAAGTAGAAATAGGTAATCAGACCGTTATCAATATAGTTCTGGTAGAAGATGCTACCAGTCTGGGAGAATTCGTGGTAACGGCTCAGGGTATTGCCCGTGAGAAAAAAGCACTGGGTTTTGCTCTTTCAGAAGTAAAATCAGAGCTGATCGAAACCAGACCTGAAAACAGCGTAGCGAATATTCTTCGCGGTAAAGTTCCTGGTGTACAGATCACCTCTCGTGGTGGTTTACTTGGTTCTGCTACTGACGTAGTGATCAGGGGTGTATCCTCTATCAACGGTGATAACCAGCCCCTCTACATTGTAGATGGTGTATTCTACGAAGGCAACCGTTTTGTTGACCTTGACCCTAACAACATTGAAGATATCAAGATCCTCAAAGGTCTGGCAGCATCTTCTCTGTACGGTCAGGAAGGTAGAAACGGTGTGGTATTGGTGACTACCAAAACTGCCGGTCGCAACACAGGTGAAGACCTGTCGATCACACTGGCACAGCAGGTATTTATCAACCAGGTAACGGGTCTTCCTGAATTCCAGAACACTTACGGACAGGGATCACAAAATACCCCTAACACCGGTTTTGTAGGAAACTGGGGTGGTAGATTTGATGATAACTACATTGTAAATAACCATTTCAATCAGAGCAGATTTGCCGGTATTTTCCCTGATTTGCAGGGTACCGTACCTTATCAGGCTTTCCCGAATAACATTGAAGACTTCTTCCAGAACGGCCGTGGTACCAATACTTCTTTGGTAGCAAATGCCCGCGTGGGTGAGTCAACTATTGGCTTCAGTGTAGGTTACAACGATGAAGAGGGTTATCTGTCTTCAAACAACCTCAGAAAGCTGAACCTTTCTTTGAGTGCTAACACCAAGATTGCCGAAAAACTGAATCTGTCTACGACTTTTCAGTTCAACAATACAGTAATCAGAAGACCTCCCCAGGATATCTTCAGCAGAACACTGTTCCTGCCAAGAAACTACGACTTGCTCGGACTTCCATGGGAGAACCCTTTCACAGGTGCCAGTACCTGGTACAGAACTGACCGTGATAACCCTATCTGGCAAAACAACAATCACCAGATTGGTAGCGACAACAACAGGGTATTCATGAAAGTAGGACTTACCTACGAGTTAACTGATTTCCTGAATGTAAGCTACAGACTGGGTTACGATCAGTATGTAACAGAGAGCTTCCAGCGTGAGAACAAAGGTGGTGTGAGATTTAGTCAGGGACTGGGCTTCTATAACCAGAGCTCATTTACCCGTTCTAACTTTGACCACAACATCCTGCTGAACACCAAGGAGATAGCCATCAACAGCGACCTCTCTATTACCAGTCAGTTAGGTTTCAATGCACGAAGTATCAACACCAAAACCTTTGGTATCAACAGTACCGAGCAACTGGTATTTGGTTTCTTCCAGCATGAAAACTTCCTGAACTATCAGCCTGCCGGAGACTCTAAAACCCGTACTAACGTTCTGGGTCTTTATGCTCAGACAGAGCTGGCTTACAGAGATTACCTGTACCTCACACTGAGTGCCCGTAACGACTGGGGATCACAGTTAGAGGTTGAAAATAACTCACTGCTGTACCCAAGTGCATCGGTAGCTTTCATCCCAACAGAAGTATGGGAGTCTGCCATGCCTGATTTCGTAGATTTCCTCAAGCTGCGATTCGGTTACGGTTCTTCTGCCGGTTTCCCATCGGCTTTCAGAACCCGACCTGTACTGAACCTGACTCCTATTTCTCTGATAGTGGATGGCGAGAACATTACCACCAATTCAATCAGTGGTGTTCAGCCTAACCCTAACCTAAAGCCAGAGAGACAGAGAGAATTTGAGCTCGGAGCAGAAGCTACCATCTTCAATGGAGCGGTTGATCTGGACATCAGCTGGTATAAGAAAATCAGTGAAGATCAGGTATTCAGCGCACAGCTACCACCTTCAACCGGTTTTACCAGTACCTCTATCAATGCAGGTCGTATTGATACCAAAGGTTTAGAGATGGGTATCACAGTTTTCCCTGTGAGAAACAGTAACATGACCTACTCTATTACCAATAACTTCACGGCTTACGAAACTACCGTAATCGATCTTCCTGAGCCATTTGTGGAGTATTCAGGTAACAATGCTGCCGTAATCGGTATGCCACTCGGTGTTTTCAGAACTACTTACATCGTAAGAGATGATGAAGGTAATGCCCTGATCAACCCGAATGACGGCACCCTGCTTACCAGTGGTGATGTAGGACTTGATCAGAGAGTAACAGGAGATCCGAATCCTGATTTCCAAATCTCTCAGATTCACGGTTTGACTTATAAAAACTTCAATCTGACAGTACAACTGGAGTACACCCACGGTGGTGACATCCTCTCTACTTATGTAAGAAGTATTTACGAAAGAGGTGTATCAACTGATACTGAAGATCGCGAAGGTACTTTCTTCCTTCCCGGTGTACTGGGTGATGTAAATACCGGTCTTCCTTTGCTGGATGAGTCTGGTAACAAAATCCCTAACCGTATTCAGATGACCCTGAACGATATCGTATTCGGTAACTCTTTCAGGTCTTTCGAAAACAACATCTTCGATGCTTCTGTATTCAGAATCAGAGAGATCAACCTGAACTACTCACTGCCTACCAACTGGGCGCAGAAAGTAGGTCTGCAGGGTGTGACACTTACCGGTAACGTTCAGAACGTTTTCTGGTACGCTCCTCACTTCCCGAAAGGTATCAGACTTGACCCTGAAAACAACACGTCAGGAGAGAATGGTTTTGGTGAGCAGGGTATTGCTGACCCATCCATCAGAAAGTTCTCACTAGGTCTTAGAATCCAATTTTAATAGCAGATCAGATGAAGAAAATATCTATAAAATCATTATTCCTTTTCTCCATCGTGTTCGCATTTATTTCATGCGAGACATTAGAACTGGAACCCCTTATTGAAAACCCGAATGCACTGGGATTGAGCTCAGCTGACCCCAACTTCATTCTGAACACCATGCAGCTTAACCTGCGCGATCAGAGTGAGGATATGTCAGGCACGGTAGATCAGGCAGTAAGAATGTCTGTTACCGGAGCTACTTACAATGCCCAGGCAGGTGTTACCGTGCTGAATGGAGAGTGGACGAGACTTTACGGTTTCAACCAGGACTTCATTACCCTGGAAACACTGGCTGAAAATAATGACGACCTCGGTGTACACCTGGGTATGGCTCAGATCATGAAGGCGGCCATGTTTGTATACATGGTAGACCTGACAGATGGTGCTGTATTCAGCGAAGCTAATAACCCTGAGATTCGTAACCCGAATGTAGACACCGGAGAGTCTATCTATGCAGCTATGTATGATCTGCTGGATCAGGGTATCCAAACCCTCGAAAACACGGCTGGTCCTGCCCCTACCAACGATTTGTTCTTTGGTGGTGACAAGAATGCATGGATTAGATTTGCCAACAGCTTTAAGCTGAAAATGAGGCTGACTACCAGACTGGTAACTGCTACTGAGTCTACTGCAGCTATCAATGCGCTGATTGCTGATGGTAACCTGATCGACAGCAACAGTGAGGACATGGAATTCCGTTACGGTGTTTCAGGACCTCCATTCGAAAGCAGACACCCCTTCTTCACAGCCAACTATATCACAGGTGGTGCGGCTTATATGCCCAACTTCCTGATGGCTCATATGAGAGATGCCAACAGCGTGGAAGATCCACGTATGAAGTACTACTTCTACAGACAGACTACGAGAGATCCTCAGAACGCTTCTGAGCTGCCATGTGCTGGTGACGGAAGATATCCTTTCTGTAACATCGGTGATGGCTACTGGGGCAGAGATCACGGAGATCCGAACTCTATCCCCAATGACAGAAACCTGAGAACGGTATATGGTGTATATCCTGCTGCCGGTGCTTTTGACGATCAGTTTGCTGATGTAGTAGATTCCAATAACCTGGGCGGTAACGGTATCCATCCGGTGATGCTTTCATCATGGGTACAGTTCATGCTGGCTGAAGCTGCGCTTACATTGGGCACTACAGGTGATGCAGCTACTTACCTGGAAACAGGTATCCGTCAGCACATCGCTAAGGTAATCAGCTTCTACCCTGATGGTAATCCGGGTTCGGCCGACATTGATGCCTATGTGGCTGATGTATTGGCTGAGTATGCTGCTGCTGATCCGTCAGGTAAACTGGACATCATTACGCGTGAGTGGTATATCTCCTCCTGGGGTAATGCTATCGAGCCGTTCAACACGTACAGACGTACAGGTTTCCCATCATTCCTGGTAGACCCTGTATTTGATCTGGGACCGATTATGAGATCATTCCTCTATCCTGAGAATGAAAGAACGACTAACAGCAACCCGAATTTTGAGCAGAGAAATACGCAAGACCAGGTTTTCTGGGATAACAACCCTGCCGGATTCATAAACTAAGAGACAGATGAAAAAGAATAAAAGACAGATAAGTTTATTGCTCTCTATGCTGGCCTTAGTTGCTATGGTATGGGGCTGTAAAGACAACACAGACTTCAGAAAGGTGAGAAATGAAGCCCTTACCAACCTTCAGCGAGGTGGTATGATTCAGTTCGAGAACCTTCGGGAAAGAATGATCCTGAGTGGTGCTGATCCGAATACCGGTCAGTTCACAGCACCTGTTGTGGATCCTAATGGCACAGCCGTGCTGTATACAGTAGGTGTGGTAACTGCTACAGATACCATAGAAGTGGCTCGATTGACAAGCTTCCCTACTGACCTGATTATTCAGGCAGCTGATATCAGAACCGCCATTGGTCGCGACCTGGAATTCGGTGAGTCTTTTGACTTCTTTGGTGAAGTAACCACAGAGGACGGTACCGTATACAATGCGAATGTACTGGATGTATCTACTGATAATGGAGTAACCACAGTAAGTGGTGGTAATTCACGATTTGAGATCTTCCAACCAGCCAACACGGGTCTGAAGCAAGCCTTTGTATTCGAGTTGACAGTTGCCTGCCCTGAGCCGGCTGACATTGCTGCCGACCTGGTAGGTACCTGGGAAATTACCACTAACGGTAACTATCCAAGTTCAACTACTCCAAGAATTGAAGGAAGAGTTGTGACCATTGTAGCCGGACCAGAGGAGAACCAGTTTACGATTCAGGACTGGTGGACCGATGGAAGGGATTACATCGTTACACATGACCCTGAGACAGATGCTCTGACTTCTGACAGACAGGAGACCTGGCCTCATCCTAGCTTTGGCCTGATTCTGCCTCAAATAACCAGCGGTTCTGCTTTTGGTTGTGCAGGCATAATCAAGATGACTACCCGCCACTTCCTGGCAGATGGTCGTGCCTTTAGCAGAAGGCCTATTATGACACTGACTAAGCAATAAAATGAAAGGGGCTGTTTTGAGCCGGTCTTAAGCCAGCCCCTTTTTAGTTTTTACAACTATGAAAAAGCTAACCAACCACATATTGCTCGCAGGAATAATCATTGTTCTGTCTGGCTGTACTGCTACTGACCAGGCAAATCAGGACAAGCTCCAAAATGGCAAGGATTATTCTCAATACAACAATATGCTTCAGGTACTGCAAAGCGTACAGGGACTGAGAGTTATGGGAACCGGGTCGGACGCCAGGGTATTTATGAGTGGATACAATTCGGTAAACGCTACACAGAAAGAGCCTCTTTATGTAGTAGACGGTGTACCCGTGACCAGTTCACTTTCACAGCTGAATTTGCTGATTACCCCTGTACAGGTAAAGAAAGTCCGCACCATAAGAGGTACGCAAGCTACCTCTCGTTATGGAGATCAGGGGCTTTTCGGAGTTGTTTTAATTACCACTATTGCCTCGGAAAAGTAATGCATAAACTGACTAAAGACTCATTTGTCAGCATTGACATAAACCGTTTGAAGAAACGGCAAAGAGACTCATATAGTCTATTATACACACTATTCACTTTTCTATCATAGTAAGTAGTTTTAGTGAAAACCAGAGCTGCCGGTGGAGATCGGCAGCTTGCTTTACCCCTACTCACACCTTAAATAAAACCACGTAAACCAACCGAAGTCTCTTACTGGCATCCTGACTAAACCTTAATCAGACATGGCCAATAGCAGACAAAAAAACGATGCTTCAGGCATCGCCTGTGACCTTTTGTGCTGTTTGACAAAGAACAGCCTGTGAAGGACCAGGAAAAGACATTAAACCGAAGAAGTGTCCTGAACAATCATGGACCACGGTAAAGGCAAGAATAAGTCAGAAATCCTCTTCAGACTGTTCTTATTTGTTAAGAGAGAATGCGCCCGGACGGGGCGCATTCATTTTTTACAGCCCTGTATAATACCCTCTTTCTGATAAAAATCATCCCCTCCCCTGATCCATCTCACCGAAATCTATCATGACTAAGGGTACCTTGATACTATAAAAAAGGTATTGCTCACCCCTAAAACCCAAGGTCATGAAAATCAATAATATTCTCGTTCCCATCGACTTTTCAGATTGTTCACGCGATGCACTCCGCTATGCCATAGAACTGGCACAGCGCATCAATGCGCAGCTACATCTTATCCACAGCTACTATATTCCTGTACCGGCTACAGATATTGGCGTAGTAGCCGACAACCGGGACCGACTCGATCAGGAACAGGTAATCCGCGATGCCTGGGTTGCCCTGGCACAGGAAGTACCGGAGCTTGGCAGAATTAATTATACCCACGAGACCAGAATGGGTTTTCTTACCAATGTTGTACAAACCGCGATGGAGAAACGCTCCTATGAACTGATTATCATGGGCACTAAAGGCTGTACCAATCGCCTGGATTACTTTATGGGAAGTAACACCTATAACGTAGCCCGTGATGTAAATATACCCGTGCTTGTGGTTCCTGAAAACCACAGGTTCAGCGGCTTTAAAAAAGTGGCGATTGCTGCTGACTATCATCAGATTAAAGAATTCGACAACCTCGCACCGGTCAGGTCACTTGCCACAGATTTTCAAAGCGAGATTCACCTCCTTCACATCAGCGCCTCTCCCGAATCGCTCGATATCACAGAAGCAGAAGAAGCACTGAGTCTCAAAGACTACTTTTCAGCCCTCAACCACCAGTTCAACTTTGTGACGGAGGCTAAAGTGGCAGAAGGCATTGAAAACTATGCAAAAGAAAACGAGGTAGATCTTACCGTTATCATTCCCAGACATCACAATCTCTTTGAGAGGCTTTTTAAAAAGCGAATCACGCGCGAATCCGTTCTCAATGCCCAAATGTGTATGCTGGTACTGCATGATGACTGAGGCAGCCATAACCGGTACCTGCGCATCAGATGATAGGCTCATGGCCTATTGAATTTCTTCCCTACCTTTGCGGCATGATCAAGGCAGCGGAATTTGTAGTAAGTAATTCGGATTATCAGCAATGTCCGAAGCCTGATAAGAAGGAATTTGCCTTTATAGGCCGGTCTAACGTGGGGAAGTCTTCCCTGATCAACATGCTCACGGGCAGAAAGAAACTGGCCAAGACTTCGCAGACCCCCGGAAAAACCCAACTGATCAACCATTTCCTGATCGACCAATCCTGGTACCTGGTGGATTTACCGGGCTATGGCTACGCTAAAATCAGTAAGACCAAACGTGGCGAATGGGGCAAGATGATCGAGGAGTATATTCTCAACAGAGAGAATCTGCAGCTGGTTTTTGTACTGGTAGACAGTCGGCTTGACCCGCAAAAAATAGATCTTGAATTTATCAACTGGCTTGGGGGCCATGGCATTCCGCTGGCCATTGTTTTCACCAAGGTAGATAAACAGTCCATTAACAAGACGCAAAAATCGGTGGCACGCTTCAGAAAGGCACTGCTACAGACCTGGGCCGAAACCCCTGTCATGTTTGCCACCTCAGCAGAAACAGCAGTGGGCAGAGAAGATTTGACAGCCTACATACGGGACATTGTGAATAATTGAAATTTTTCTTGACGGTGGACTAATGGTAAACTTTCTTTGAGCCATTATTGAGTAAACAAACTATACAATACCGGCTGATTACACGGCCGGTAATGTAAACCAATTGAATATGAAATTTGAAGAGATTGCATCGGTAGCAGGTAAAGGTGGCCTGTTTAAAATCTTAAAACCTTCCAAGTCAGGAGTTATACTGGAATCTATGGATGCCAGGAAAACCAAACTGGTTGTAGGCGCAGATTCCCGCGTCTCTATATTCAGTGAGATCTCCATTTACAGCCATACTGAAGATGGAGCCACTCCTCTGGAAGAAGTAATGCAGAACATTCACAAAGAATTTGAAGGCGATACAGGCCTCGACAAGAACTCAGCACCCGATGAGCTCAAATCTTTCCTTTCACATGTACTGCCCGATTATGATGAGGATCGAGTATACGTATCAGACATTAAAAAACTCGTGACCTGGTACAACCTGCTGGCCCGGGATTACCCTGAAGTCTTTGAGCAACAAGAAGAAGACCAGGCTCCGGAAGCAGAAGCCACATCGGAAGAAGAAACAGCTGAATAAAACAGATCCCGCCCAGGCGGGATTTTTCATGAATACTCAAGATCTACAAACCGGTATATCCCTTATTCGCAAAGACTTCAATCTGGATGAGTCTGAATTGATGATAAAGGAGGCTGAGCTCAGTCATGAGACCCTGCTGAAGAAGCTTACTTACATTGTCAGCTACCTTCTGGAAAAAGACTTTGGCAGGTTACTTCAGGTCCTGTATCGCATTGACATATCCGAAAATAAGCTCAAGGCCGCCCTGGCCTCCAATGAAGCAGAACCTGCCCTGGTCATCTCGCAAATGATCCTTGAAAGAGAAATGCAGAAGGTAGAAACCCGAAAGCGTTATAGCTCCTAAGAGGGCGCAGGAGTCTAAGACTCCATACCCATGGCCTCTTCCACCATTTCAGCACTACCTACAAAGAAAGGCACCCTCTGGTGTAATGTCTCCGGCTTAATTTCCATGATCCGCTGTGTACCATCTGTAGCCAGACCTCCTGCCTGCTCTGCTATCATGGCCAGGCAGTTGCACTCATACATAAGCCTTAATTTACCATTGGGCGATTTGGAGGTGGACGGGTAAATATAGATACCTCCTTTCAGCATATTTCTGTGGAAATCTGCTACCAGCGAACCAATGTACCGTGCGGAATAGCTGCGTTCCTTGCAAAGTTCTACATACTTCTTGACCGACTCCGGGTAAGAGTTGTAGTTCCCCTCATTTATCGAGTAAATCTTACCCATGGATGGCATTTGCATACCCGGATGAGACAGGATGTACTCTCCAAGAGAAGGCTCATAGGTAAAGCCATTGACACCATTGCCGGTGGTGTAGACAAACATGGTAGAGGATCCATAAAGAATGTATCCCGCTGCTACCTGTGCCTTACCGGGCTGCAGTACATCTTCCATCTGCACAGGCCCTCCCTGAGGAGAAAGTCTCCTGTAAATTGAAAAGATCGTACCGATAGAAACATTCACATCAATATTAGATGAGCCATCGAGCGGATCAATAGCCACAATGTATTTGGCCCTTGGGTTACTCAGGTCAATAATGTCTTCTTCCTCTTCGGAGATTACGGCAGCAACCTCGCCACCTTTCTTAAGCGCCCTGCTAAAGCGAATATTAGCTGCTACGTCCAGATTTTGCTGCTCCTCACCCTGCACATTTTCAGAGCCATAAGCTCCTGTGATGTTTGATAAACCTGCCATATTGATCTCACGGTTCACCACTTTTCCGGCATAGGCCAGGTCACGTATAAGTTGAGAAAGTTCTCCCGATGCGAAGGGAAAATCCTCCTGGTTGGTCATAATAAAACGGTCCAGATTGGACCCTACAGGAAGCGCGATTCTGGAATTTTCTGCTGCTGGCATTCAAACAATAATTTTTATCTCCGATTTCGTTAATAACTTGCAGCGAAATTACTAAAAATAACCACGACACTTGAAAGTATTTAAGTTTGGAGGCGCCTCGGTCAGGGATGCAGAATCAGTGAGAAATATGGCCTCTATTGTACGCTCACATGCGGACACACCTTTAGTAGTAGTAATCTCAGCCATGGGCAAAACCACCAATGCTCTGGAGAAACTTCTGGCCACTACCATGGCTGAAGAAGACACTACCGAGGTACTGAAAGAAATCAGAGAATACCACACCAATATTATACAGAATCTGGACCTTACAGGGGATGAAGCCCTTGCGAGAGATATAGATGAAAGCTTTGAGGCTTTACAGAATCAGCTAAGTAAATTCAGCAGTAGCCTGGGCTATGATTTTATCTATGACCAGACAGTCTCTCAGGGAGAGATATTAAGCACAAAAATCGTAGCAGCTTACCTTAATCAGCAGGGAATTTCAACCCACTGGCTGGACGCCCGCAAAGTAATCAAAACGGATTTGACACACAGGGCTGCCCGCGTGGACTGGGGTGCCAGCCAGAGCATTATTCGCTCCCATGTCAACCAACTGATAGAGGATGGCATCGTGCTCTCCCAGGGCTTTATAGGCTCCAATGCCAAATTTGATACAACCACCCTCGGTCGGGAAGGCAGTGACTTCAGCGCAGCTATTTTTGCCACCTCGGTCGGTGCGGAGTCGGTTACCATCTGGAAAGATGTGCCTGGGATCTTAAATGCAGACCCCAAGCAGTTTTCAGACACCACCAAGTATGACCAGCTTCCTTATAAAGAGGCGGCCGAAATGACCTATTACGGAGCTTCCGTGATTCACCCGAAAACGATCAAGCCGCTGGCTCAGAAAGACATTCCTCTGTATGTAAAATCCTTTGAAAATCCAGAGGCACCCGGCACCCTCATCAACGACTGCCTTATACCTAATCTCAAACCGGCCATTATCAGAAAGGACAGGCAAACGGTGATTTCTTTTAAAATCAGCGATTTCTCCTTCATCAATGAAAATCATATTCAGGCCATCTTCGAGCATATTAACCGGCAGAACCTGGTCATCAACCTGATGCAGAACTCGGCCATCTCCTTTACTATTTGTATAGATGATAACCCCGATAAGCGGGAAAAGCTAAGACTGGCCCTGCTCGATGATTTCCTTATCTACTACAATGAAGGCCTGGAGCTGATAACCGTAAAAAACTATGATCAGGACACGATTGATGAGCTGATGAAAGAAAGGCGGATTATCATTGAACAACGCTCCCGAAACAACTTTCAGATGGTTTGCAGACCCATCTAGATAAAAGATCGGGGAGCTAAAAGGCTTCTAGAGATAACGGTTCAGAATATGCTCTATTGAGCCGACATAACCTGCATCCGGCCCGAGTAGGTTTACATGAACCATGAGTGGATACAAATTGTATAAATCTACCAATTCATCGAAGTGATCAGGTATTGGGTAAACAGCATCATAAGCTTCATAAAACCTTCGCTCAAAACCTCCAAACAGATGTGTCATGGCCAGGTCCATCTCTCTGGCACCATAGTAAATGGCCGGATCAAAGAAGTAAGCTTCTCCTTTTGTTCCGGGCATCACATTGCCGTTCCATAAGTCACCATGTAAAAATGAAGGCTCTGAAGCAGGCACTAACTCATCACTTTTCTCTAGGAAGCCCTCAAAGCGCTGGACAAAATGCCGTGATACAAATGAGTTTGAAACAGCCAGAGTCAACTGTGCCCTCAGGCGCTCCTCCCGATAAAAGCTCTGCCAGTCACTCTTTTGCCCGTTTGGCTGAGGTAGTCGGCCGATATAGTTATCGTGGTCCAGACCAAAGTACTCTCCTTTAACAAGGTGCAGAGCGGCCAGGTGTTCACCAAGGTCGGTCCAGTAGTTCTTGTCCGGGGCCCCTCTTTGTAAGTATTCCTGCACCAGAAAGGATTTACCCGACACCGTCCCCACCCCTCTCACAACAGGGGTTTGAACAGTGGCTGTCTGATGAAGAAATTCAAGTCCTCTGGCCTCCTGTATGAACATATCGGCAAATCCGGCATCATTCCATTTAATAAAAAAATCTCCCCTATCCGTCTTTATCACAGCTGCAGTGTTGACATATCCTCCACCCTGCATACTCACTTTCTGCAAGGTGCATGAGCCCAGAACATACCGCAGCGCCTGGTTCAGAAACTCTTCTGTCTCGTGCATGTCAAATGCCTCTTTCCGCCCTGATAGTGTGTAATAACTCCTCTGTAGAACGATCCAGAATATCGAATACGTTTTGGAAACCACGTTCACCTCCGTAATACGGGTCAGGCACATCCTCTCCTGTTCCTTCAGAGTCGAAGGTTCTCATTAAAATCACTTTTCCCGTGGGATTTTCAGGCTCCAGCTTCATTACATTGCGATGGTTACTGGCATCCATGGGAAGTATATAATCAAAGTCAGAGAAATCAGCACTTACAAACTGCCGGGCCTGATGGTCCAGGTAGATACCATTATCTCTGGCATTCGCTCTTGACCGGGGGTCAGGCTGTTCTCCAATGTGAAAGGCCGAAGTACCACACGAATCTATTTTGAATTTATCTTCCAGGCCTGCCTGCTTTACTTTGTCGCGAAAAATACCTTCTGCCAGCGGGGACCTGCAGATATTCCCCAGACAAACAAAAAGGACGCCTATTCTATCCATGCTTTATAATTCTCTGTTAACTTTCCGGTGCATTTTATCAACTTGATGCAGAAATATCAAACCTATGGAATTCATTAAAGTAACCAAAGCATACGAAAAGCATATTGCTCTTATTCAGCTAAACCGACCCAAGGAACTCAATGCCCTTAACCTTCAACTGATGGGCGAGGTGCGGGACGCCCTGAAAGAACTGGATCAGGACGATGAGGTCAGAGTGATTATCATCACCGGTAACGAAAGGGCTTTTGCTGCCGGTGCCGATATTAAGCAAATGGCTGGTAAAGGTACTGTTGATATGTGGAAGATAGACCAGTTCAGCACCTGGGATCAAATCAACAAAACCCGCAAGCCTATCATTGCTGCCGTTTCAGGATTTGCCCTGGGCGGTGGATGTGAGTTTGCCATGACCTGTGATATGATCGTGGCCTCTGAAACTGCTCAGTTTGGCCAGCCTGAGATTAAAATCGGGGTAATGCCCGGGGCAGGTGGTACACAGAGGCTCACCAAAGCCCTTGGCAAAGCAAAAGCCATGGAACTGGTGCTGACCGGAAAATTCATCGGTGCTGAAGAAGCACTGGGCTATGGACTGATCAATAAGGTGGTGCCTGTTGAACTGTATATGCAGGAAACGGTAAAGCTGGCTAAGGAAATCGCAGCGATGTCTCCTATAGCCGTGCAGATGGCCAAGGAGTCTGTCAAACGATCATTCGAAGTACCACTGGAAGAGGGGCTCCACTTTGAGCGTAAGAATTTCTACATGCTCTTCTCCGCAGAAGATCAGAAAGAAGGCATGAACGCCTTTATTGAAAAAAGAAAACCAGACTTCAAAGGGAAGTAATACGCACAGGATAAATGCTAATCAAAAAAATAAGGTTGTCTTAAAAGTGAACCAATCCGTCATTGCGAATACAATGACAGAATGCTCTTAAGACAACCTTATTCTTAGTTCCTTAACAGATTTCTATCTGAAACCTACACCAAAACCCAGAGTGTAAGTATTGTACTCCTGAATGGCATATTCGCCTGAAATATTGAAAATCAAAAGTCTCAATCTAAAGCCCACATTCGCACGCAATCCGCTGTTGCTGAAGTTGAAGTTGATAGGATCAGTATAAGTAGTGGTCTCTGTGGTATAGTTACCCTTGAGGCCAAAGTCAATATCTGACTTGGCATAGCCCACCCCTGCAAAGGCTGTGAGAATCGCCAGCTTCTTGGAAGCCACAACCTGAGCCGTGATAGCAGAAGCATCAAACTCTGCAAACTGATTGGCATCTGCATCTACATAGACATTGGAAGTGAGGCTGGTATACCCCACAAAGAGCGACAGGTCAAAAGGCAGGAGTTTGTCTGCCGGCAAAATACTCTTGATATCGTGCATCACCCCAATACCAAACAGCTTAACACTCCCCTGATCTTCTCCGTTATCGTCAAAATTCTGCTCAGGAATGTATCTCAGTTTTACTTCTGTTCCCTTAAAAAGCCCCACACCCAACTGAATCATAGGTACAGGCACAGCATTAATTGGCAAATCTTCATCAATTCCCAGACCGGTAGGCGAAGTAATTCTTACAAGCTCCTGACCACTGTTGGGATCCAGGAAGGTAAGCTCCGGCAGGTCATCGGCTCCCAGGTTAGGTCCAAACAGCGTAGGAAGCCTGTTGTCGTTAGGATTTGAGAGCCTCACATTGTTATAATCAGCATCTCTGAAAGTAAAAAACTGCTTGCTGTCAGGCACTTTTGCGGCACTGATAGAAACGTTCAGATCAAAGCCCAGGAATTTATGAGGCTTGGCCGTATTGTACCACCCACTATTCATTCCGATGCCAAAGCCCACAAAGGCAGGTTCCATATAGGACTCAAGAAGCCTGTTGGCGTCTTCTACCCCTGCTTCCAGAAAGGAATCAAAATCTATCTGGGCATATGACTGGTTTACTGCTAAAGTTAAAAGACAGGATACTGCCGTTATCTTAAAAAGTGATTTCATAAGTTCTTATTCTGGTAAGTTTAGTCAAGCTGCACTCTGGCAGTAAGGTCAAAGAGCAGGTTGATTGTAAAGTCCTGAGTCAGGTCAGCCCCTGTTTTCGAAGAAGTGATCTCCAGCTCAACAGTGCTTCTGTTCAGAATTGCCTGCTCCAAAGCTGTCACAACACTACTGTTAGCTATGCCAGGGTTACTGGCGTCTGTGCTGAACAGTAAAACCGGACTGGTGGTATTGGCAACAGGTACGTTGGTAACAGAGAGTAAAGCATCACCATCTGTTTTTGAAGCCGTGTTATTGCTGAAATCTATGCGGATTTCCATATCCAGTGTCGCGGCCGGAGCACCAGTCAGGTCTTTGATCTCAAATTCCAACCGGTTCAAGGTGAATTTCTCGGCATCAGAAACGTAGCTGGCAAACTCCTGGTTGGCAAAATCAAAAGACTGCCCCACAGTGCTTCCCAACGCAGTATTCAGTGTTGAAGCCTCAATGTCAAAATCAATTTCAGAAGTCTTGGAAATATCAGACTCCACCCCTGCTTCTCCGCAGCCCCATAAAAAGACGGTCAGTACCAGGGTCAATAAACAAGTTTTACGCATCATAAATAGTGTTTGGATTGCAATAGTAAAAATACATGAAAAAGTCAGACATATCGAAGACTGACGTGGTTAAAAAACCCAGAATGGTAGTTGAGACAAAAAAGCACATTACCGGAGTAAAGCCCGGTACAGAACACCTGCTTTTCTAACGCTAAGATAAGACCATTTCGCATAAAAAAGGTGTACCGCAGTAAAAACTATGCTGATGAGATATAGAAGAAGGTATATGGAAGAGCCGGTAACCGACTACAGAAGCTCTACCGTAACGGTAACGTCCAGGGAAACTTTGATGACAATACGCTGATCGGCAGGCGCTCTCTCAATAGCTCCACCAACATCCCATATAAAAGGACGATTCTGCACAATCTGAGTGCCTATAAAGTTGATGGCATTAAGCAGTCGCTGACTTTGCAAACTGTCAGCGCTATACACCGGTATGGCTGCTGAAGTGTTATAGGGAATATTTTCAATACTGGCAAAATCAAAGGTCTCGGTTTCATCATCAACACTCCTGACGTCCAGGTCTACAGCTCTTATCAGAGACTGAGCAAAGGCATTTTCATTGAGACCAGATATTTGAATATCGGCAAAGTGAATGTCTACGCGGGTTACCTGCCCCACGTACTCCGTAAAGTCAGTCTTGATAATATCGTGTTGCCTGGCCAGGTCGATGATCCCGTTGTTGTTGAGGATATCGTTGGTGTTCAGTTCGAGCTCAACCTCCACAGTCTTTTCAATCCCGGATTCAAACCCATCTCCCTCTTCACAGGAAGAGACTACGAGCAGAAGGGTTCCGAGCAGAATAAGGAGGCGTTTCATGCAACTTAATTGGATGCATGAAAATACTAAAATGTGGTTATGAATTACAAATCCTCGTACAGAAAGGAATTAATATCAGCTGGAAATTACCAGGTATCAGCCACCGGTATCCTGCGAAACGGAAGCGGTGATATCCCAGGCCACTTTTACAGTGAAGTCTCCGTCAACATCATCGGTAAAATCAGCTTTGATGATTAATTCGAAAGGCTGCAGATTATCCATAATAGACTCAAGACTTGCCACCTGAGCTGCACTCAGCGCAGAAGCCGGGTTGCCATCCTCAAAGGCGATCACTTCTCCTGTATTTTCGACAACCAGACCGCTAATGACGAGAATGTCAGTTGTATTTCCATTAAGGCGGGTTTGAATAGTCAAATCCATCAATACGAAATTTCCACTGGTATTGGTGTAGTCAGATACCTCGTAAATGAGCTTGTCAAGTTTAATACTCTCAATTTGCTCTGAATCTTCAGTAAAGAAGGTGGTGATATCTACCTCTCTGCTGCCTTCAAAAAGATTATCCGGACTGCTGTTGATAGTCGAACTAGGCATATTTACCGAATAGCTACTGGAGGCCGGTACGGTGATGATTAAACCATCTTCACAAGCCAGTGCGAAAACCAGAAGTAGCATTAATGAAAAACACTTTTTCATAAGATCGTTTTTTGAGGAATCTGTTAAAGTTAATAATAAATGTGGGTACATTTGCAATTCTCATCGGAGCCTTCCGAAAAAAAGCAGCCATACCCTTCCGTTTTTTTATACAACCAGCTTGGAGAATACCCTACCTCATTTTAAATTTGAGAAAAATTATTAGTTAAGAATAATTCCTGACAAGTAATGAATACGCTCGAATCAGCAAGGGAAAAACTCGTGCAGGCAGGCCTGAAAGCCACGCAACAACGCATGGTTATTCTGGCCACTGTTCAGGCATCAAAAGCACACCCCTCAGCTGAGCATGTACATGAGTCAGTAAGGGTAAACAACCCCAGTATATCGCTTGGAACCGTCTACAGCACGCTTGACACCTTTGTGGAAAAAGGCCTTATTCAGATGGTCCTGGCCAAAAACGGCATCAAACGTTATGATGGCCGACTGGATAATCACAACCACATACATTGTGTCAATACCAATGAGATTTTAGACTTTGAAGATCTGGAACTGAACGAGTTGGTAATGGACTTTCTGAGGCGAAAAAAAATTGA
Source organism: Roseivirga sp. UBA6061 (assembly GCA_002427745.1). Taxonomy (GTDB): domain Bacteria; phylum Bacteroidota; class Bacteroidia; order Cytophagales; family Cyclobacteriaceae; genus Roseivirga. Next base: position 107,660 of record DIYF01000156.1, on the reverse strand, counting down.
AAATCTTGACATACGAAAATTTTCCCTACACATACAGGGAGAGAAAGTTGATGTCAAAAAAAATATCAAAATTCATTAATTATCACTTTTAAATAAAAACTAAAAAATGTCATTAGTTGGAAGAAAAGCGCCTGCATTCAGCGCACCTGCAGTTATTAACGGAGAAGAAATCGTAGAAGGATTTTCTCTGGATCAATACTTAGGTAAAAAAGATGTTGTATTCTTCTTCTACCCTAAAGATTTCACTTTTGTATGCCCAACTGAGATCCTGGCATTTCAGGAAAAGCTGGCTGAATTTGAAAAAAGAGATGTAGCAGTCGTAGGTGTTTCTACAGATACTGAGGAGACTCACCTGGCCTGGTTGATGACAGCCAAAGATCAGGGTGGTATCGAAGGTGTAACTTATCCATTGGTTGCTGATACTGCCAAGACCATTGCTTCTAACTTTGGTGTGTTAGCCGGAGACTGGAACTACAATGAGGAAGGCGAGCTTATTTTTGAAGGAGCCCCTATCGCTTACAGAGGTACTTTCCTGATCGACAAAGAGGGTACGGTAAGACAAGAGACCATCAATGACCTGCCATTGGGTAGAAACATTGATGAAATGATCAGACTGGTAGACGCTCTCCACCACGTTGAAAAATACGGTGAAGTTTGTCCTGCCAACTGGGAAGAAGGTAAAGATGCAATGCAGGCTACCAAAGAAGGTGTGGCTGATTACCTGGCCAACCACTAAGAGAAACTATAGTTAACAAAAAGCCCTGGTGTTTCGATAGCTATCGGAAGCCGGGGTTTTTTATTTTTGTACCGAATGGCCCTATTCTTCTATAATTTTTTGATTGCCGCTTATGGTGTTGCGATTAGACTGGCTTCCCTGTTTAATACCAAGGCAGCTAAATTCATAAAAGGCCGAAGAGGGCTGCCTCGGCTCTGGCAAACTCATTTTGCCGGGAACGAAAGGCCTGTTGCCTGGTTTCACGCAGCTTCCCTGGGAGAATTTGAACAAGGCAGGCCTGTCATTGAAGCTTTTAAGCACCAATATCCCGGTCATTTCATTTTCATTACCTTCTTCTCTCCTTCAGGTTACGAACAGCGCAGTGAGGACCCTGTAGGTGATCTCATTACTTACCTGCCACTGGACACTCCATCACACGCCCGGCAGTTGCTGGACATTGCGAAACCTTCGGTGATCTTCTTCATTAAATACGAGTTCTGGTATCACTACCTTCACCAGGCCGCGAAAAGGAATATACCCCTGTATTGTATCTCTGCCCTTTTTACCCCTGACCACATTTTCTTCAAAGGACATGGTGTCCTCCACCGAAAAATGCTGGGCTTTTTCGACCATATCTTCGTGCAAAACCAAAAGTCACTTGATCTGCTGCAGCGTATTAAGATTCACGCGGCCTCTATTTCAGGTGACACGCGATTTGACAGGGTGGTAAAGACCCTGGCAGCTCCGGAAAGATATCCGCTGATCGAAGATTTTAAAGGGGAATCTCAGGTGATGGTGATTGGCAGTAGCTGGCCCTCTGATATGCAATACCTGAACAAGGTGATTAACGAGGATAAGTCCGGAACCAAATTCATCATAGCACCGCATGAAGTACATGCCCAAAGTATTGCCGGTTTAAGACGCGGACTGACAGGAGATCCGGTCTGCATCACTCAGGACAGTCCCGAAAAGATTAAAGAAGCCAGTGTACTGATCATCGACACCATCGGGATGCTTTCCTCTGTATATCAATATGGTGATTTCGCCTATATAGGAGGCGCCTTTGGGGATGGCCTGCACAATATTCTGGAAGCGGTGACTTTCGGCCTACCCGTTATCTTTGGAAATAAGGGATTGGATAAATTTCCGGAGTCTCTGGAATTATCGGCACTGGGAGGTGCCTTTACGATCTCTTCGCAAGCTGATCTGGATCAGATTTATCATAAACTCTCAGGTGATCGCTCTTTCAGGGAAAGTGCCTCTGACATCTGTCGCCAATATATTCAGGAAAGCACCGGAGCTACTGCCAAAATTATCACTTACTTGGAAAAGAATTATGAAGGGTAGAGTGATTAAATCCACCGGGTCCTGGTATGCGGTACAAACAGAAGGTGGCGAAGTTCTGAAAAGCCGGCTCAGAGGAAAATTCAAGCAGGACGGCATAAAGACCAACAACCCCATTGCTGTCGGAGATCAGGTGGTATTGGATAAAGAGGCCAAAGGAGAAAATACGGCTGTCATCACCGAGATTCTCCCCCGTGAGAACTATATCATCCGTCAGTCAACCAGGAAATCAGGGTTTTCACACATTCTTGCTTCCAATCTGGATCAGACCGTACTGGTAGCGACCCTGGCTTTTCCCAGAACTTCACTGGGTTTTATAGACCGTTTCCTTGTATCAGCCGAATCGTTTAGAATTCCCTCTGTGATCCTTTTCAACAAAGCAGACATACTTGAGGAAGATGGCATTGCCTATGCGGCAGAACTACAGGAGCTCTATGAAAGCCTGGGGTACAAAACCGCACTGATTTCTGTGCTGGAAGATGATAATCTCGATACTATCTATGAGCTGTTAAAGGGAAAGACTTCTTTGATTTCAGGGCATTCGGGTGTGGGCAAGTCATCACTACTCAACAGATTGATTCCCGACCTGGAGCTAAAAACCGGAGAAGTTTCAACTTTTGCCAATAAAGGCACACACACCACCACCTTTGCCGAGCTCTTTGCAATTGATGACGAAAGCTGGGTAATTGATACACCCGGTATCAAGGAACTGGGACTTGTGGATATGGAACCTGCTGAAATAAGCCACTACTTTCCTGAAATGCGTGAGCTGATCGGTGCCTGTAAATTTCACAACTGCACCCACACCAACGAACCTTCCTGTGCCGTAAGGGCTGCCTACGAAGAAGGTCTGATAGCTGCCAGCCGCTATGCCAGCTACTACAGCATGCTGGAAGACTATGACAACAGACGCTAGCACTTTACGTTGAGGATTGTATGCAATATGATCTGATCATGCATGAACTGGGCAACTGGGAATCTCCCATGCTCAGACAGGTATTTAAACCACAGCCTGCACTCAGTCCCTTTATCAGAGATTACTGTCTTCTCCGGAAGGAATGGGCCTGCGATACTGCGGACCACTGGTACATTCTACCTGATAACTCAGCCTACCTTATTTTTTATCTGGCCAAAAAGAATGGGGCCCTCGTCTCTTCACTAAGACTTATCGGCCCCCGTACGCGACATATTGTGATTAACAGACGCAACCGACATCTGACTTTTATGGTGTCTTTCAGGCCCGGAGGACTGTCTCCTTTCCTGAAGACTCCACTTTCTGACTTATGCGACAGGGCTGTAGACGCCTGTGAATTATTCTCATGGGCTCATGCCGAGCTACTGGAAAAATTAGCTGTTACAGCCAGAGCAACACTTCTCCCGGAGTTTATACATATTCTGGAGAGAACTCTGCTCTCGAACATGAATGCTGTGCATCATGTCAACCCCATCATTGGTGAATTTTCCAGACTCACCCGAACCCCACAGGTAAGTGTATCGGACATCGCCAATGATCTCGGCATTACAGAGCGACATCTGCGGAATTTAAGCCAGAAGCATTTTGGCCATAGCCCCAAATCCATGCTTCAGATAGAGCGATTTACCCGATCACTGATTATCACCAATCAGTCAAGAGAGTGGGCCTCCATTGCTCAGGATTCCGGCTATTATGATCAGTCTCATATGATCGCTGAGTACCAGAAGATGACCGGCAAAAGCCCGGAAAGATTGTTTGCTTAGTCGAAGGCCTGGTTCCGATTTTTCCTATACTTGAACACAGGCAGTCTTTAGTTTTACCAAAAAACTCAAAACATGCGCTTTTTACTCAGTACCGTACTCACCTTCTACTCACTCACCATGATGGCGCAAAGCCCCGAAATAACCTTTACAACCAGGAATGACACTGAGCGTGAAAAGAAGGAAATCACCCGGGTGCAGGAAATCCTTGAGAAGTATGACCTCAGCAAATGGATTTTCACCGATAAGATCATGATCGAGAGTTTTGCTATTCCCCATAGTCACCCGGTTCTCACACTGAACACCAAACCAAAGTCTGAGGACGAACGCCTGAGCACCCTTTTACATGAACAAATTCACTGGTATGTGGATGAGAATAAAGACCAGGAACAAAAGGCCATAGCTGAATTCAAAAAGCAATATAAGAATGTACCCCATGGAAATCGTGAAGGAGCCAAAGACGAGTACTCCACCTACCTGCATTTGATTGTCTGCTACCTCGAATTCAAGAGTATGGTGGAACTGGTGGGTGAAGAGCGGGCAGAAAAGGTAATGCGCGATACCAATCACTATACCTGGATATATGAAACCGTGCTAAAAGACCAAAAGTCAATTGGTAAAACCATCGCCAGATACAAGCTCAATCTGGTGGATTAAACCAGTTTTTGCTGCCATATAAAGGGACTAAGACGTAATTTTGGCAAACAGAAGCAAAACGCTGAAATATGCCTTCAGAAATGTTCAATCCCTGGCACGCTGTATCACCCGGAGATCAGGTACCAGAGCTGGTTAATGCCATCATTGAAATCCCTAAAAATACCCGGGCCAAGTATGAGCTGGACAAAGACTCCGGTTTGCTGAAAATGGACAGAGTGATTTATTCTTCCATGTACTATCCGGCAAATTACGGTTTCATTCCGCAGACCTATTGTGACGACAAGGATCCACTGGATATCCTGGTACTTTCACAGATTGCCATTGTACCGATGTGTCTGGTTGAAGCTAAAGTCATCGGGGTAATGCGCATGCTTGACCAGGGAGAACTGGATGATAAAATCATTGCCGTGGCTAAGAATGATAAGGCAGTCAACCATATCGACACCATTGAAGAACTTCCGGAGCACTTCTTTAATGAGCTTCGCAACTTCTTTGAGGATTACAAAAAGCTCGAAGCCAAAGAGGTTAAAGTTGAGAAGTTTCAGGACAAGGCGACTGCACAGGAAATTCTGCAGCAGAGCATCAGCGATTACCAGGAAAAATTCGGATCGTAGTATATAGCCGCAGGTCAGGGTGAAATCAACGGCTTGTTTTCCATAAACACCTGATCTGAAAGCTTATCGAAGCTGATTTTGGTAAAGCGGTATTCGTAGACGTCTTGTCCCTGAAGAAAGCGGGCTGCTGTAAAAACACGAACCCCTTGCAACTGTTGCCAGTCGTCAAACAGTACATCTACAAAGCTGGCGCCCCTTCCCAGATGGTTTTCAATACGGAACCCCAGTGGCAGGGCTGTTGTGGCATGATAAAAAACCCTGACTAAACCACCTTTGATATCCTTGAAAGTCAACATGTCGGCTTCATCATCATAGTAGGTTGTATCCTTCTCAGCAATCCATTGCCCGTATCGGCTTTCCGGATAAAAGGCTGTAGCATGAAGCTCATGGTTGATCAAAAAAGCAATCGTAGCCGAATCTGCCTCCACGGCAGTATCGCGTACAAAATCGTATAGCCAGGCAGAATCAGGCCTGTAAACTCCCAGGCTATGACGAGGCCCTGATTTCTGTTCAAATCGCGTATTCTCTAAGCTGGACAGAACAAGTGTTTGGAATACAGAAGCAGGGCCGGTACAATCCGCCATAGCATATATGTCGAACCCTTCGGACAAAGGTTTCCATCCCAGCTCAGATCTCATTTGGGCTAAAAAATCACGATCTTCCTGAACAGACCCCGATGGCTGGCAACTAAACAAGAATGAAATGGTGATGAATACGAAGCCTCGCACAGCATTTTTCATGGCGCCAAGAAATAGCAAAACAGGATCGTCTGCAATTTTATCAGACCAACCGAATTTCACTCCTGATTTAGGGGTATGCCACCGGGATAAGTGTAAAAAGTAGTGCTATTAAACCATTTACATTAATAAAAGATGATCATGATTTCAGGTGAAGGATTTGTATTAAGACCACTGATGCCGGAAGATGCCGGTTCTCTGGCACAAAACGCCAATAACTTCAACGTATGGCTTAACCTGAAAGACCTGATGCCTCATCCCTATCAACTCTCAGATGCGGAGTGGTTTATCAACCATGTTTCAGAAGACAACCCTGCCCAGAAAATGGGTATCGTGATTGACGGAGCGGTAGCCGGTGTCATAGGCATCAATCTTAACACGGATATTTATGCCAAAAATGTTCACCTGGGCTATTGGATTGGTGAACCCTACTGGGGCAAAGGCTATATGAGTCGTGCGGTGAAAGCATTTCTTCCCTATGTCTTCGACCACTTCGATGTCGCCAAAATTGAGTCTGCAGCCTTTTCGAGAAATCATGCTTCGGTCAGAATACTGGAAAAGAACGGCTTTCAACTGGAAGGAGTCCTGAGAAAGCATGCTTTTAAAAACGGAGAATATCTGGATGAGAGCCGTTTCGGTTTATTAAGAGGGGAACTATAAAAAAGGGGCGCTCATGACAAGCGCTCCTGATTCATCAACCAACCAATATTCAACCGCCAAGACGGTCTCTTACATATTCTATCTCAGTTTTCCCATGAGGTGCAGGTTTTCCGTCTGCTCCCAGGTTTACCATCACGATCTTATCGATCGTCAGAATATCCTGACGCGTCAGTTTATTTCTCACCTCACAGCGCAAGGTGATAGAACTCCTGCCAAAAGACGTGGCTTCTATGCCCATTTCAATGATATCGCCCTGTACCGGAGCATTGATAAAATTGATTTCTGACATAAACTTTGTTACGATATGACGATTCTCCAGCTGTACAATGGTATACAGAGCCGCTTCTTCATCTATCCATTCCAGTAAACGCCCTCCAAAGAGAGTTCCGTTGGGATTTAAGTCTTCGGGTTTTACCCATTTGCGTGTGTGAAAATTCATATGACTCTGATTTAAGTGTTACAAAAGCAGGCTGTCCCTTTCTCTTATTTCAGAAAAGATCTCAGCATCCAGTTTTGCTTTTCTATTTCCCTGATGTATCCGGTAAAGATATCAAGTGTTCCTTCATCTTCCGCTTCAGTAGCACTCGACAGTACAGCTGTCAGATTTTTTACCAAAATGCTATTGGCTTCCAGGATAGCTTTTACCATATCATTCGCATCTACAATGTCTTCAGAAGAAGGAATTGTAGCGTGAGCCGTGATGCTGGCGAGTGAACCCTTTGGCGTACCATCCAAAGCCAGAATGCGCTCAGCCACTTCATCAATTCTTTCGGCTGCCTCCAGGTAAAGCTCTTCAAATTTTTCATGAAGCATAAAGAAGAAGGGCCCCTTCACATTCCAGTGAAACAGTCTCAGGTTCTGATAGTGCACCTGATAGTCAATCAGGAGTTGATTCAGGTTATTTATTACTCTCGGTGATGTGCTTATAGTTTCCATAGTTCCCGTTGTTATTATGATTCAAATTTCACTTACATAACCTTATTTATCAAATTAATGTTCCCTATATTAGTATTGAAAATATCAATAAATGACCCTACAACAACTTGAGTATATCGTTGCCCTTGACAACCACCGTCACTTCGTACGTGCAGCGGAACATTGCTATGTAACACAGCCAACACTTACCCTGCAGATTCAGAAGCTGGAAGACGAAATGGGCACCCAGATTTTTGATCGGAGTAAGCACCCTATTGAACCCACCCCGCTGGGTGATATGGTGATTTTGAAGGCCCGGCAAATACTGCGGGAGGCCGCTCAGCTCAAAGAGCTGGTCAATGAACAAAAAGATGGTATTCACGGCACCTTTCGCCTTGGGGTCATTCCTACCCTGGCCCCTTACCTGATCCCCCGGTTTCTGAAACAATTCTCCGGAAAGTATCCCAAAACGCGTTTGGTGATTCGGGAAATGGAATCTGAGAGTATTATCAAGGGGCTGAAAAATGACCTGATCGACCTGGGACTGCTCGTCACGCCCCTGGATGAAAACAGTTTGCGGGAACTGCCTCTGTTTAATGAACCGTTTCTCATTTACAGTTCAGAAAGTCACCCCTACTATGTGAAGAAGCAGGTAAAACCAGAAGATATTTCTGACAAGGGACTATGGTTGCTCAACCAGGGACACTGTTTCAGAAACCAGGTACTCAATATCTGCAACAGCCGATCGTCTGCCGGAGGAAATGTGGCTTATGAAAGTGGTTCGATTGAGACACTCAAAAATCTGGTCAAGTGGAATATGGGCTACACCCTGGTGCCGGAGCTGGCAGTTACCCATGAGCTGAACAACCCCATGCTGAAGCGATTTACAAGCCCGGAACCCGTCAGGGAAGTCAGCCTGGTCGTACATAACAGTTTTACCAAAGAAGCACTTCTGGAAAAGCTCAGAAACGAAATCCTGGAGAATATTCCTGAGCACTTTGACAGAAACCGTAAGTACATTCAGGTAAAGTGGAGATGATAGGGTGTTGAAGTATTGGAGTGTTGGGGGTGCAGGAGTGTCGGGTGTTGATGCGCGAGCAGAACCCGGTATGGCAATGCAGGAGCTTTAACCGTGACATAGGTCAGCTGTAACATTTTTTATGATTACCCCATCTAACCTGTAGATACATCTCACAAAAACTCAAAAATCATGAAAACAAAGACACGTTTCAGTACTCTTCTGGTTATGCTATTTTCCCTGTTTATCGGCCAGCAGGCTATGGCTCAGGGAAAAACCTCATCCGATGCTCATAAGGTAACTAATGAGGAACTCAAAGCATACTTAGGAAACTATAAGGCAGAGGCCGGTCCAGGCTTCGATATCACCATATCTCTGGACGGGGATGACAGGCTAATGGCCCAGCCCACTAACAAGTCTCAGCCTAATACCTTATTAAGAGCAACGGCCAAAGATAAGTTTGATCTGGTAAATACCGGAGGCCTTGTCATCTCTTTCAATCGGGAGGATGATAAGGTGGTTTCTCTTACCTTTTCGCAGGGAGGCCAGTCCTTTAGCGCCAAAAAAGAGGAATAGCTGAATTACCATGTAATGCGACCTATGGGTCTGACCCAAAGAGGGTGTCTCAAGAGTATTGAGTCACCCTCTTTTTCTTTGCAAAAGACAGTCCTTCCCGGCCATCATAAAGGTCAGTAGCCCTGGTTGTAATTGAAAAAAGGCGTCATGAGTTGTAATAAATTGTCACAAAACCGAAACCCATGCAACCGGCATAACTATTTTGACATCTGACCAGCGAACGGGTCAGCTTTTCAGGTGTGCTCTGGTAGTGCCCTCTGCCCTGTTCGACTAACAACAGGTCAAAACTCAAAACCAACCCTATGTTTAAATCCTACCTCAAAACGACTTTGCGTACTATTCGCAGAAGTCCACTCAGTTCGTTTATCAATATTTTCGGTCTTGCTATGGCTCTTGGCGTGGCCATACTGGTGTATGCCTTTGTAGATATGGACCTGACCACAGATCAGTTCCACGAAAACCGTTCTGAAATTTACATGACCACCTCCTTCCTCAGTCGTAGTGGAGAGAAGGCCGAGTACGGGATTACCCCTGTGCCCTATGCTGAACGCCTGATGAATGACTTTCCCCAGATCAAGCAGGTAGTAAGAGTAGAACAAAAATCGGGTGTATTGAAGGCCGGACTCAAGGTATTCAATGAGCGCTTCACTTTTGTGGATCCGGAATACCTGGACATGTTTACTTTCCCCTTAAAATCAGGCAATAAGGCTGCCTTGAGGGAGCCCAATAAAATCATCCTGAGCGAAAATACTGCTATCAAGTATTTTGGCGATGCCAACCCCATTGGCGAGGCCATGACTTTCGACTTCGGCAAGACCAAATATACCTTCGAAGTAGCCGGGGTAGCGGCCAGGTTCCCGGCCAAGAGGAGCATGGATTTCTCCGTACTCGTGAACTTCGATCAGCTTGAAGTGGTTGATCCCTCCTTCGATGTGAGTGACTGGTCCCGCTTTTTAGATGCTACTTTCATCAGGGTAGAAAACCCTGAAGATATTGCTACCATCACTGAAGTAGTACAACAGTACGTATCCGTACAAAACGAGGTACAAAAAGACTGGCCGGCTACTTCATTTGATTTTGAGTCGTGGACTACGGCCTATGTGGAGGGTGAAGAAATGCGCAGTACGATTATGGGCAGTGCAGACCCCCTGGGACGATTAGTGCTTATGATCATTGGCATTTTTGTATTGATACTCGCAGTGTTCAATTACCTGAATATCGCCATTGTCTCTGCTGCCAAAAGGCTCAAAGAAATCGGAGTCAGAAAGGTAATGGGCGGTACGCGCAAATCGCTGGTTGTGCAGTTTTTATCTGAGAATGTGATTATGACTGTGGGAGCCCTCTTTCTCGGGTTAATTCTGGCGGTTACCCTCCTGATACCCGGCTTTGACAGGCTGTTTGAAATAGGTTTTGAATTTGATATCAGCCAGCCGGAGCTTTGGGTTTTCCTGCTCGTGCTGGTAGTGTTTACAGGTCTGGCTTCCGGAGCTTACCCGGCCCTTTACATCTCCAACTTCAGCGCGGTCAATATTTTCAGAGGCCGGCTTAAATTCGGAGGCAAAAACAGGCTCACCAAGGTATTTCTCACCTTCCAGTATATACTGGCCGTGATAGCCGTGGTAGGTGGCATTCTTTTTACACAGAACACTGCCTATCAAAAGGGAAGAGACTGGGGATATAACCAGAGCTCTACACTCAGCGCCAACCTGTCAACAGGGCCGGAAATCATGCAGCTGATGGCCAGCATGGAGCAAAACCCCAATGTTATGAACATTGCTCCTTCCAGACATCATATCGGACGCTGGCAAGACAGAAGGATCATCAAGACTACTGATAACACGAGTTACGATCTGGCCACCTTTGAAGTAGGGCCTGATTACCTGGAAACCATGGGACTTGAACTGGTGGAAGGCAGGTCTTATGACAAATCACGCGAGGCTGATTTTCAAAACGTACTGGTAAATGAAACACTTGGCAAAGTACTCAACCCCAATGGCGTGCTCGGTACCACCTTTAAAATGGACAGCATCACCTACACAGTGGTGGGAGTTGTGGCAGATTTTCACGATGAATCTTTCTTCGAACCTATTGAGCCTATGATTATCAAGCTGGCCAAAGAAGAAGGCTATCGCTACCTGTCCATGCAGGTGGCTAATGGAAAACTCAAAGAAACCTATGAACAACTGGAGGCTGAGTGGGCAGCGCTCTTCCCTGACCAGCCCTTTACCGGATTCTACCAGGAGTCCACACTGGCCTGGTATTTCAGACAAATCGAAGGGCATGGAAAATTCATGCAATACGTGGCGGTACTCTGTATTGTGCTGTCCTGCCTGGGGCTCTACGGACTTGTATCGCTCAATGTGGCCAGCCGGGTTAAAGAGTTTAGTATCAGAAAAGCCCTGGGAGCCAATCTGAAAAATCTGGTTTTGGTGATCAACCGGCAGTTTGTGGTGTTTCTGGCCATTGCCCTGATTCTGGGCATTCCCTTAAGCTATATGCTGATGCAAACGCTGTTTGACGCGGTATATGCCTACTACAAGCCCTTAACAGCCATACCTTTTACCATTGCTCTTTTCACAGTGGTATTCATGGTATTCATTACTGTTTCTTCACAGATCAAAAAGGTCATGGGTACCAGTCCTACTGAAGGACTTCGCAGCGAATAGATTATTTTAAAAGAGGCTCTGTTAAGTTCAGTCTGGCAAGCCCGGTAAGCCGGGAGTGACATTCTTATCTGACTATTGACAGAGCCTCTTTTCCATAAGCAGGAGGTTCAGAGACCTCGATTAATCAAGCTCTACAATCATATCATCCTGCTCAACCATCGCCCCCGTTTCCAGGTATACGCGTTTGACGGTGCCTGCCATGGGTGATGATACGGTGGTTTCCATTTTCATCGCTTCTATGACAAACAGCGGTTGACCTTCTTTCACTGTATCTCCTGCTTTTACCCGGGTCTCTGCCAGACGTCCCTGTAAGGGAGCACCAATCTGATTCTCAGACTCGGCCTTCGGGTTGATGGCCTTGGTCACCTTATAGCTCTGATCCTTCACTTCAATCACCCGGGTCTGCCCGTTCAGGTCAAAGAAGACCTTTCTGATACCATTGTCATCAGGTTCGGTTTGGTAAAGCATTTTCACGATGATATGCTTTCCTTTACCAATCTCAATAAAGAGTTCTTCGTTCTGTTTTATGCCATAGAAAAAAGCAGGTGTCGGCAAGTGCCTTACCTCTCCATACTCCTGCCAGTGCTCGTAGAAGTCACGAAATACCTTGGGGTAGAGCTTATAAGACAGAAAGTCAAGCTCATTACAATAAGTACTGAACTCCTGCTGAAAATCAGCAAATTCCTTTTCGAAATCTACCGGTGCCAAATGGGCATTGGGCCGATCAGTAAAGGGTTTCTCACCTTTGAGGATAATCTTCGACAATTTCTCAGGAAAACCACCCGGAGCCTGCCCCAGATGACCGCGGAACAGATTCACGACTGATTCAGGAAAAGAGAGACCATCTCCCCTCTCCAGAATATCTTCTGCACTCAGGTTGTTAGCCGTCATATAGAGTGCCATATCCCCTACTACCTTGGAGGATGGTGTTACTTTGACTATATCGCCAAAGAGCTTGTTTACCAGGGCGTAGTTCTGCTTTACCAGACCAAACTGTTCTTCCAGCCCCAGGGCTCTTGCCTGCGGCCTTAAGTTAGAATACTGGCCGCCCGGAATCTCATGATCATATACCTCAGCGGTACCCGCCTTGAGGCCACTTTCAAAAGGATAATAGTACTCCCTTACATCTTCCCAGTAATTGGCATATTCGTTCAGCTTTGCCAGGTCAATCTGCGGATCACGTTCGTGGCCCTGTAATGTGGCCACCAGGGAATTGAAGTTGGGCTGAGAAGTGAGTCCGGACATGCTGGCAATAGCTACATCCACCACATCTACCCCGGCCTCAATAGCTTTAAAATAAGAGGTGGCCTGCATGGATGAAGTATCATGCGTATGCAGGTGCACCGGTAAGTCTACGGCTTCCTTCAAAGCCGGCACTAATACAGCAGCAGCCTGAGGTTTCAGCAGACCGGCCATATCCTTGATGGCAAGCATATGCGCTCCTTCATCCTCAAGGGCTTTGGCCATATCTGTATAGTACTGAAGATTGTATTTGGTGTCCTTTTCCAGTACATCACCCGTGTAACAGATGCAGGCCTCGGCCAGCGAGCCGGTACGCTCACGTACTGTACGGATGCTCACTTTCATGGCCTCCACCCAGTTGAGTGAGTCGAAAATACGGAAGACATCCATACCATTCTCAGCAGACTTCTCGATGAACTTCTCAATCAGGTTATCGGGATAAGCCTTATACCCCACCCCGTTGGAGCCTCTGAGCAACATCTGAGTGAGAATGTTGGGAGCCGCAGCCCTGATAAGTTTCAGGCGCTCCCAGGGGTCTTCATTGAGAAAGCGCATGCAAACATCGAAGGTAGCTCCGCCCCACATCTCCAAAGAGAAGATCTGCGGATGATTCTTGGCCAGCCCTTCAGCTACCTGCAGGATATCTTTGGTACGGACACGTGTCGCCAGCAGAGACTGATGTGCGTCTCTGAAGGTAGTATCTGTGAAAAGAATCTGTTTCTGATCTTTCACCCATTTGGCGAAGTCGTCAGGTCCCAGTTCAGTGAGCAAATCTTTTGTGCCCTTGGGATATGCTCCCAGCCGGTCAAAATCCGGCTGTTGCGGATCGCGAAAGATGCGATTCTTATCGAAAGATTTCACATTGGGATTGCCATTCACGGCTACTTCTCCCAGGTAGTTGAGCAATCGGGTAGCGCGATTCATATAGCGCGGCATATTGAAGAGTTCCGGGTGATCTTCAATAAATCTCACAGTGGCCTGCCCCTTGTAAAAGACAGGGTTCTTCAATACATTTTCAAGAAAGCCTTTATTGGTTTTTACCCCTCTGATTCTGAATTCCGAAAGCGCCCTTTGTAATCGCTGTGAGGCTCCTTTGAGCGTACGACCTTTGGCCGAAATTTTCACCAGCATGGAGTCAAAGAAGGGAGAGATGGTCACCCCGGCATAGCAGTTACCTGCATCGAGACGGATTCCGAAACCACCGGCACTGCGATAGGCGATGATGGTGCCATAATCCGGCTTAAATCCATTTTCAGGATCTTCTGTGGTAATGCGGCACTGAATCGCATAGCCGTTGCACTGCACATCGGCCTGATCCTTAATGAAAATGCGGGGATCGTCCAGCGGATAACCCTGGGCAATTTCTATTTGAGAACGCACTATGTCTACCCCGGTAATTTCTTCGGTAATGGTATGCTCTACCTGTACGCGGGGATTTACCTCAATGAAGTAGATGTTCTCTTCAGCATCTACCAGAAACTCTACGGTGCCCACATTGTTATAATTGACCTCCCGGGTAATCCTGAGGGCATATTCGTACAGTTTGTCCCTGGTCTCCTGCTTCAGCGTGACGGAGGGGGCCACCTCTACCACTTTCTGATACCTGCGCTGTACTGAGCAGTCTCTTTCAAAAAGGTGGACAAGGTTTCCATAGTTATCCCCCATGATCTGCACTTCGATGTGCTTGGGGTTGTCGATAAATTTTTCCAGGAAAATCGTATCATCCCCAAAGGCCTTGGCAGCCTCGCCTTTGGCTTCATTGAATGAAAGTTCAAGATCTTCTGCCTTTCTGACCACGCGCATGCCACGGCCACCACCGCCTGCTGCGGCCTTTACCATCAAGGGGAAACCAATGCGTTCAGCTTCTTCCCTGGCAACGGCAAAAGAGGTAAGATCTGCCTTACTGTCTTCAATCAGAGGTACCTGAGCATTGCGGGCCACAATCTTGGCCTGAACCTTGTCTCCCAGCTTTTCCATTACCTCAGGCTGGGGGCCTATGAAAGTAATGCCCTCTTCCCGACATCTGCGAGCCAGATTCACATTCTCAGACAAAAAACCATAACCCGGATGAATACCATTAACTCCTTCGCGCCTGGCTACACTGATAATCTCTTCAATATCCAGATAAGGTTTAAGGGCTTCATGATCGGCTCCGATCTGATAAGCCTCATCTGCCTTATAGCGGTGAAGTGAGTAGCGATCTTCATAGGTATAAACCGCCACAGTACGAATGTTGAGCTCTGAGGCAGCACGCAGCACGCGAATGGCAATTTCGCCACGATTGGCTACCAAAAGTTTGTTGATTTTCTTGATTTGAATACTCATATGAGGGCTAAAAATTAGAGCAGGAAGTTAGAAGTAAAATGAAGTAGCCCCAAACAAAGTGCAGTGATTGCTACGATGCCCAACGATATTTTTTCAGTAGCAGACTTGTTTTACATAGAAGTTCAATGTATCTATGCAATACATAGAAGTTCTAGTTATGGAAAATCTTTCTAAAGAGCTGGTCGGTGCCTCGAGCATTCCCCTGATTCTCTCCATTCTGGAAGAGGGCGAAAATTACGGCTACATGATAATTCAAAGGGTCAAAGAAATATCTGAAGAGCAAATAGAATGGAAGGATGGCACCCTGTACCCCATTCTGCACAAGCTTGAAAAGAAAGGCCTGATAGAGTCTTTCTGGCAGGCCTCAGAGACGGGAAGGAAGCGAAAATACTATCGCCTTCTTCAGGGTGGCAAAACCGTACTGGCCGCTGAAAAACAGAACTGGTTAGAACTCAATCAAATGTTTACAAGGTTATGGAAAATACAACCCACTTTAGGTTAGATGCGGAAATGGCAGTCTGGCGCTCAGGGCTTGCCGGCAGTGGCAACCTGAGTCATGAAGATCTGCAGGAGCTGGAGAGCCATATGTTGGATGAGATTGAGCAGCTCACGCAGTACCCGCTTTCTGAACGCGAAGCTTTCATGATTGCCAAAGACCGAATTGGTAATCATTCAGAACTCAGCCGTTCGTATGCGAGGTCAAAAACTTTCTGGTCACTGTTTTTGTCTCGTTCTTCTCTTTACCTGCAGGCCGTACTGGCGATCATCATCCTCTCACTAACCAGTAGAATCGCTGAGTTTGGCACAATACTCACAGTTGCCAGGTTCAGGCTCCCGATTTCCTGGGGTACTTACTTATATTCCGGGTTGCTGGCGATAGCACTTGCCTCATTATTCCTCTGGCTAAGGTATATGAGTCACAAAGCCCGTAACAGACGTTTCAAAGTATCGCTGACGGGGCGTTTGACAATCGTAACCTTGTGCACTGCTTTATTGACGATACCTCTTGGGGTTGCTTTCACTGGAGCCCCTATCCAGCTTGAGCTTATGAGTGTATTCTCAATACGCCAGTACATCTGGATAGCAGGCTTTTTTGCCATCTTCGGTGTAGCCGTTGTCTATTCAGTCCGGGATTTCAGGTCATTAAAAATCAAAGAATCAACTCATTAAACTCAGGTCATAAACTCAAAATTTAAACCTCAATTCAACTATGGAACAGGAAATCCAACGATGGAAGGACAGCTTGCTCAACAGCGGTAATTTTGACTACGAGCATATACTGGAACTGGAAAGTCACTTGCTGGACGAGATCGACAATCTGCAAGGCAAAGGGTTACAGGATGAAGAGATATTACTGCTGGCTCAAAGGCGGATAGGCTCGTATGAAACGCTCTCTCAGGCCTATAACCCCAATGGAAAATTCACTTTTGAAAAAATATCCTGGGGTTTACAGGGCATCTTATTCCTGTTTTTGTTTCGCGAGCTGTCCTTACTGTTCACCTACTTCAGCAGTGATATCATTTTGGTCAATGATTTCATAAATACCGGTCTGAATTTCTCTCTTGCGATCGTCTTTCAGCTGCTCGCGATGCTGGTTTTGATTGTGGTTTTTAAAAGAACCCTCTACCTGAGTAGTAAATACAGGAGCAGCCTTCGGCCCAATATTTTCATCATCTCTTCTCTGGTGACCACCTTTCTGCTAAGGTTGGTCTATTTTAAACTGGTAGATAACCCGGCCGCTATGGTCGAGCCTGTAACGGTGGCCCAAACACTGTCCTTCTTTCCATTGGTTCTGGTAGTTCTTACCATGATAGTAGTCATCATCCGGGAAAAACGGAGTAAACAATTTGATGGCGCATTGAGCAAGTAGGCAGGCAATGGCCTGCTCAACGGGTGGATACTACCCTTTCACCATAACCTGCCTTCACAGGCATGCCCGTCAGGTTCTTGTGAGGTTTATCCCTAAAGTAAAAAGTGACTTGAAAAGCAGCAGTGGTATACCGGCTCCTCCTGCCCTGCGATAAAGCGCTTTATGCTTTGCGGCCAGCTCAGCGTGACCGGAGCGCAAAGCCTGCCTGTATTCATAGAAAAGCCTCCACCTCAGGCTCTTTAACTCCGCCCTGGTTTTACAAAGCGAAAAGGCTTTTTCACACACCTGATAGACGGAGGACAACTGTTCGTTTTGCCAGTGCCTGTACCGGTTGGCGGACATGCTCGTATTGAGCTTGCGCTTCTTCATCAATACCTCGTCTGTGTAGACGTAATTGAAGTACCGACCTGAACGAACCCAAAAATCAAAATCTTCATAGGCCAGGCTTTCATCATATCCGCCTATGCGATCAAAAACAGTCTTTCTGATCACCATCGTAGGCGTGCAGATAAAATAGCGCCTCAACAGCATTTCGAAAATATCTCCCTGAGGCATCTCATCAATCAGACCCTTCTGCCTGAGTGAGGCAAAGTGCTGACCGGTTTCATTCGAACGCTTATCTATGTAAACAGCATCTGTAAAAGAGACTCCATAGTCCTCACCCGCTGCCTCTAATGCGTTGACACTCTTTTCGATAAAGTCAGGTAACATGACATCATCCAGGGCAAAATCTATGATGAACTCTCCTTTGGCCATTTTCAGCCCCTCGTTGAAGGTAGCCGTATAGCCCCGATTGGTTTTGTGTGGTATAAAAGTCACCCCTTCTTTATCGGCTATCAGGTTTTTGATAAGCTCCTGGCTGGCATCTGCGCTGGCATCGTCCAGCAGAATGACCTGCAGATTGTCATAGGTCTGTGCCCAAAGACTCTGCAGTGCCTCTTGTATAAAAGCACTGTGGTTATAGGCTATTCCGATGACCGTAACAAGGGCACTCATCTGAAAAGCAGTCTTCTGTTAAAGATGAGTAGTATGATGAAGAAACCTATATGACGGAACATATAGCCCAGGGTAAGGGCTTCCAGGTTATAGTGTTCCAGCAAGAGTGTGATGAGTAAAACATAAAGACCGGCAGAGAACAGCTGCGCAGCAATATAGCGCCATGTAGCCACCTGGGCAGAAAGCAGATAGGCCAGCAGGTAAGACAGCAACGCAAAGAAATCACCAAAAGCCTGGTACCTCACCAGAAAACCTGCTCTCTCAAAGCCATTGGCAAAAAACAGAGAGAGGATCAGATCACGGTTGATATAGTACACTCCCAGGCAGATAATACTCATAAAGCTGACGAAGCCCATGACCTTCAACACATAGGTCTTCAGTTTTTTGGGCTCGTGAATAAGGGAGGCCATCTTAGGGTAGTAAACCACCCCTACTGTACCCGTGAACACCAGAATATAGCTTCCGGACATCTTGGCGACTGACTGCCAAAGACCGGTTCTGTCTTCTCCATAGAGCTCGAGGATCTGCTCTCTCACACCAAAGTCCAGTAGTTTACCGAATACCAGTGAGCTGACAGCCATAATGATAAAGCTCCAGATTTTCCTGGCCGATTCCTTATCCGGTGATTTGACGGCAATCTGAAGCTTGCCCCGGTGCATGATAAAATAGGTAAGTGATGCAAAGCACATCAGCCCATAACCCACCACAAAACTGAGCAAAGCCTGATCCAGTGTACCTCTGGATACTCCCAGGAATACGGTTATCACCAGGGCCGTCATGCCGGTCATACTAATGAATGCATAGGACCTGACATCCCTCAAGGCGAGAATTACCGAATTGAGCAGGCCAGTAAACAACATCAGCAGTACTGACGGCACAAAAACAGCAAAGAACTGCACCTCACTATAGTCGTTGATAAAGCGCTCAAAGAAATAAGACTTCTGCCAGTACATGACCCCGAAAGTGATCAGTACGATGACGTTGGTGATCCAGAAACCGGTTTGGAAAATCCTCCGCCTGGCGGCCTGGTCCTCCTTCGGGTCAGACCAGTATTTCATCATACTCCGGTTCACCCCCTCACTGGCCAGCTGGGTAAAAAGGGCGGTAAGGTTTTGAAAGTGGGCCAGTAGTGCAATTCCGTTGGTACCCAGGTACGTTGCGAAAAGCTTATTTACCGTGAGACCGGCCGCAGCCCTGAAAACGACAGATAGAAATGACCAGGACGAGCTTCTGAAGAATTGAGATTTCAAGACCGATTTTGATACGAAGATAGGGTTTTTCTGAAAGTTATACTTTCAAAAGGTTGCCCGGCCATGTGCTCTTTGAAAGATATCAGCGACTTGTTCTCCTTTTTGCCCAGGTAGGAAGTTCCCAGGTCGATCCAGTCCACTCCTGCTCGATGACACCATTCGTACACAGAGCCTATCAGAAATACCATAGGGCTCAACGAATTGTAAGCAGCATCATGGGCCGGTAAAAAATTGTACACAACCTTATCTGAAACCCGTACCAGTATGGCTGCCGCAATCAGCTGGTTTTCTTTGTACACCCCGGCAGCCAGGTAATGCTCTCTGTTGGCATTGATTGCATGCTTTAACACAGGCCAGTCCATTGATAGCTGATGCCCTTTGGCTTCACGATGCCTTTTGATAAAACCAAACAGCGCCACAAATTCAGATCTGTTGACAAACCTGAAATCAAGGCCTTCTCTTACAGACTTTCGTAACCTGCGTTGCTCCATACCGGCAATCTGCTTCTCCAGCGGTTCACTGTTGACCTCAATGGCATGATAAATTTGCCGGTCTTTCTCTTCGAAGCCCAGATGTTTCATATTCTCCACAAGCATCGCTGTGCCAGGCTGGTAGCAGGCCGGAGCCAGTTTAATCCTCAGGTACCTGAAACCTCTTTCTTTCAGTCTTCTCAGGCACTCCTGGAGGAAATAGGTAATAGTAAGGCTATCCAGACCTGTGGCCAGCTCATATCCTGCAAAAGGTGCCCTGAAAGGACTGGTCACTTCACTTTCTTCCATTGAAAAAGCGATATGCCCCAGGGCCATCTGATTTTCCTTGTCGATCAGGTAAAAGTGTAATTGCGGTAAACTGTTATTGGCCTCAAGAAATGATGCCGTATTATAGAGGCCCGGCAGATAGGTGACCTGAAAGGCTTTATCAAGATGCTCTGTTACCGAAAGGTGCTCCATCAAAAGTCTTTACGATTTCTGATATAGTCCTCTTCTGAAAACTCGTCTGAGGCCAGGCCCAGCATCATGGCTCTGCCTTTGAACAGCATCTTTCCCCACCACAAAGGAGGAATATACAGGCCTTTATCCCGTTCACTCAGGGTACAGCTGAAGGTATCTCCCTCTCTGGATTCCAAAACCACCTCTATTTGCCCTGTCAGGCAAATGATCACCTGCTCCCCTGTCTTATGAGCATGGTCTCCCCGTACCTGCTGTTCAGGCACATCGTAAAGCCAGTATACCCGCTTCACCTCAAAAGGAACGTCTTTCAACTCTTCCAAAAAACTCAGGTTTCCCCGGGCATCCGGCTTTTGAGAAAAGCTATATAATTCAGGTTTTTTCATTGATCAGGTTTCAGTCGCCCGGGGCAACTCGTACAGCCGGTAATATACAACATGTATGATTTTCGTTGTCACCCGGTGCATAATCTTCCCTGAGAAAAGTATTTCTCTATCGGCAAGCCCGTCCTTTTCTGTAAATTCGCGCCCGATGATTTATTTGCTCCTGACCATACTCGCCAATGTGGCCATTTTCATGGCCTTCCGCGCGTTCTCACATTTCAGGGTAAATACCTTTCCGGCCATCATCACCAACTACCTCGTTTGCGTAATTACCGGCATGCTTTATACCGGTCCGCAAAGTGTCTGGTCAAAAATAGACCCGGCCAGCAACTGGTTCATCTTTGCAGGCTTTCTGGGTATCATTTTCGTGTCTACTTTCTTTCTCATGGCCCGGACCACGCAACTCAGGGGCGTAGCGGTAGCGACTGTGGCCAGCAAAATGTCGCTCGCCATTCCGGTTGTATTCAGTCTTTTCATTTTTAAAATCGCCACCGGCAGCCTCGATAGCTGGAACTATGTGGGTATTGTACTGGCTTTTGTGGCAATTCTGATGGTAAGCAAGCCACGTGAGTCAGGGGCCGCTCAAATGCCTTTATCACTGAGAACGCTAAGTCTTCCCCTGGCGGTCTTCTTAATGGGAGGAGTAATTGATACTTCCCTGAACTATGCCAATCATCACTGGATCAGCACAGAACTGGAGCCGGTTTTTCCCATACTCACTTTCGGTTTTGCCTTTACCTGGGGCATTATCTTCTGTCTGATTAAAAAGATCAAATTCACTCCCCGGGACATACTCGCAGGCATACTTCTGGGTATACCCAACTATTTCTCCATCTTTCTTCAACTCAAGGCACTCAGCGCCTTTGACAACAATGGTGCGATCGTATATCCTTCCCTTAACATAGGCATCATTATCGCCTCTACCCTGGCGGCTGTACTTTTCTTCAAAGAGAAACTCTCCCGTATCAATCAGGTGGGCGTGGTATTGGCCATCATTGTGATTTTCCTGCTGAGCCATCAGGAGATTCTTAAAAACATCTGATCACCAGGAGGAATCGGGCTTCGCCATTCTCATCCATTCGCTTACATTTTTGTAGTTTCGCCCTGATGCGTGACAGTTATCTGACCATAGAAAAGGAATCTGAGAGCTTTTATAAAGAGAAGGGCAGCAAGTTCATTGGCCTGGCCTTTCCGGTAAGCTCTGAAGAAGATGTTAAAGTAAAACTGGAGCAACTGAGAAAGGAATACTACGATGCCCGTCACCACTGCTATGGTTATATCTATGGTCATAACGGAGAACATTTCAGAGCGAATGATGATGGTGAACCGGGACACTCTGCAGGAGACCCGATTCTGGGTCAGATTAAATCCAGGGAACTTACCAATACACTCGTGGTGGTAGTGCGCTATTTCGGAGGGACCAAGCTGGGAGTAAGCGGACTGATAGGGGCCTATAAAACTGCAGCCGCAGAAGCACTGGACGCAAATGAAGTGGTCAGGAAAGAGATTTCTGAAACATTTCGTTTCAGTTTTCCATACGAAGAAATGAACACGGTAATGAAACTGGTAAAGGACCTGAGGCTCCGCATACTGGACCAGGGATACGAGGAGCAATGTACGCTGGATGTAGAAGTTATCGTTAGCACCATAGAGCTCCTGGAAGGCAAAGTAGACCTGATGCAAAAGACAGGAAGTAAGCTTAACTTTAAATCGCTGGCCCTTATTGACTGATGCCTGCCAATTCACTGACTCCATGAAAGCCCCGAGCCATTTTTTGAAAGTATGTTTTCTTTTCCTGGTGCTGTTCTGCAGTCTGGCCTCAACCTGTGATCAGGAGGTGAGGAAGTTTAACGAAACGGCAAAGTTCACACTAGCCCCTGAAAACATTGTCAATATCAACGGTAAGCTGGAATTCAGTGTAAGTATGGAATACAATACCGGCTATGTTAAAAATGCAGATTCCCTGGAGGTACGCTTTTACCTGAAAAACAGCCAGATCGAGACATTACTGGGTTCCGCCACAGATAATGTGTTGAGGGAAGTACCCTTCCAAAGAACAATCAGGAAGGATTTTAAAACTACCTGGTTCTCAAAAGTACCTATCACCAAAATAGAGGTGCAAACACTCTTGTTTAAGAAGGGAAAGCAGAAGGTATTGCCTGCTGTGGTGGTTGGAGAAATCGTAAGCAGACCCGGTGATTGAGCCTAAGACATGAGCCATTCAAGAGCTCTATCCTCTTCCCAAAACAGCTTTACACGCTGGAAACCTTTGCTAAACAAGAGGTTCTCCCACTGCTTGAATATCTCCGTATCACCCTCTACCAGAATGGCACGCTTCAGATCAGTGGGAAAACCGATTTTCAGAAGCTGATTGGGTAAATGACCAAATTCCTCCAATGACATTTCCAGCTTCAGCTCTGTAGCATCTGTGAACACCCGCTGAATACCGGAGTGCTTTACTTTCATT
Organism: Roseivirga sp. UBA6061; assembly: GCA_002427745.1. GTDB lineage: Bacteria > Bacteroidota > Bacteroidia > Cytophagales > Cyclobacteriaceae > Roseivirga. Next base: position 84,544 of record DIYF01000156.1, on the reverse strand, counting down.
AGCAAATCCTGAAAAAATTCCAGCAATAGCTCCGGGGTGAATTCTCCGATCAGTTTGGTACTTATCAGTTCCTGGTTTTGATCCAGTTGAATAGCAAAAGACATCTATTTTGGTTTGCAGTTGGGTTTAGGCATCCGAAAGTAACTGTTTTTCATAAGGCTATTTTACCGTTCATCCTTTCGAAAAAAAATTATCATTAATACTTCTGATTGTCGAATTCATTTGCTTTTCACAGCTATTTATTTGCTAAACATACATATCAAAAATTCATAAACCTGTACTACAAAATATTGACAATCAATTATTTAACACAACGAAACAACCGACTCAACGGTTATATCCAAAAATCTACATTCAGGCATTAAAATCACGATTTAACACAAATCGGTCTTGCCCTGTTAGATGTCAGGTCTGTGACGATGGCGGCACAGGTTCATTTATTGTCACAACGATGCATTCTTAACAATACCCAATCGGTCCGGAGCCTGTCGGCAGCTCTTAATTCTTTCAAAGCCCAACATGATTCCTGATGGAAAAAAACTAATTTATGATGCCGTGGTCATCATGGGTTCGGGGTATACGACATACGCTGGCAGGCGGTAAGATCAAAAGAGCCTGTTTAGCAAAGAATAAGAGTTAAGGTGTTCGAAATCTTATTAATCATTTCGATGTTTGGAGTAGTTACCTCTATAGAGGCTATTTTGCTGTATAGAAAAAGGAAGGAAAAGACCAGAAAGATGATTGAAGAGTTTGAGCAGCGCCACCCTGTAAAGAAAGGCGACCATGAATAAAATGATCACCGTGGCTACCTTTCATCTGCCACAGGATGCATACATCATTCGGGGACGCATAGAGTCAGAGGGCATTTTCTGTTACCTCAAGGATGAACTCACCGTACAATCAGACAATATTATCTCCAACGCTATTGGTGGTGTAAAACTGCAGGTGCACGAGTCTGACGTAAATCGCGTGCTGCCTATCCTGGAAGAAGCCGGCATCATTGAAAGGGAATTTGTTATCGGACCGCATGCTCCTGAGAAGGGGCTCCCCAAAGAACTGAAGTTTGTATTGATCACCGGAGGGGTGATTTCAACCCTGGTATTAATCTATTATTTCCTCTTCAACTGATGATTCAGGATCGTCTGCGCTACTTCCTGGGGATATTGATGGCCATCCCCGTTTTCCCGGTCATGCTCTTACAGGCCAAAAAGCTCAAGAAAAACTTTCCCGACCTGCCTGAAGCTCAGAATACCGAGGGGTTGGCAGGAGCAGGTAGCCAAAATATCAGGCTTCTCACCCTGGGAGAAAGCTCAGTAGCGGGGGTGGGTGTAGCCGATCATCAGGAGGGTATCAGCGGTCAGTTGGCTTCAGAACTGGCAATGTTAACCAACACCGGTATTGACTGGCAAGTGATAGCCAAAAGCGGTTATACCGCCAGGCAGGTCAGAGAAAACCTCCTGGAACAACTGCCTGAGGAAGACCTTGATATCATTGTCATAGGCCTTGGAGGCAATGATACATTTAAGCTGAATAGCCCCTGGTATTGGAAAAAGTCGATGCGACAGCTGGTACTGGCACTACATAAAACACATCCGGAAGCACAGATTGTCATTACCTATATGCCACCGGTTCATACTTTCATAGCCTTCAGCAGCCTTATCCGCTTTTTCCTGGGCCACCTCACAAAACTCCTGGGTCGTGAGATGAAAAGACTGGCCCCTGATTATGATTACCTTTCTTACTTTGATTATGTAGTCACCTGGGAAGACTGGATTACGCATAGTGAAGCCAGAAAAAAGGAGGACTTCTTTAGCGATGGCGTACACCCATCGGCACTGACCTATCGACTCTGGGGGCAAGACACTGCTCGTTTTATCTTTGACCATGTACCCCTTGAAAAATCTCCAAAGGGTTCTATGCCATCACAGTCTTAGCGATATTGCACTATGAAATATCAGTTCCCCCTCAGCTCGGCAAGACTGTCCTTTCAACCTCTGACCCTGGATGACTGTGCGGACTGGGCTCCGTTTTTTGTTGACAATCCGGGACTCGTTTATGTTGGCATGCCCAATCCCGGTGATCCCATGGAAGAATCTAAAACCTGGATTGAACGTCAGCTGAAACGTTATAAAGAAAGTGGCTGGGGGCATCTGAAGATAAGCAACAGCACTACAGGAGAGCTTGTAGGCAATGCCGGTCTGATTTTAAGACCTACCGATGGTACCGATCTGCTGGAAGTAGCCTATTCTATTCTGCCCGCTCATTGGGGTAAAGGTTATGCCAGTGAGGCGGCTGTCTGCCTGAAGGAATACATTCACAAACACCGGTTAAGTGACAGAGCCATTTCTATCATTCACAAAGACAATCTGGGCTCTCAGTGGGTGGCCATGAAAAACGGCATGACACCCGGCAAAGAATGGGAGTACATAGGCATGCCGGTTTGTAGCTGGGAGGTGATTTTCTAACCGGTCTGCTCATAAAAAATGGTCAGAGTTATCACCCTGACCATCATAAACGTGGCTAAATTATCAGTGGGTACTGACGAATATCTTTTGTCTGCTCCGGCTACTCGTTCCTCAGCGATTGTACTGGATTGGCTACGGCTGCTCTTCTGGCCTGATTGCTCACGATAATCAAAGCGAAAATCAGAGACACCGCTCCGGTCACGGCAAATACCCACCACTCTACATCTACCCGAATGGTATAGCGGTCGAGATAGCTGTTAAGCCCCCACCAGGCAAGCGGAGAGGCTACCAAAAAGGCGAGCATTACCAGCATGGCAAAGTCTCTGGAAATAAGCAGCATCAGATTGGAAACCGAAGCCCCCAGCACTTTGCGGATGCCAATCTCCTTGATCCGCTGCTCAGCAGTATAGGAGGCCAGACCGAAGAGCCCCAGACCGGTGATAAAAATAGTAAGCACGGCAAAAATGGTAGAAAGCTTACGAGTGAGATTGATGCTGGTGTACTTGCGTTGAAAGCGCTCATCGATAAAGCTGTAATCGAAGGGGTAGGCAGGGTTATGCCTTTCGAAAACCTCCTGTACCTTGTCCATACTGGCTTTCATATCAGTAGTAGCACTCAACCTTACCATCAGAGAACCTCCCCAGTCATCCAGCATAATAAACATAGGCCTTACCTGCTCATAGGGAGAACCCATCAGAATATTGTCGATTACTCCAATCAGTGTGCGCTTATCCCCCCAAAGGTCCAGCTGTGTTCCAATCGGATCTTCGAGCCCCATCAGGTCCAGGGCTGCTTTGTTGACTATAATGGCATTCTCGTCTGAGGCAAATTCTTTGGAAAAATCCCGCCCATAGAGCATTTCTGCTCCTACTGTTTTGGCATAGTCATAACCTGCCGCAATGGTAACAAACGATACCCGCTGGCTTTCCGGTTTTCCCGGCCAGCCCAGGAAGTTATTGGAGTTGATTTGGGTAACATCACTATTGGAACGCGTCATGGAAACTGCTGCCCCGGTTCTCAGCAGATCCTGCTTGAGCACATCATAATTGCTGGTAATATCATTGGTCTGAGGGATGGTAATGAGTCCTTCCTGGTCATAGCCCAAATCACGACTCTTTGCCAGTTCAATCTGGTTCAGAATCACCACGGTGCTGATGATAAGGAAGACGGCAAAACCAAACTGCAACATCACCAGTATTTTTCTTGGCAAATTGGCATTCTTACCAATACTGATCTTACCCTTCAGCGTTTTGACCGGGTTAAAAGAAGACAAATACAGAGATGGATAACTGCCTGATATAATGCCCGTCACAAAAATAATGGCCAGAGAAAAGAGCCAGAAATCAGCAGATTGCAGGTCGATAAACAGATGCTTATTGACGAGGTTATTGTAAGCAGGCAAAACAGCCGCCACGATACCCATAGACAGTACAAAAGAGATCAGTGCAATCATCAGTGATTCACCGTAGAATTGCGCAATCAGCTGTCCTCTTCGCGAACCAAGGCTTTTTCTGATTCCTACTTCCCTTGCTCTTCTTTCAGAACGTGCCGTGGCCAGGTTCATAAAGTTGATGCAGGCAATCACCAGAATGAACAGCGCAATGGCCGTAAACAGTTTGACATATTCATGCTGACCACCTGCTTCTTTACCATTCTTAAAGTCTGAGTGCAGTCTCCAACGCAACATCGGGTGCAGAAAAAAGCTTCTGGGAATATCCACCTGCCCCTGCTCAGCCAGCATGCCGGCTATGGCTGCCTCAGCTTCGGTTTCGGCAGCCGCCTCACTCAATTCCACAAATACCTGAAATGAATAATTACCCCAATTGGTCTTGTTCTCTACCACCCAGGACTGTATGGATTCTCTGTGCTTCCAGGGAATCAGGTAATCAAACTGAAAAGAAGAATTATCCGGTATATCCTTAAAAACACCAGTCACCTTCAGCACACTCTGATCATCTACTTTCAGAAACCGGCCAATCGGGTTCTCATCTCTGAACATGATACCTGCCAGTTTCTCAGAGATGACAATAGATGAAGGGTCATCCAATACCTTACTTCGGTCTCCCACCGACATTGGGAACTCAAACATGTCCAGAAACTCCTCACTGACGAAGTAGCCAGGCTGTACGATACGATTATCTTCACGGGCAATCAACCGACTTCCTCCCCAGCCTACTACCACTGAGTTAACGATTTTGGCATGCGCTGTCTTCATGGCTTCGTAAGCCGGCAAAGGCACAGATCTCCATGACTGTACAGAGTTGTCAAACTCAGCATTAAGCCAGACCTGATGTAACCTGTCAGCTTTGGGAATAAACTTGTCGAAAGAAGTTTCATCCTGAACCCACAGCAGTATGAGAATACTACAGCTGATACCAATAGCAAGACCACTGATATTGATAAACGAATAGAGACTATTGCGTCTCAGGTTACGGAGGGTAACCTTTAAAAAATTCCTGACCATGATTGTTGTTTGAGTTTTGACCTTTGGTTAACCCAAAGACTTTTGAATTTTTAAATCGTTACAGCCGAAGCTGATTATTTATTGCAAATGATATCTGATGAGGCAGAAAGCCCCCTTATCCTTTCTTTCCAAAACGGCACCCAGACCGGGACAGGACTTTTTCCAGGGTATTATCCTGCCTGCCGTCTGAAAGAAAAGGCACAAAAAAAGTCTCTCCTGACCCGGAGGGAGAGACTTCATCTGAGGTGATACGTATCTCTTACTTTCTGACTCTGGCTGAACCGGAGCCTGAGCTTATATCAATACGAATGTCTTTGGAGCCGATCTTTGCTTCTTTTACATAGCGTTTGTTACGACTTCTCCAGCCACTGCCACTTTCCTCGTCATATTCCTTATCAAAACTAAAAGGAGCCGAGATGCTGTTCTTGGAACTGGCCTCCATGGTAAACCTGCCTTCTATGGTAACTCCGTTGAAATCGAGAGTAGCATTTCCAGACCCTGTATTAAGCTCGATATCACTGTTGGGTTCTCCTCCGAGTTCTACATCTACATTACCTGACCCTGTAAAAAATCTTGAGTAATCGGTGACAATGATCCCGAGCGCATCAACATTACCACTACCGGTAGTCATTTCCAGCCCTCCTTTGAGACGGCTCGCCCGGATATTTCCCGAACCCGTGCTCAGGTTGGTATCTCCATCAACATCACTCACCCGAATAGTACCTGAACCGGTATTGGCTTTCAGGCGGCCATTCATATTTCTGGCGTAAATATTTCCCGACCCTGTGGTCAGACGGGTATCTCCTGTGATATTTTCCACGTCTACATTCCCGGAGCCACTATTGGCATCCAGCTCAACTTTCAGTCCGGTGATTTCGATATTGCCTGACCCGGTGTTCATGTCCACCATCAAACCATCAGGAATCTCCAGCGTCCATTTAGACTTACCGCGAATGTTCCAGTTTCTTCTGCCTCTGTCAAACTCTTCTCTGATTCGCAAAGTACTGCCGTTCTGATCAAAGGAAGGTTCGTAGTCATCATCGTCATAGGTATACTCGAGCGTGACCTTCACCTCATCAGAGTTACCTTTTTTAATAATACCATTGCCGGAAGCAATGTTGATGCGGATATCTTCTATTCCGCTGAATGTCTTGTTAATGGTTTTCTGACCATAAACCGAGGTTGCCAGGCACAAAGCCAGGAGAATGAGTGTTGTTTTGAATATCTTCATAGTTAATATTTTGTGTAAAGACTACCGGCATCCCGAAAAGGATGCACGATGTACATAAAAACTGCTGAGTGTTTATGAATACAATATACATCATCGATCAGCTGGAAAAGCATAAAGCGGTAATTCCGGCATTGCTCAACACAAACGAGCCACAGGCACAGCTATGGAAAGCTACCCCTGACACCTGGTGCCTGCTGGAAGTGGCATGCCACCTGGTAGACGAAGAGACGGACGATTTTCGTATCAGGGTGCAAACAGCACTGGCTCCTGATCGGCATCCCTTTATCCCGATTGACCCCGTAGGCTGGGTGAAATCCAGAAAGTACATGGAGCAGGACTATGCCACCAAAGTAGCCTCCTGGATAAGCGAAAGAGACAAATCTCTCAACTGGCTGAAACACCTGAAGAACCCCGACTGGAACAGCGCTTTGATCCACGACCAACTGGGCCCCATGAGTGCCGGTAAGTTACTGGCCAACTGGCTGGCACATGACTATATGCACATCCGGCAGATACTCAGGATCAAACATGCTTATCTGGCACAAACCAGCGAACAGGATTTAAGCTATGCAGGGAAATGGTGACCTGTTTACTAACTAAGAGGCCAATGGCCTTGAATATCTGCATCTGACACTTATATTTGTGACTTTATTTGTAATAAGTCTAAATAAAAACAATTGTCCGGATCAGTCGCCATTTTCGACCCTCAGTTTATCACCCAGCAGGGGATTCAGCGACTTATAGATGACTATCAGTTGTTTTCCTCCACACACATCATTGACTCTGAGCAGGATCTGACCCGTGAGCTTAAGCAGGCTGCCCCTTCCTTCCTGGTTATCGATTACATCGCCAGTAACCAGATGAGTATTGACAGCTTCAAAAAAGTAAAAAGGGAGTTTCCCTCATTGAAAACCCTCGTCATCAGTGATGACAATGACAAGGCCAGGATACAGTCTATCATTAAGACTGGCATCAAGGGGTTTCTGACTAAATCCTGTAGCAAAAAGGAAATACTTGAGGCTATTGATACCATCAGAGATGGCGGAAAATTCTTCTGCAGTAAGGTAGTAGATATCATCACCACGGGAGAGGACTTTACCTATTCCGAACTCTCTGAAAGAGAGATGGAAATTGTAAAACTGATCTCCAGGGGCAACTCGTCAGCTAATATTGCCGCAGACCTGAATATCAGCGTGCACACTGTGAATTCTCACCGCAAAAATATTCTTAAAAAACTTGGTCTGAAGTCCCCTACTGAGTTGATTATCTATGCCGCAGAACGCGGCTGGGTTGGGCTGAATTAAGCGACACTACCTAGTGGTAGTGATGATATTTTGACTAGCACTAGGGATTGAACCTCAACAGGTTGCTCACTTACTTTGCTTCTGTTTAGAATGAATCTAAATAAGAAAGCAAGACAGATGAGATATACCTTAACCCTATGTTTACTACTGACCGGCCTGATGGCCTTTGGTCAGAAAAAGAAGAAACAGGATCAGCAAGCCATCAAAGAAATGTGTGGCTGCTACGAAGTCACCTTTGAATTTGCAGAGACCTTCTCTCCTGACAAAAACTATGAATTCCATAAAAACTACAAATCAGGTGGTTTGGAGTGGGTACAATTGATTGATGATGAACCCAATAAGATTTCTATGCAGCACCTGCTGATCGTAGGTGAATCAGCTATTGTGAAACACTGGAGACAAGACTGGATCTATCAAAACACTGATCTGTACTCCTACCATAAAGACAGGACCTGGAAGCCTGTAACGCTTCCTAAATCAGAGGTAAAAGGACAGTGGACCCAAAAGGTATACCAGGTAGATGACGGACTTCGCTACGAAGGCTCAGGCAGTTGGGTGCACTATGATGGTAAACACTACTGGGAAAACACCTCCAATGCACCACTGCCACGCAGAGAGTTTTCTAAACGCAGTGACTATAATGTCATGGTGAGAACAAATCGCCATGAGTTAACCGACTACGGATGGCTACACGAGCAGGACAATGACAAAGTGCTGCGCTCTGATTCAGGTGATAAGGTAATTGCCAGAGAAAAGGGCTGGAATACCTACAGAAAAGTGGATGATGCTGAATGTAAAGCTGCTCAGGACTGGTGGGCCAAAAACGAAAAATACTGGTCAGATGTGCGCAAAGTTTGGAATGAAGTATATGCTGCCAAAACAACCCTGAGCTTTGCCGGAAAAATCGAAGATAAAGCGCTGTTTCATCACCTGTTTGCTATAGGTGATAAAGTGGCAGAAGCCAATGAGTACGACAGCAAGACCGTTCAGAAAGAAGTGAGGGAGATTATAGAATCGTACCAGAATTAATGTCAGGGGTTTCGTACAATCATCCCCGTTCCACTGAAACTCCGGCTGTCACTGGCCGGAGTTTCTTTTTGGTACCTACCGAAAATCGCATCCAATGATTCAGTCCGGATGATAACTCGATCTGGTTACCCAACCCTACCAAACACCTTGTCTTAATAATGAATAGAGGTTATCTTAAGCACATAGCAAACCCAATATTATGCGCAAGACCTTTATCCTTCTGGGCCTGATTACTGTCCTGTTCAGTGCCTGCAACAACAAAGAAACAGCCGACATTGTATTCAAAAACGGTACGATCTACACGGTAGATAATCAACAAAGTATGGCCGAAGCCGTGGCTGTGAAAGACGGCATGATCCTGGCCATAGGCAGTTCCAAAGACATAAGTGCTTATGAAGGCCGTGAAACGGAAGTCATCGACCTGGCTGGTAAAACGATGACTCCCGGCTTTATCGAATCGCACGGTCACCTGATGGGTATTGGCTATAACAAGCTGGAACTGGACCTGATGCATGTCAAAACCTATGATGAGCTGGTAGAAAAAGTAGCTGAGGCAGTTGAAAAAGCAGAGCCTGGTGACTGGATTACCGGCCGGGGATGGCACCAAAGCAAATGGATAGAAACACCCGACAAGGTAGTAAAGGGTTTCCAGACCCATGAACAGATGAGTGCCGTATCTCCTGACAATCCGGTATACCTGCGCCATGCCAGTGGACATGCCACTTTTGCCAATGCCAAGGCCATGGAACTTGCAGGTGTAAACCGATTGAGTATTGAGAGTCTTTCCAGCGAAGTGGAAGGGGGAGAAATCATTAAAGATGAGCTGGGCAACCCCACCGGGGTATTTACGGAGAGGGCTTCTTCTCTTGTGGGTAAGCTGGTACCCAGAGATACAGAAGAAAGAGCAGAGTTGGCCCTGGAAATGGCCATAAAGGAATGTCTGGAAAAGGGGATCACCAGCTTTCATGATGCCGGCTCAGGACAGGCTTTTATTGACAGGCTGCAGAAGTTCAAGGCCGAAGGTAAACTGGGCATTCGTATGTATACCATGCTGACAGGCCGCCAGCCCGAACTGCTGGAAGAATGGTATAAAAGAGGTCCGATGATTGATCCGGACCATTTTGTAACCGTACGTTCCATTAAACTCAACTGCGATGGCGCTCTGGGTCCGCGTGGTGCCTGGTTGCTGGAACCCTATACCGATCGCCCTGATCATGTAGGTCACGAAACCTTGCCTATGGAAACAGTGACCACAGTTTCGGAAAAGGGGCTGGAACACGGTTTTCAGGTGTGCTCTCACGCCATTGGTGACCGCGCCAACCGTGAGATACTGGACCGGTATGAAGGAGCTTTCCAAAAATACCCTGACAGGACTGACCACCGATTTCGCATAGAACATGCCCAGCACCTCCATCCGGATGATATACCTCGTTTTGGCCAGTTGGGCGTTATCGCTGCCATGCAGGCCATCCATATGAGTTCTGATCGCCCCTGGGCCATTCAGCGCCTTGGGAAGCTTCGCATTAAGCAGGGTGCCTATGTCTGGCAAAAGCTGTTGCAGTCCGGTGCTACCATCATCAATGGTACCGATGCGCCTGTTGAGCCGGTAGATCAAATTCCCTCCTTCTATGCCTCGGTAACGCGTAAGACACTGGCAGGACTGCCCGAGGGTGGGTATGAACCCGACCAGGCCATGTCTCGCTATGAAGCTCTTCGCTCTTTCACCATTGACGGAGCCTTTGGTGAGTTTGAGGAAGATTTCAAAGGATCGATAGAAGTAGGCAAGGCGGCAGATTTCACCGTGTTTGACAAGGACATTATGACCATACCGGAAATGGAAATCCTTGACACAAAGGTGGCCATGACCATTGTGGCCGGTAAGGTGGCTTATGATGCCGGTTTGTAAGTCATAGATGAAAGACAATAGACTTTAGACGTAAGAGATATCCTGCCTATTCTGAGAAGTAAAGAATCTACTGTCTGAACAAACTACCGCTTGGTACTCTCTGTCATGGTCTTGATATAGAAGACCGCATCGGTCATTTTGCTCCAGCGACCCGTCATCTCGCTATGTCCGTACATACGGGTAGCAAACCTGGCATCATTGAATAGCGGAGCTTTCAGGCTCAAAAAACCCTGATCTACCGGCAGATGAGATAGTTTCTCTTCGAGAGTTCCTTCAGCAGCAGCCGGAATATCAAACACATCGCCACGCATAGAGCCGACTTTTCCCTCATAGCTGGTGAATGAGATTGTATACAACTCATCTCTCAGGTCTATTTTCAGGTACTGGCCCATAGGCACCATACCCGGGTCGGCCGTATCACGCCCATCAAAACCTCCCAAAAAACCCCGGCCATAGCCCAGGTGCGTATTAGCGCCCCATACGATCATTTTTTTCCCCGGATAAATATGTTCCCTCAGCAAGGTCATATTCTCTGCCATTCCCTTGTCTCTCAGGTTAAACACATGAGGTGTGTTTCCGGGTTTTCTCAGGTCTGCATGCCAGAAGAGGTCAAACGTCTGTTTTAAGTTTCTTACAGCACGGGCCACGATATGTGCTTCGGCTCCCGAAGCTGAGGCAAGAATAGCCTGTTCCATTTTTCTGACTTCCTCTGCGAACAGGGCTTTTTGCCCGGCATCGGGTTTCTGTCTCATAGCCATTTGCGGATTGGCCATCAGCCCAAAGAAAGTGGGATAGTCTTCTTCGTTAAATGCCGTGATATGGGCCTTGAGAAAATCCTTCAGCTCGCCCAGCCTCCTGGCCATGGGCATGGCTGAACCAGTAGGTTGAATATCAAAACCGGCCAGTATCAAAGGATCAGTTGATTTTGCCTGATCCAGTACATACTGCATCAAAGGAGCTACCTGCTCACTCTGAGTCCATACCGGAAAAAGTCCCAGATCAAAAACACCCAGGCTATCGGCACCTGCCCTGATGGCATTCCATACCCGGTTGCAGTCCATCAGGCCACTTTCAAATACCAGTACATCAAAGTCCATTTCTTCATGCAGGTATCTGATCAGCCGGGTCTTGGCCAGAAACGAGGCTCCGTCACCATGTGACTGCTCTCCCAGCATCACCACGCTTACACCTTCCAGCTCTTGCTTTAAGAAGCTGAGGTCATCCGTAGCCATCTCTGAGGGAGAAACAGAGCTGATGGGCACAACCTGCTCAGCCAGAAAGTCACGGGTCAGCAGTGTATCCTGTCCCATGGTCATGAGTCGAGTCAGTAAACCAATGATCAGAAACAACAGGAATCGGATGAAATTCATAGCTTTTTATTGTAATGCTATGGCTTTCACAACAGAGTTGACGATGTTTTCTACCAAACTGCCAAATGTCTCGACCAAACCAGAAGGCATAAAAAAATGCCCCGCACAGCGAGGCATTTTTATTAAACTCATACGAACCCGGAGGTATTTTGAACCTCCATTATAGACAGGATTTGGGCTATCCCTTGTTCCGCAACAGTCCACTGTTATCCTGATCTTACGAACGAGGTACTAACGGTAAACGTCAGCATGAGGCCTTGTTTTGGATGAGAATCACCCGGCATATTAGTTTAACTTGTAAAGTTCAAAAACTTGTCCAGGCCCGAATGAGAATTTCTTCATTCCTGATAGTATACAAACTTACGCAGCGTATAGTTTCAGCAAAACTAAATTCATCTCTTTTTCCTCCAAACGTTACCAAATATTACTTATCCACGTCTAACTAGCAATGAAGTAAGAGTGGACCTAAATTCGGGGCCTGAAGAGGGCTGAAATTTTAAAACCCCGCTTTTTCTTTCTTCATTTGTTGTTTACAGACTAAAAACTGTCTCTGATACTTGAGCCTTTCTCCTTCTTCTGAAAAGATTCTGTCACGGGATTTTGTCCTGCACTTCACATCATACTTTTTGATGTCGAATGCTTTCTATTTCTTATTACCCACATTACCGGTATATGCAGTTAATGCACTGAATGCCACAGACAATCAGGTAGGCTATATACTGGGCGTATATGCCATTGCGGCCCTGATTATCAGGCCTTTTTGCGGTTATGTGCTTGATGCTTACGGCAGACGTTCCGTCTATCTCTGGGCGCTCGGCTTTTTTGCGATTTTGCTGGGACTCTATCATTTCACTTACACCTTTATGCTCCTGATCCTGGTCAGAGTGTTTCATGGCTTTGCCTGGGGGGTGATTACCACGGGAGGCAGTACCATTGCTGCAGATATTATTCCTGAAAAGAAACGGGCAGAGGGTATTGGTTACTTTGGTCTTGCCATGACTTTCTCCATGGCCATTGCCCCCTACTTTGGTGGAGTGATCATGGGAGATGATAACTTCTTTAATCTCTTTACTATTTCCCTGGCATTCGGAGTAGCCGCCTTTATACTGGCTTTTCTGGTGAAGGTACCCAATATCAAAACCGGCAACACCAAGCTGAATCTGAAGAAAATGTTCGATGGTCGGGTAAATCGTATTGCCATTGTGATGTTCACAGGAGCTTTTCCCTATGCCGGCATCATCGCCTTTATCATGGTGTTTGCTGAGAATGCAGGTATTCCCTCTGTCAGGGCAGGTTTCTTCGATCTTGACCCTGAGGCTTTCTTTATCTTCTTCGCTGCGGGCGTGGCCCTGTCCCGTATTCTGGTAGGCAAGATCATGGACCGTAAAGGACCTTCCGGAATTGTGTTTGTGGGCTTCGCGGTGACCATAGCCGGCCTGATGCTACTGAGATACACAGACAGCTTTACCATTAATCAGTTCTGGATGTTTATGATCTGTGGGGTACTGGTAGGTATGGGCAATGGCCTGATCATGCCCACCATGCAAACCATGGCGATTAATATGGTGCCTGTGGAATGCAGAGGAGCTGCCAGTGCTACTTTCTTTTCAGCGATTGACCTGGGGATTGGCGCGGGTGCAATTGCCCTGGGTTACATTGCAGAAAATATGGGCTACCGCATGATGTTTTTCATCTGCGGCTTAATACTTTTGTTCCCGTTGGTGTTCTACTTCCTGTTTACCAGGAATCATTACCATAAGCAGGTAGAACTATTGAAAACGGAACAAGCAAATGCCTAAAAAGATATTCTTTACCCCCGGACCTTCAGCGCTGTATTTCACAGTAGAAGAACATCTCAAAAAGGCTCTCAAAGAGCAGGTATTAGAGGTCAATCATCGCAGTGCTCAGGCAGAAGGATACTTCAAAGAAGCCAGCGATAACCTGAAGCAGCTGATGAATCTCCCTGAGGGATACCATGTATTTTTCCTCAGTTCAGCCACGGAAATCTGGGAAAGGCTCATTCAGAATTGCATCATAGAAAAGTCATTTCACCTGTGCTACGGTGCTTTCTCCAACCGCTTTTATGACTTTGCCATCAAGCACGGAGTTGCAGCTGAGAAAGCGGAAGCTCCCTTTGGCAGTATTCCTGCTGACTACGAGATTCCTCAGGACACAGAACTGATCAGCATGGCTCTGAATGAGACCAGTGCCGGAGTTACCTTTCCCGCAGAGGACATCTACAAGATCCGGGAAAGCCACCCCGAGGCCTTAATTGCTATTGACGGAGTATCAGCTTTTCCTGCTATTGACCTTGATTTCTCAAAGGTAGATTCGGCCTATTTTTCTGTACAAAAATGCTTCGGACTTCCGGCCGGACTGGGAGTATGGATTGTGAATGATCGCTGTCTGGAAAAAGCCAACAGGAAACTGGCAGCCGGCCATTCTATTGGTGCTTATCAGGCACTGCCCAACCTGGTCAAAAATGCAAAAAAGCATCAGCCTACCTATACCTTCAATGTTCTGAATGTATACCTCCTGGCCAGGGTAACGGCTGATATGCTGGAAAAAGGTATTGACGTGATTCGCAGAGAGACCAATTACAAAGGCCTGCTGCTGCAGCATACCATCGCCACTCACCCCCAGCTCAGTCATTTTGTAGAGGACAGCCGGCTAAGGTCTAAAACGGTAGTAGTTGCCAGAACAGAGGGGCCCTCTGAAGCCTGGATTGAAGCGCTCAGCAGCAAAGGCTTTGTGGTAGGAAATGGCTACGGACCTCATAAGGGAAAACAGATCAGAATCGCCAGCTTCCCCACGCATTCAAAGGAGCAAATAGAGCTACTGGCCGATATCATCACCGGTATAACCCTTTAAGAGTCATCAGGTTAGGCAGCAAACGATTTCAGGCTTCGCTGGTTAATAATATACGTTATCGATGAACAAGTCATTGAATAATCGTAGATTTGCAGCGAATTTTTAAAACAATGCCTAAACGAGAAAAAATACTGGTATTAATGGACACTTCCGAGGCTGATAAGACCTTGTTGAAGTTTGTGACTATGATGGTGAATGCGTCCCAGACCAAGGAAATCCATTTCTTTAATAGTATTCGTACCATGAATATCCCTGAGGATGTACTCAAGGATTTCCCGGATATTAAGAAGAAAACCATTGAAGAGAGAAAGAACCAAATCACTGATTTGATCGAATCAACTCTCGACAAGGAGATCATGGAGCTGGTACAGGTTCATATTCAGGAGGGTTCTCCTTCCAAAGGGATTCTCAACTTTGTAGATAAGCATAAGATTGACCTGGTCATTATGGGTCGTCATAAGAAATTTGTGGGGGGAGGTATTCTCTCTAACCGCCTGGCGAGAAGAGCTGCCTGTTCGCTGTTCATTATCCCCGAGGATTCTGAGCCTGGCTCTAAGCACATCCTGGTTCCCTGTGACTACTCACCTCATTCCAAAATCGCGATGGAAGAGGCCGTACTGATCGCGAGGAAATACGGTTCGACCAAGCTGACCTGCCAGAACGTATATACGGTTCCGGGAGGATACCATTACAGTGGTAAGACTTACGAAGAGTTTGCTGAGGTAATGGAAAAGAATGCTGCCAAAGAGTTCAAAAAATTCATGAAAGACATTGATCATGAAGGAGTAGAAATTGAGCCTGTTTACACCCTTGACAGGAATGATGATCCGGTTGAGGACATTATCAATTATGCGAATGAAACCCAGCCTGACGCACTGATCATTGGTGTAAAAGGGAGAACAGCCACCACTGCCCTGTTTATTGGCAGCAAGGCGGAGCAGCTGATTCAGCATAACAGCGAAATCCCTATGCTGGTGGTAAGACCACGGGGACATAATGCGGGCATTATTGACCTGCTGAAAGAGATTTAAGCAAACATCAGATTAAACAAGAAAAGCGCATCCCGGGATGCGCTTTTCTTGTTTTCAGAGCAGGGAATTATACCCTCTATTCTCCTTTCAGTCTTTTTTCTTCTGCCTCAACCCAGGCCAAAAGCGTTTTGGTCTCTTCATCTGTCAGCTTCATCTGAGGTCTTCTTTCCAGGGCTTTCTTGGGAGGCATTTTGCCATCCTCCAGCACCTCGAACATCTCATCTATGAAATGGTCCTGCTCTTCTTTGTTCATTTTGGCTACACTGGCCCATTGTAACTTCTCTTTGGCCTTGGTATTACGTGAATCGGGCTTATGACAGCCCATACATTTGGCATCAATAATGGCTTTTACGTCTTCAGGAAAGGTGATGCCCTCCTGCTCTTGCAATACAGAGGTGTCAGAAGTCACGGGCTTCATGACAAATGCCACCGATACGAGGCACAGAAAGATAACAGCAGAGATAAGTCCGGTTGAGTTCTTCATATTTTTAAGTCGGTTTGATAGAATAAGATAGAGAAAATTGATGGTATGATCCATGAAGACGGGTAAGGTTTAATTACCGGAAAAGCCCAGTCTGAAGTCTCTGTAAAAATACTCTGACTGATGATAGAGCACCTTGCGGGTACTGTCTACCGCATAGCCTTTTCGGTGATAGTTAAAAACGATGTCGGTGGTATGATCGTAGGACAGGTTTCTGATATAACTGTAGGTGCTGCCATGATGTACCATTGTAGCCAGGCAGAGATAAGATTCAACGTCAAAATAATACCACCACTCATCGTTCTTGGTATGGTTCTCATTTTCGGTGCTATAGGAGGCTTTAATCACATGCACCCGCTCTCCCTCCTCCAGCGTATCAAGCCCCTCATAGCTTAGCTGTACTCCGGGATCAGTCAGTTTAAAGGGTTGACTTACCGTATACAAAGCCGCATTTACAGACTCCGCTGAACTGCCCTGAACAGCAGGGTCGGTTTGCTCAACACCATTTATCCATTTTCGGGCCTTTCCATTGCTATACGTTATACGATGTGGCTCTCCTTCCGGTAGCCACTCAATGGTAGCTGAGAACTCGGGCCTCATCAGGTAATGGTGCTGTTGCAAGGTCTGTATTCTGGTACTGCCATCAGCATTATAAACGGTGCTCTGCTTTTCGTATCTCAATTCACTTATCCGGTCCCAGACCACCTTACCACCATGAGCTGTATAGGCCCTTTGCACGATGGTATCGGCATCCGGTACCTTCTCGTCACAGGCCGAGACAAGGAGAACAAAAAGAAGTACAAGAGAATAGCGCATAAGCTAAAGCTAAGAAAAACCCGGCATACTCTGCCTGCTGTACATCAGGGCATAAAATACCCCTGCACACGAAAAGTATACAGGGGTATCAGGCGTTCATTTAAAAATGCCTTACAGAAGACTATTTTTTTGGAAAGGCAAAAAGCTCTTCGGACATCTCTACATCAAAAGTGACTTCTTTCACGATAAAGGATTGCAAAATCTGCCCATTGGACTTACCAATCACTTTCATAGGCATAGTCAACCCGTTAACCTCCTTATAATCCTGATACTGAGTTTCTGAAAGTGCTCCATCAGCTTGTTCGCGCTTTAAAAGCAACAGGCCCGTTTCTTCATCGAACAGAAATACGGCCTCTTCCCCATCCTTCTCTTTCTTGCTCACCTTGTGGTAAGGCAAACCTTCATATTCTTCTTTGCCCAGATAGGCCACGGTGGCTCCTTTTTCCTTGTAGTCGATAAACTCATCCAGGAACTCTTCATCAGTCAGGTCTTTGGCCTGCTCTTCCGGGAGTCTGGCAGGGGCAGCCATACCGTTAAACTGATCGAAAGCCCAGGCGGTAATACCGTCATAAGCCCGGATCATTTTAAGCCCGCTATATGTAAATTCCATTCGCTGCCTACCGTCTGCTGTAGCCTGCACTACACCGGGTATGTCTATCCCCGAGGTTCTGAGGGTAACTGCCAGTTTCATACTCTTAACAGCTTTCCATTTTTGTGCACCGCCAATGGCCTGAATGTATTTGTCGATAATTTTTTCGGCAGTTGGGGTTTGTGCTTTTGCCGATGTGATAACCAGAAATGTTACCAGGGTGATAGCAAGTATTCTTCTCATAACTTTAGTGTTTAGGTCCTCTGAAGATAGCATTATTTACGGACTTCCGTTTTTGACCCAAGATGATACCCCGGTAAGGAGTATCATCTTTGGTGATCAGGCCACAGCCAGATTTTCTTCTCTGACAAACAGTTTGTACAGGATCGGAACGATGAAAAGTGTAAGCAAAGTAGAAGAGATCATACCACCGATGATCGTCCAGCCCAGAGGTGACCACAAACCTGAAGACTGTGCCGTAAGCGGCAACAGGCCCAGTATCGTGGTAGTGGTTGTCAACAGAATAGGCGTAAAGCGGGTAGCCGTAGCCTGCTGCAGGGCCTCCACTTTTTTCATGCCCTCTCTGCGCAATTGATTGGTATAGTCAACCAGAATGATTGAGTTATTCACCACAATACCTACAAGGGAGATAAAGCCCACAAAAGCAAAGAAAGAGAAAGACCAGCCCGTGAGATAAAGTGCCACCAAAGAACCTGTAATAGCCAAAGGTACCGCTGAAAATACCACGAGCGGCTGCACCAAAGAACGGAACTGCAATACCAGTACAGCAAAAATACCCAGCATGGCAATGATCAGCAATGTACCCAGGTCACCAAAGGTCTCCTGCTGAGATTCATATTCCCCTGCCACATAAAATTCATAACCGGGAGGCATATCATAGGCGTCCAGTTTTTCCATCAGAGCCTCTGTGATAGCCGTGGTATTATCCGGGTTGACCACATCGGCAGTCACCGATGTATTTCTTTCAAAGTTGTAGTGCTGAATCTCATTCACCGCCTGCTCAAACTCAATATTGGCCACTTGCTTTAGTGGTACCTGGGCACCCGTCACAGTGGTGAAGTACACTTTATGAAAATCGTTGATAGAAGGAGCCTCATCAAAAGGCATCCGCACTACCATATCATATTCCTTACCATCAGCCAGGGTGACATCATCTACC
>DIYF01000156.1:0-65739 GCA_002427745.1 Roseivirga sp. UBA6061 | reverse complement strand
TTCAATCCGGCCAGGCTCGCTCTCACTGCCAGGTCGGCATCACCAACAGCTAAACCTATCATACCGGCTTTGTCACGATTCAGGGCGATTTTGAGATCTGTTCTGTTTTGACTCAGCGGATTGTCTACATTGATTGTACCCTCCGTGTCCCTGATCATAATAGTGAGATCGGCCGCCAGCTTTCTCAGCGTATCCAAATCCTCTCCGATCACTTTGATCTCGATCGGTGCTTCAAAAGGAGGTCCGTTTTTCAACTCTGAGAAGGTAATCAAAGCATCAGGATACTGAGTAAAGGTATGCCTCAATTCTGCCAGAGCTGCGTAGAACTGCTCCGGGTCCCAGTGATCAAAGTTTACTACGAGCTGTGCATGATTCTTCTTGTACTGCTCACTCACGCGATTGTAATAGACCATGGGGTTGCCATGTCCGGTATTGCTGGAGAAGTCCCTTACATATTCCATATCAGCCAGTACATTCTCAACAAAGGTGACCGCTCTTTCCGTTTCGTCTATATTGGTTCCTTCTGGCGTATCCACTTCGATCAGAAGCAGAGGCTTATCCGCTGTGGGAAAGAAACTCACACCAATTTTGGGAAAGAGAGAAAAGCTGCCTACAAAAATCAGGAGGGCTCCCGGAATCACGAAGTACCATCGCTTCATGGCTCCCCGTAACATAGGCTGATAAACTTTAGCCACGATCATATCCAGGAAAGGACTGATCAGGCCGGTTTTGCGTTGCTGCTTCTGCCTTTTGCCCAGCACTTTGCTAGCCATAATGGGCGTGAAAGTAATGGCCAGGATCAGTGAGGCCACCAATACGAGAATTACGGTAACCGGTAATGACCGCAGGAACTCGCCTGCACCGGAATTGAGCAGTGCCAGAGGAGCAAAAGCCAACAGTGTAGTTACGGTAGAGCTTATCACGGCAAAGCCCACTTCGGCCGTCCCCTTAAAGGCGGCTTCTTTCAGAGGGTAACCCTCCTTCTGAAACCTGACAATATTCTCTACTACCACAATGCCATTATCTACCAGCAAGCCCAGTGCAATTACCAGGGCTGCAATAGAAATCTGCTGCAGGGCAAAGCCACTCATATCCAGAGCACCTATGGCCATAATAATCGACAATGGAATTACTACCATGATGATGGTGGAAGAGCGGAAGCCCAGAAAGAGAAATATCACAACCCCAACGAGCAATACACCCTGCATCAGGTTGGCAAAGAAGTCGTTGATTCTGGCTTTCACCGCTGGCGCCTGCTCAAATGCGGTAACAATCTTCACCTCTTGCGGTAAAGTCTCGCTAAACGAAGTTGTTACCTGCTCTATTTCTTCTGAAAGCCTGATCAGGTTCACCCCCTCCTTCTGGGTTACGGTAATCCAAATCGCTTTCTCTCCCATATACCTGGCCCGCCAGAGATTGTCAGCGTAGTCTTTGTGCACAGCAGCAATATCTCCCAGCTTTACAATTCTTTCTCCATTGGCACTGATCACTACATTTCTGATCTCTTCCAGGCTCTTAAAACCTCCGCTTGATTTGATGTTAAAGGTTTTGTTCAGTGACTTCACGTCCCCACCGGGAATGTTGAGATTCTCTCCCTGGAGGATACCCACCACTTGTCTGAGTCCCACATTCTGTGCGGCCATGCGCTGGAAGTCAAGCGAGATACGTACCTCCTCTTCCGGATAAGCCTCAACTTCAGCTCCCTGCACATCTTTAAGCTTTTCCAGCTGATACTCCAAGGCTTCAGCGATGGCCTGCATTTCAGCATAAGATGCTTTGTCAGAAACCACACCAAACTGCTGAATCCCCACCCTTTCGCGAGGTTTGAACTGGTTCACTTCCAGACTGAAGAGGTCATCCGGCAGGTCACCCCTGGCATTATTCACTTCTCGCAGTACTTCATCATACAACTCGTCTGTGTCCACTCCGAATATGCCCTCAACCGTAATCACGGCAACACCTTCTTCAATTTTGGTATTGACCTTCTTAATATCATTCACCTCTTCCAGTGCTTCTTCAATCGGGTCTACCACCAGTTCTTCCATATCTTCAGGACCCACACCGGGATAAACCGCGATGACCGTATAATTGGGAAATTCAGGGTTAGGGTCTTCTCCCCTGGGCATACTCACATAAGAAGAAATACCCACGAAGAGTGCCAGAGCTACCAGAATGAGTACAAACTGATAATTATCGATGGCTAGTTTTGGCAGTCTCATATTACTAGTCGTTTAGCACTTCTACCTCTGTTCCGGGTTTGGCGTAAGCTGTCCCCTCCACTACCACCGCAGATAAACTACCGGCCTCTGTTTTACTGATCGTAAAGAACTCATCAGTGATGTAAACGGGATGTACCGTCATTTTCTTAACCGTGTTTTTCTCGGCTATATAAATGGCAGCCGCTTCAGCATCTCCTTCCACCAGGGCACTCATGGGCACCTTATAATAAGCTTCCTGCAATGAGGGATAAATTTCCAGTTTGGCCACAAAGCCGTCTCTCAGACGATAAGGGCTTTCTCCCATCGTCAGTTCAATCTCAAACACACCGGTTCCGGGGTCTGCCGCTTCAGCAATTTCAGAGACAAAGGCCCTGAAATGCTTACCCGGATAGGCATCAAAGCTTACTTTGGCGGAATCACCGGCCTGTAACTTTACCACATCTCTGTCAGCCACACCCAGCTTTACAATATGCGAGGAGCGCTTCCCCTTATAGGCAATCTGAAAAACGGGTGTCCCGGGATTGATCAGTTCTCCCCGCTCGGTCATTCGCCTCAACACCTTGCCATCTTCTCTGGCTACTACCTCAGCATACTGTCTGTTATACTGTGCAATCTCCAGATCAGCCTGCGCCACTTCCAGGCCTGTGGTGATATTCTGAAGCTGCTCCAGGGTGGCCACAGTATCTGCATACAGGCGTTGCACACGGTCACGATCACGGGTGAGTTTATTCACATTTTCTATGGCCTGATTTACCCGTGCATTGATCTCGGTAAGCTCAAGCCTGGCCAGCACCTGACCTTTTCTGAAAGACTGCCCTTCTTCTACCATCAGCTTTTCTACAATACCTCCTATTTTGAAAGAAAGAAAGGCCTGAGACTTGGAGGCCAATACACCACTGGCCGTTAGCGGAATGGGGGCTTCTGTGGCCACAAGTTTTTGTAGCCGCACCTTGGTGACCCTCTCGGTATTCACCGCGGCAAGTTGTTCCTGATAGCCGGGCTTACAACCTACAGCGACCCACCCTGTCAGGATAAGCATCGCCAGATATTTCAACTTCTTCATTATGATTTTTTATTATTTGTTTCCTATTACTTTTCTGAGTTCAGCAGCTTTTGCCAGAGCATTGTACTCGGCTATGGAGCGGCTGAGCTGTGCATTTCTATGCTTATTCTGCGCATCGAGGTATTCCACCAGGAGCACCTGATTCTCCCGGTACTTCTTGTCTATGATGTGAAATGATTTTTGAGCACTTACCTCTCCCGATCTGGCCGCCTCTACATTCTCGGTAGCCGCCAGGTACTCGTTGTAGGCATTGATCACCTGCAGTTGAATCTGATCACGCAACTGCTCATACTGACTGTTCAGGCGCTCCAGCTCATATTCAGACTCCCTGATTTTAGACTTTTTAGACCCGCCTTTGAATATGTTCCAGGAGAGACTGAGCTGGGCCAGCCAGTAGTCCTGATTACTGTCAAAGCTATAGCCAAAGCCCTGGTAGCCGGCATCCACCACCAGATTCATGTTGGGCAGATAAGCATTATTTTTATTCAGCTTAACCAGATACTGATTGGCATCAATGGCCCGGTTTACCTGCTCAAGCTCCTGCCTGTTGGCAAAAGCATCTGCCGAAAGCTGACTGGCAGCATTAAAAACAAAACGATCGTCCTTTACAGTCTCATCAATGTCTATTGCTTCTTCCAGATCACGGTTGAGCAGAAAGTTGAAATAGGATCTGGAAACCCTAACATTCTTTTCAGCATCTATGATCTGTGAACGCAGCTGACTCAGTTCTGCTTCTGAGGTATAAACCACATCATAAGTAGCCTTATCATTGGCTACCAAAGACTTATTTACCCGAACCAGCTCCTCTAAAACCTCAGCAGACTGCTCAAAGATTTTGAGTGCCTCTACTGTACTGAGATGGGTATAGTAAGCTGCCTGAATATCATACCTCAACTCATTGACAAAAGTCTGCCTGCGGGCTTCCTCTACCGAAACCATTCTCTCCTGCGCCTTACTAGCGAAGTAGATGTCTGAATTAAACAGCGGCTGAATCAACCGGATCCTGGTGTCATGAAAGTCATTGGGCAGAAATTGCTCGTTGACATTTTCGATGGTCGGAAACTGCTCACTGCCCCCCATTTGGTTCAGTGCATTGTAAACCGGATTGAGCAAATCACCCACCGGGAAATCAATGGACCTGCCACCTCCGGCACGGGTATAAGAGGCATCAAAGCTTATTTGCGGTAAAAAGAGAGCCTTCGCCTGATGCAAACGCTCCTGACTTTTCTTTACATCAAAGTCGTGCTGCTGTAAAGTCAGGTTGCGCTCTATGCCCTGCGAGATATAATCCTGCAGTATCTGACTTTGAGAAAATCCGACCGAACTGATCATCAGCAAGGTCAGTAATGTGTAGTATTTCTTCATTTATCTTAACATTATTCTTTTTCTAAACAGTGTTCAGTAAAGTCTCAAAAAAATAGTCAGAAGCTTCTGACCATATCCATGAAAACCTTCTTGGCGGCATACATGAGTTCTTCCCTCCCTTCTTCGGGGTAAAACTTCATCCGCTCCCTGATCATCATAGCGCAGATACCATGTACCTGCGACCAGATCATAAAAGACACCACAGCCGGATCATTACCTCTGAAATGTCCTTTGCTCACACATTCCTCCACAGTACTCGTCAGGATTTTATGGCTGGTATCTCCCTGGTCCCAGGACTCTTCATTCCTTTGGGTACTCATAGGCTCTCTCATGATCAGCATCAGGTCGTAATATCCCGGGTTTTCGATCGCAAAGCTCAGATACTGAATTCCCAGCTGGTTAAGCCTTTCCATTGGATCTTCAATGGTATTCACCTGACTGAGGTATTCAAAGAACATGGCAAAACCCTGACGGTGAATGGCATCGAACAACTCGCTCTTGTCTTTAAAATAAAGATAGATGGTAGCCGGACTGTACTCCATGGCCTCAGCAATATTGCGCATACTGGTCTTATCAAACCCCTGCTCGATAAACAACCGGGTGGCTGTATCAATGATGAGTTTTTTCATCTCCTCTTTTTCCCGTTCCTTTCGTTCTGATATTCCCATGTGCTGATTACAACGTATATCTACTAAACAGTGTTCAGTAAAATTAGAAATTATTTTTTAAAAAGTCTAAAACCAGCCCATACTACCTCAAAAGGCATAAAAAAACCTGTACACTCTGGCTGACACCAGAACATACAGGTCTTAATTGTGAGCTATTTTTTTCTTTTAGTTTCCCGGGAAGGCGAACATGTCATCCGTAACAGGCACATTCATTTCGGTCTTGCTGATTGTGATAGACTGGATTGTAAAACCGCCTGATTTCACTTCAATTTTAGTAGGCACTTTCAGGCCATCCACATCCTGGTATTCTGAGTAATGTGAATCTGTAGTTCCCTGCAGTCCGCTTTCTCTTTTTACTGCGAGCAGGTTGGTCTCCTTATCAAAGAAGTAGAACTCTTCTTTACCGCCCTTTTTTACCATTTTGATTTTCGTATAGGCCTTACCATCAATGGTCTCATCTGCTTCCAGGCTGATCTGAAATCCTCTGGCCTTATAGTCGATCATTTCATCCAGAAACTCCTTGCTTGATGCGGCCTCAGCCTGCGCTCCGGTGAGTTTGGTAGGAGTAGTAATACCCTGTGGCGGACTCAGTGCCCAGGCAGTAGTACCATCATAGGCCTGCACAATCTCCATTCCGTTAAATGCAATGTCTGTGCGCTCACGCTTATCACTATCTCCTATAACAGTTCCGGGCAATGTCATTCCCTGAGTCATCAGACTGAAGGTGATTTTTCTGGTTTTGATAGCTTTCCATTTTTTGGCACCACCGATCGCCTCTACATACTTTTTTGCAACATCATCAGCTGTTTGAGCACTCAGGGTACCCATGGCCATCACAGCCAAAATCATTATGCTTATTGTCTTTCTCATGGTTTGGTCATTTGAATCAGAAACAATTTACGGCAAGCCCTACAACCTGAGTGTCTAAAACGGCTGTTCGGTTTGTGATGCGGATGAACTGAAATATATGCCCATGGCTAAGGGCAAGGCTCTTCAAAATCACCTTTCCCCCTTAGCACTGATTCACTATTTTAGAGCATGCGCAGATTTTTTTTCTTAACCGTACTCATCACCATGGCGACCCTTACCTATTCACAACAGCAAAAAAGAGCGCGCGACCACGGTATAGAAATAGGGGTTATGCCCACAGGGCAGCACAATGCCATTACCGATGTGCCCGGGGTTCAGGTGGGACATACCACTCTGATTGAGGGAGACCGGGTTAGAACCGGAGTAACCGCTATACTACCCCATAATGGTAATATTTTTCAGGACAAGGTTCCCGCTGCTATCTATATCGGTAATGGCTTTGGCAAACTGGCCGGCATCAGCCAGGTACAGGAGCTCGGCAACCTGGAAACCCCTATCATACTCACGAATACGCTGAGTGTTCCCATGGGTATCCAGGGGACCGTTAAATACACCCTGGGACTGAAAGGAAATGAAAATGTCAGATCTGTAAACGCGGTAGTTGGCGAAACCAACGATGGCTACCTCAACGACATCAGGGGTATGCACGTGTCAGAGCAAAACGTGATGGATGCCATCAGGCAGGCAAAGCGAGGGGCAGTAACAGAAGGAAATGTAGGCGCAGGCACAGGCACCATTGCCTTTGGCTTTAAGGGCGGTATCGGCACGGCCAGCCGCAAGCTTCCACAGCAGCTGGGAGGCTTTACAGTGGGGGTATTGGTACAGACGAATTTTGGTGGGGTGCTCAACATCAATGGAGCCCCTGTGGGAAAAGAAATGGAGAAGTACCCCTTTTCCAGTGCCATTCAAAAAAGTGATGGCTCCTGCATGATCGTAGTACTGACTGATGCTCCTCTGGACGCCAGACTATTGGAAAGAGTGGCCAAACGCGCCATGATGGGCCTGGCCCGCACCGGAGGTATCGCCTCCAATGGTAGTGGAGACTATGTAGTGGCCGCTTCTACTGCGGAAAGCATGCGCGTCCCCTATCAGACCCCTGCCAAAACTGATGCCGGTGATGTATTAAGAAATGATGAGATGTCTCCGATTTTTATGGCCACTATAGAAGCTACGGAGGAAGCCATTATCAACTCGCTTTTTGCTGCAGAAACCATGACGGGGCGGGACGGACATACCATCAATGCCCTGCCCACAGAGAAGGTACTGCCTATTCTGAAAAAGTACGGAGCTATCAAACCCTGAGGCTCGTTATGATTTGATCAGCTCCTCTTCAGATTGCTCAGCTGGCCCTCAATTCGTCAAGCAAGGTGTTTGTGGCCTCTATCCGGTCTGCTGTAATGCGCTTAAAGCGATCGATCCAATCAGCTGACGCCTGATCTACCCTGTCGAGCAATGCCAGACCACTATCAGTGATCACCACATCTTTAGCTCTGCGATCTGTCTTGCACACTTTTCTCTCCACCAAACCTTTGGTTTCGAGCCTGTCGACAATACGGGAAGCGTTAGACATGCGGTCCAGCATACGGTCGATAATTGTATTGACAGTACAGGGCTCCGGATACTGGCCCCGTAGAATTCTCAGCACATTATACTGAGGAGCCGTAATACCGAACGGTTTGAAGGTTTTAAGTTGTTGCTCGGAAAGCCAGCTGTTGGTGTATATGAGATTGACAATAAGTTTCTCGTATTCACTATCGAACTGCTTGCCCTGTTTTATCTCTTGTTCAAGCCCCATGAGAGTAATCTATTATGGTTAAGGTACGTCAAAATTAGTGATTTGTGCGAAAAGGGCACAATTCCCCTCCTATGACTTAAACTGACATTTTTGGTATCTTAGTTAAACCTTCGTGGTAAGCGGGAATCTAAGCCTTCGAAACCAGCCAAAATTTGGAAGATCGGGACATACTCCTTCAGTTTAAGAGTGATAACGGCAAAAGCCGTGCCTTCAGTGCCCTGGTACAAAAGTATCAGCAACGTATGTACTGGCACATCCGGAAAATGGTCATTGAGCATGAAGATGCCGATGATGTATTGCAGGAGGTATTCGTAAAAGTTTACCGCAACCTGGACAATTTCAGAGAGGCTTCACAGCTCTACACCTGGATCTACCGCATTGCCACCAATGAAGCCCTGACACATCTCAATAAAAAGAAGAAGAGGCAGGCCTTATCTTATGAAGATGTGAATCAGGAACTGGCTAATAATCTGGTGAGCAGCAGCTATGTGAGTGGTGATGAAATTCAGCTTAAATTGCAAAAAGCCCTGCTTACCTTGCCAGACAAGCAACGACTGGTCTTTAACATGAAATATTTTGACGATCTCAAATACGATGAAATAGCTGAAATTACAGGAACGAGTGTAGGTGCTTTAAAAGCGAGTTATCACCTTGCAGTAAAAAAAATCGAGCAGTATCTATGCAGTCATTAAACCTTCTAACCCATTGTAAATCAAAGAGTCAGTGAGTAAAGACAAAAACCATAAGAGCCCCCTGGAAAATCCGAACCTGAAGAAGTCTGTGTTCGAAACTCCGCCTGGTTATTTTGATCAGTCAGAGGGTCGTATTATGGACCATATCCGGGCAGAGGAAGGTGAGCTGGTGTCTAATGAGCATCTCAAGAAAAACATCTTTGAGACACCGGAAGGTTATTTTAACCAACTGGAGAGTAGAATAGCTGATGCGATTCGTGCGGAAGAGGGAGAGCTGGCCGGCAATGAGCACCTGAAGGAAAATGTGTTCAGGGTTCCTGAAGGATATTTCACCTCGGTTGAAGAGAGGGTTAACGCCAGACTCGGTGAGGAAACTACCACCAAAGTCATCCCACTGTATCAGCGTAACTGGTTTAAGGTAGCGGTAGCCGCTATGCTGGTAGTAGGTGTCTTTCTGTTTCTGCCATCTACCCCTCCGGTTGAAGCTGAAATCAGTGAAGATTTAATGCTCCAATACCTTTACGAAGAGCAGGATGCTACCTATGAGTTGATGGCTATGTCTGAAGACTTTGATGAAATTCTGGACAATATCCTCTTAGACGAAACTTCAGTATTCGACTTCGGCACAGAGGCCAATCTGGAATTAGAATATGATTTTGAGTACTTTGAGCAATAGGAAGATGAAGAAATACTTAATCATAATACTCTTGTTCGCTTTCACGGGCCTTTCGCAGGCACAGGGTCCCGGAGGGAGAATGACTGAGGAGGACCGCGAAAAGATCAAAGCGGCCCGTATTGCCTTTCTCACCAACCGTCTGCAGCTCACCAGTGAGGTGGCTAAAGACTTCTGGCCTCTTTTCAATGACTATGAAAAGGCTAAAGGAGAACTTTCCAGAAAATACAATCAGCAAAAGAGAGACCTGGTAGGTGCCAATGGCTTCAGAAATATGAGCGATGAGAATGCTTCAAAAATGCTTCATATCTATATGGATCAAAAAGAGGCGGAACTCAAACTGGAACGGGAATACATGAAGAAATTTGAAGGTGTGCTGACGGCCAAACAAATCTGGGCAGTTATTCGGTTTGAAGGAGAGTTCAGAAGAGATTTCTTTGACAAACTCCGACAGCAGCGCGGACGCGAAGGTCAGCGGGGGAAAAAAGGAAATTCTGACGGTGGCAACTAGCTCATAATGCCCCTCAGGTAGTTTAGTGAATCCTGTACTCAGAGAGTATGGGATTTTTTGTTTTCCACTGTTTGCAGGCCGCAGGCAACTATGTAATTTGCGCTATGTCTCACCTGTCTCTTTTTGAATTCAACAGCCTTGTAAAAAAGACACTCGAACAATCTCTGGAACCCAGTTACTGGATTGTGGCGGAGATCAGTGAAATGCGTCTGAATCAGAAAGGCCATTGCTACATGGAGGTAGTGGAGAAAGAGGGCAACTATGTGACTGCCAAGATCAGAGCCAATATCTGGGCTTATACCTACCGCAATCTAAGTGGTTGGTTTGAAGCCATCACACATACGTCCCTGCAGCCGGGTATCAAGATTCTGTTCAATGCCTCAGTTAATTTTCATGAGGTATATGGCATGAGCCTCACCATCAAAGACATTGACCCGAACTTTACTTTGGGTGAACGGGCCAGAAAGCGAAAAGAGGTGATAGATCAACTGGTGAAGGATGGCGTCTATGATATGAACCATGGGCTCTCTCTGCCACTGGTACCCCAGCGCATTGCCATCATCAGTTCAGAAACAGCAGCGGGTTATGGTGACTTTCTTGATCAGTTAAACAACAATAGCCGGGGTTTTGCTTTTCAAACCACCCTCTTTCAGGCCCTGATGCAGGGCGATCAGGCCAGTCAGTCTATGATTGATGCCCTTCTGAGTATTCATGAATCTATAGATGATTTTGACCTGGTAGTGATTATCCGGGGCGGTGGTGCCCAGGTAGATCTGGACTGCTTTGATCAGTATGACCTCGCGGCACATATTGCCCAGTTCCCGGTTCCGGTTATCACCGGTATCGGTCATGAGCGGGATGAAACCATTGCAGACCTGGTGGCACATACCAAAATGAAAACACCCACGGCTGTGGCTGAATTCCTGATATCGGGCCTGGAAAAGGTCGATGACCAGCTCAATGAAAGCATCTACCGGATCGAGCGGTCAGCCCTGAACCTGTTACAGTTAGAGTCTTTCAGGCTGCAGGCGATCAGTAACAAGCTGCAGATCTCCGCAAAGGGGCAGTTCAACCTGGCCAAAGAAACCATCAGCCGGCTCAGGCTCTCACTGCGTTTCTCAGGTGCTGAAAGACTCAAGCTGGATGATCTGAAGCTGGAAAGGCTCAAAGCTCCCCTGCAACGTGTAACCCGGCACAGGCTGGATCATATGAAACATCGTCTGGAGGGACTGGAAAAAGAGCTGACCCTGGTGAACCCCGAGTCGGTTTTAAAAAGAGGATACTCCATTACAAGGGTAAACGGGAAGCTGATTGGCAAGCAGCAGATTAAGCCCGGAGACATCATGGAAACCGTAACACAGGAGCAGGTGGTAAGTAGTGAAATAACAGAGATAAAATAAATGTCAGAAAAAAAGCAAAGCTATAAAGCAGCTATAGATCGTGTCGAGGAGATAGTCGACATCATTGAAAATCAGGAACCAGATATTGATGACCTGACCCAATTGGTAAAAGAAGCCACTACCCTCATCGATTTTTGCAAAAAGAAGCTTAAAACCGCAGAGAACGACTTAAATTCATCACTCGAAAAACTGGATTAACCTAGCCCATGACATCAGCCGAGGCAAAAAACCGTATTGACACACTTTCACAACAGATTGATTATCACAACGATCTGTACTATCAGAAGAATATCTCAGAGATTTCAGACTATGAATTTGACAAACTTCTGGAAGAGCTGATTGCTCTGGAGAATGAGTTTCCTGAGTACAAGTCAGAGGACTCCCCTACGCAGCGGGTCGGTGGTACGATTACCAAAGAGTTCGAGACGGTTGTCCATAAGTATCGCATGCTCTCACTGGGTAATACTTATTCCAAAGAAGAGCTTCTGGATTTTGATGGCAGGGTGGCCAAGGGGCTGGAGGGTCAGGACTACGAATACCTTTGTGAGCTCAAGTTTGACGGAGTAGCGCTGAGCCTTACATACGAGAACGGGATTTTGAAACGAGCGGTTACCCGCGGAGACGGCACTCAGGGTGATGATATTACCGCCAATGCCCGGACCATCCGTACCATTCCCTTAAAGCTCAAGGGAGATGTACCTGCCGAGTTTGAGGTACGGGGTGAGGCATTTTTCCCTATCAAAGAGTTTGAAAGAGTGAATGCCGAGCGGGAGGACATAGGAGAAGATCGCCTGGCCAATCCGAGAAATGCTGCTTCGGGTACACTCAAAATGCAGGATTCCAAGGTAGTGGCTCACAGAAAGCTGGACTGCTACCTCTACTATCTTCTGGGCGAGAATCTTAATATTGATAATCATTCTGATGCGGTAAAAGCCATAACCGACTGGGGTTTCAATGTATCCCCAACCTACCTGCGCTGCAAAGACATCAATGCCGTACTGGACTACATTAAGGACTGGGAAGAAAAAAGGCATGACCTTCCTGTAGAGACAGATGGTATCGTCATCAAAGTCAATAACCTGTCGCAGCAGGAACAGCTGGGCTTTACGGCCAAAAATCCACGCTGGGCCATAGCGTATAAGTACAAAGCTGAAAGTGCCACAACCGTACTGGAAAGCATCAGCTATCAGGTAGGCCGAACCGGGTCTATTACCCCCGTAGCCAACCTGTCTCCTGTACTACTGGCAGGCACCACGGTAAAAAGAGCCTCACTTCATAATGCCAATGAGATTGCACGGCTCGGCCTGCGCGTAGGAGATACTGTTCACGTGGAAAAGGGCGGAGAGATCATTCCTAAAGTTACCTCAGTAGATCTGAGTCAAAGAAAAGAAGACAGCAGCCCGGTTGAGTTTATCGACCTTTGCCCTGAATGTGGCACCCCTCTGGAGCAGAAAGAAGGAGAAGCCAATCACTACTGTACCAATACTGACGGCTGCCCGCCTCAGATTCTTGGCAGGCTTGAGCATTTTATTCAGCGCAAGGCCATGGATATCGACAGCCTGGGACCGGAGACACTACGAGGCCTGCTGGACAACGGACTTATCCTCAATTACGCAGATCTCTATGACCTGAGCTTTGAGCAGTTAAATGGTCTGGAATTCACAATCTACTCTGATAAAAAAGGAGATTATTCTGTCAGGAGCCTGAGAGAAAAATCAGCTACGAATATCTTTAATGCCATACAGAAATCTAAGGCAGTCCCTTTCGAGCGTCTGCTGTTCGGTCTGGGTATTCGCTTTGTGGGTAAAACGGTAGCTGAGAAACTGGCTGATCATTTTGTAACCGTTGAAGCCCTGGGACAGGCGAGTTATGAGCAACTTATTGAGGTACCGGAAATTGGTGACCGGATTGCCGAAAGCGTGGTGGATTTCTTTGCCGACCCTAAAAACACCAGCCTCATTGATCGCCTGGCACAGGCAGGGCTTCAGCTGGCAGCTGAAAAGAAGGAAATTGTTGTGGAGGGTGACAATCTCACAGATAAGACTTTTGTGATTTCCGGAGTGTTCACCCAGTTTTCGCGAGATGAGCTAAAGGAGAAAATCAAAGCCAATGGTGGCAAGGTCGTATCCTCTATCAGTGCCAAGCTTGATTACTTACTGGCTGGTGACAAAATGGGTCCATCAAAGCTGGAAAAGGCCAATAAACTGGGCACTACCATTATTTCCGAACAGGATTTTCTGGATATGATCGCAGGATAATGTCATTGCTTGGAAAAAAGATATTAAGCCTGGGAAATCCCAGTGGTCAAAGGCCAAAGTCAAAAGTTGTTCACAAAACCTTTGACGAAGCCCCTTCCATAGGCATCCTTTTCTCATGGGAAGACAAACAGCAAGAGCAGACTATCCAGGATTTTATCAGACAATTAGGTGATGAGAAAAGTGTTAGTTGTCTCTGCTTCAATCCTGACAAAAGAACCGTTCCCGACACCTCTCTTCCGGTGTTTCATATGGGACAGCTGACCCTCCTGGGAAAAATAGACTCTCCGGAAACCAATCAGTTCCTTCAGGAACCATTTGACTACCTCTTTCATTTAGATTTTGAGCTGAATGATATTATGAGATCCTTTTTATCGCGGTCAAAAGCACACTATCGTGTCGGCTTCCACTCAGAAGAGGGAGAAAAGTTTTATGACTTGATGATTGGCATCAATAAAAATGCGGGACTTCATAACTTTGCGAGCCAAATACTGAAGTACGTAAACGCACTGAGATAGACATGAGAGCTTTGCAAGGAACGGGAGTTGCGCTGGTGACTCCATTTAATGATGATTTATCTGTTGATTTCGATGGCCTCAAGAAGCTCATCGAACATGTAAGCCCCTCAGTAGACTACCTGGTTGTACACGGAACAACCGGTGAATCTGCTACGACTACTTCTGCCGAAAAGAAGGCAATTTTTGACTTCATCAAGGCACACAACACGGCAAAGCTTCCTTTGGTATACGGCATTGGTGGCAACAATACCGCTGCCGTAGTTGAAACCATTCAATCTACTGACCTTGAAGGGGTTACAGCACTACTCTCTGTAAGTCCCTACTACAACAAACCTTCACAGGAAGGCATCTACCAGCACTATTTACATATTGCTGAAGCCTCTCCTATACCGGTAATCCTGTACAATGTACCGGGCCGTACCATGTCGAAAATCTCTGCCGACACTACGCTGAGACTTGCAATTCATGACAACATCATAGGCACCAAAGAAGCCTCGGGAGACATTCCCCACTGTGCAAGAATCGCCAAAGAGAGCCCGGAAGATTTTATGCTTATATCGGGTGACGATTTGTTGACACAAGATATCATTGAAGCAGGTGGCGAGGGAGTTATCTCAGTAATTGCCAACGGCCTGCCGAAGGCCATGCAGGCAATCACCCACAATGCACTTCAGGGAAATAAAGAAGCTGCCCGGGAAGCTACGGCTAGCCTGGAGGACATCAATCCACTGCTCTATGCTGAGAGCAATCCGGTGGGGATTAAAGAAGTACTGAGGCTTGAGAGGGTTTGTGGAAATCAGGTACGCCTTCCTCTTTTAAGAGCTTCAGAAGAGCTCGCAGGCAATATTCAGGCGGAGTATCAAAAGCTCTGACACTTGCCTGAGTTTTTTTCTAATTAATGTAAAAATCGCTGTTTTCAGGCTTTAGGAGCCATAAAAAAGAAAAAGGCCAACTTTTCAGCTGGCCTTTTTCTTATAATTTGAATTCAGATTATCCTTTGTTCTTGATCTCCTGAACTTCAGTACGAATCTCTTGAGCTAAGTTTTTCAGGGCTTGCATTCCTTGTCTTACTCTTGTTCCTGCTGCTTTATTACCCTTGTCATAGAACTTTTCGAAATCGCTTTCTAAATCATTTACTGCGTTTCTCAAATCATCAAATCTGCTCATGTTTAACGTGTTTTAAGGTTGTTGATAATAATGTTTGTTTACGAAGCAATATAAGTCAAAATGTTCTATATGCAACGTATGGGCCATTTTTTTTTGGTTTATTCACCAAAAGCCACGGCCACTTCGGCTCTTTTATACTCTCCGCTGGTGAGCTTATCTTTGATGGCCTCAAAAGCAATGATTGTCTCCTTCACATCTTCTAATGAGTGAGATGCAGTTGGGATCAATCTCAGTATAATTGTACCCTTGGGTACCACCGGATAAATCACAACGGAACAGAAAATATTGAAATTCTCTCTAAGGTCTTTGCTCAGGGCTGCAGCCTCACCAACGGTACCATTTAATACAACCGGAGTAACCGGTGATTGGGTAGTACCAATGTTGAAACCTTTTTCACGCAAACCACCCTGCAGGGCATTTACAATGGTCCAGAGTTTTTCTTTGTGAACCGGGCTCTCTCTGAGCATCTCCAGTCTCTTCAGCGCACCAATTACAAATGGCATTGGCAGTGATTTTGCGAAAATCTGTGAACGCAAATTGTATTTCAGATAGTGTACAATCTCTTTGCTACCCGCTACAAAAGCACCAATAGATGCCATTGATTTAGCGAAGGTGGAGAAATACACATCAATATCATCCTGACAGTTCAGCTCTTCACCGGCTCCGGCTCCTGTAGCACCCATGGTACCAAAACCATGCGCATCGTCTACAAACATTCTGAACTGAAACTTCTCTTTCAATGCGGCAATTTCTCTGAGCTTACCCAGGTTACCTGACATTCCGAATACACCTTCAGTAATTACCAGAATACCTCCACCGGTCTCATTGGTAAGCTTAGTGGCTCTTTCGAGCTGTTTTTCCAGGTTCTCAATGTCATTGTGAGGGAAAACAAATCGCTTACCCATGTGCAATCTTACACCATCAATAATACAGGCGTGAGATTCTGCATCATAAACAATTACATCTTTCCTGTCTACCAGTGCATCGATGATGGACAAAACACCCTGATAGCCGTAGTTCAACAGCAGTCCGGCATCTTTATCGACAAAGTCGGCAAGCTCCTGCTCCAACTGTTCGTGATATTTGGTGTTACCCGA
The DNA here is from genome assembly GCA_002427745.1 of Roseivirga sp. UBA6061. Classification (GTDB taxonomy): domain Bacteria; phylum Bacteroidota; class Bacteroidia; order Cytophagales; family Cyclobacteriaceae; genus Roseivirga. The sequence goes on along the minus strand of DIYF01000156.1, from coordinate 49,446 downwards.
CATCATTCGGGCGCCCATAGGATATGCTAGTCCCCAATCAGCAGCTGCATCGGCATCTGCTTTTCGAACTTCAGGCTGATTGGCCAGTCCCAGGTAGTTGTTCAAACTCCAGGTCAGAACCTCTCTACCCATAAACTTCATTCTTGGTGCTATCTCTCCTTCTAACTTTGGGAACATGAAGTAACCTTCAGAAATCTCGGAATGCTTTCCGAGTGGCCCGCTGTCTGCTAGTAATTTTTCAAATAAATCCAACGATATATACCTTTAAGAAATCCTGTTCACGCGTTGCAAACAAAGAGGCAAAGGTAATACTATAATGACCATTTATCAAAAAAACGGGGGGATATATCGCTGTCTGGCCTTAGAAATCACGCTATAATTATTTAGCATTGTAGCGTAAATTATCGGGGAAATGGAGATCAGAAAAATAAACAAAATTTTAGTTGCAAATCGAGGTGAAATTGCCGTTCGCGTAATGCGCACCGCCAAAGAGATGGGAATACAGACGGTGGCTATTTACAGTGAAGCCGACCGTGACTCACCTCATGTACATTTTGCCGATGAAGCAGTTTGCGTAGGCCCACCGGCCTCTGCCGAGTCATACCTGAGAGGAGATAAGATCATACAGATCTGTAAAGACCTTCAGGTAGATGCCATTCACCCGGGGTATGGCTTTCTCTCTGAAAATGCGGGTTTTGCCAAAGAGGTTACTGACAATGGTATCATATTCATAGGGCCTTCTCCGGAGGCCATAGAGGTAATGGGCGATAAGCTGGCCGCTAAAAATACGGTAGCCGCCTATGACGTCCCCATGGTGCCCGGTGTTAATCATGCCGTTACAGAAGTAGAAGAGGCTAAAGGCATTGCAGAACAGGTAGGCTACCCTGTACTGATCAAAGCCAGTGCCGGTGGTGGTGGTAAGGGCATGAGGGTGGTAGAGCACCCGGACGACCTGGAAGAGCAAATGCAGCGCGCTATCAGTGAGGCAACCTCTGCTTTTGGCGATGGAGCCGTATTTGTAGAGAAATTCATTACCTCTCCCCGACACATAGAAATACAGGTGCTGGGCGACCAGCACGGTAACCTGGTTTACCTTTTTGAGCGGGAATGCTCTATTCAAAGGAGACATCAGAAAGTAATCGAGGAAGCACCTTCAGCCATACTTACGCCTGAAAAGCGAGAGGCCATGGGTAAAGCCGCCCTAGGCGTGGCTAAATCCTGTAATTATTATGGTGCGGGTACCGTTGAGTTCATTGTAGATGGCAATCTGGATTTCTTCTTCCTGGAAATGAACACAAGACTGCAGGTTGAGCATCCGGTAACAGAAGAAATCACCGGGGTAGACCTGGTAAAACAACAGATTTACGTAGCAGAGGGACGTGCGCTGGACTTCAAACAGGAAGACCTGAAAATCAAAGGCCATGCCATGGAAGTAAGGGTTTATGCAGAAGACCCCACGAACGGGTTCCTGCCTGATATCGGACGTTTGCAAACCTATATGCGCCCTCAGGGGCCGGGTGTTCGCGTAGACGATGGATTTGAGCAGGGCATGGATATTCCTATCTACTATGACCCGATGATCGCCAAGCTCGTAACCTATGGAGATAACCGTGAAATGGCGATTGACCGAATGCTCAGAGCTATTAAGGAATATCGTATTACCGGTATCACCACTACACTTGCTTTCTGTGCCTATGTATTAAAACATGAAGCCTTTACGAGTGGTAACTTTGACACCAAATTTGTTGAGAAGTTCTTTGACCCTGAAGAGCTCAAGAAAAAAGATCCTGAATATGAGCAAATAGCTGCCGCCCTTGCGGCCTACCTGATTGACGGCAAACAGACACAGACCGCCATCAACAGCAATGGTCAGCTGAGCAAGTGGAAACTGAGAGCCAGAAACTAAGAGCAGCATGGCCAGAATTGTTCCGATCAGGGCATGGAGGTATAACCAGGACTTGTCGCAAATCATTGATGAGCTTACCTCCCCGCTTTTTGATGTGATATCTGAAAAGCAACGTAAAGCACTTTACGAACAACCTTATAATAGTATCCATCTGAGCGTACCCTTACAGTCAGAAACAGCCCAGCAGGCCCACCAGACCCTGGACCAGTGGAAAGCTGAAGGAATTCTGGAGCTGGATGACCTGCCCTGCATCTACGTCTACTATCAGTACTTCACCCTGCCGGGAGATAAGCGGGAATATGTGAGAAAGGGCTTTATCTCTTTTGTAAAAGCTACTTCCTGGGATGATGAGGACCCACAGATACTGCGGCATGAAAACACCATGCCCCACTCCGTGAACGATCGGATTGAGGTGCTGGAAGAAACTCAGTTGAACGTCAGCCCCACTCATGGCCTGTACTTCGATCAGGATTTTGAACTGGAGCAATACATGGATGAGTGCATTCTGAACCCCATCTATTCTACAGAAGATTATCAGGGAGTGCGGGATGTTCTGGGCGTGATACATGATCACTCCGTAATTAAAAAGTTTATTGCCAAACTGGGTCCTCAAAAGATCATACTGGCCGATGGACATCATCGCTATGAAAGTTCTATGCTCTACCGTGAAAAGCGCAAGGCACTGAACCCGAATCACACCGGAGATGAATCCTACAATTACCACCTCATGTACCTTACCAATGGTGAGGCAGATGATCTGAGAATACTCCCTACCCACAGGCTTATCTCCGGCATAGAAGGTTTTGACAAGGAGTCGTTTGTCGAAACGCTTAGTGAGCACTTCATTATCAAGCCGGTAGACAACCCCAACGACATCAACGAAATTATTCTGGGTAAAAAGTGGGCCTTCGGATTGCTTTTTGGCGATGAGGCCATTAAGGTGCGCTTAAAACCAGAGGTACACAGGCAGCTGTCCTGGAAATTCCCTGATGTTATCAAGGATCTGGATCTCACCGTGATGCACTATTTTATCATAGAGAAGGGGCTGGGCATTGCCGGTAAGGACCAGCGCAGGTCCAGGAATATTTCTTTTGAACGGAATTTCAGCAACTGCCTGTCAGCCACCATCCGCGGAACAGCACAATTTGCGATCATTACACAAGACATCAGCATGGAGGATGTGCAAAAGGTTTGCTATACAGGCTATACGCTTCCTCAAAAATCAACCTACTTCTACCCTAAGGTAATCTGCGGCTATTTATTCGCATCTATCAAGCAAGATGAATTTGAACTACCATTTGATATTGGCCTCTAAATCGCCCCGGAGGCAGGAGCTACTCAAATCGCTGGGCTTTGACTTTGAGATCAGGACCAAAGAAGTAGACGAATCTTTCGCCTCTGATATGGAGGTAACTTCTGTGGCTCAATACCTTGCCGAAAAGAAATCTGCCGCTTTTGAACTGGCTGCAGGAGAACTCCTCATTACCTCTGACACCACAGTAGTCGCGGGCTCAACCATACTCAATAAGCCGGCAGATAAGGCTGAGGCCACTGCTATGTTAGAAACACTTTCTAATGGAGTACACAAAGTGATCACGGGAGTATGCCTCAGGACGCCTGATAAAACCATAGCCTTCTCAGAAACCACCGAAGTTCATTTCCGTGAGCTGACCGCTGAAGAAATTGAGCATTATATAGCTCACTATAAGCCTATGGACAAAGCAGGAGCTTATGGCATCCAGGAGTGGATCGGGATGGTGGGTATTGAAAAGATAACAGGTGATTACTACAATGTGATGGGGCTCCCTACTTTTCAGCTTTACCGCCACCTGACCAAGAATTTTTCATAAAAAAAGCCGATCTGTTTCCAGATCGGCTGTCTTCCATATCAACTGATTAGTCCGTAGACTTATCACCATTTTTCTTCTTTTTGGTTTCCTCTATAAGGTCACCATCTTCTACCTGTTTGGAGACTACAAAGAAAGGTCCTGAGATCACAACATCTCCTTCTTTCAGACCTTCCAGTATTTCAATGTTGTCATAGTCACTGATACCGGTTTTTACTTCCTGCATCTTGGCCTCACCATTCACACTCACAAACACAACCTCTTTCTTCTCCTCTTCTTTCTTAGGCTTTTTGTTACTGGTTGTCACCACACGGTTGTCGTCATCATCATCTCCGTCCTGGCCAAACTTCTTATCCTTATCAGGGTTTCTGGTAGTCACTGCTGACAGGGGCACAGAAAGCACTCCGTTTTTGGTCTCGGTTACAATCTCCACGCTGGCCGTCATACCCGGTCTGAAAGGAGAAGGTCCTTTGATCTCAGACAGCAGATCCTGAAAAGACTCATTCAGTATTTTGATCTCCACCTTAAATTCTACTACTGCATCCGGAGAAGCCTGTGGGTTAGCCGTATTGGCTATTTGCGTTACTACACCTCTGAATTTCTTATCCATGTAGGTATAGGAGTCTACATCTATCTCAGTGGTATCGCCTTCGGCCACGCGAATGATATCATTCTCGTTTACATCCACTTCTACCTGCATCTGGGTCAGGTCGGCAATACGCATCATCTCAGTTCCCTGCATCTGCTGGGTACCTACCACCCTTTCTCCTTTTTCTACTACCAGTTTGGAGATGGTACCACTGGCAGGAGCTCTCAGCACCGTCAGACGCACATTTTCCTCTGCTTCGGCCACCGTAGCCTCACTGGACTTTATAATAAACTCAGCTGCCTTTACGCTTTCTTCAGCGGCTTCCAGGTTTTGCTGGGCCACCTCGTAATTGGCTCTGGCTGTTTCATAATCAGCATCTGAAATAACATTCTCTTTCTTCAGATCAGAAGACCTTTTGAAAGCCAGCTGGGCCTGCGTAAGCTGTGCCTTGCTACTGGCCACAGAGGCTTTGCTCGATGCCAGATTCGCTCTTTGCTGATTCAGATTGGCGCGTGCTCTGTCAAGGGCAGATTGTAAGTTATCAGGACGAATTTTAGCTAAAATCATTCCTTCATTTACGAAATCACCTTCTTCAACATTGAGCTCGATAATCTCACCTGCTACATCAGGGCTAATGATAATTTCAATTTCCGGTTGCACTACGCCTGAGGCAGTTACCGTTTCGATGATGGTATTCTTACCAGCCTCTGCCAGTTCTACCTTGAGTGTTTTGGGTTGACCGATCAATCCGGCTGACTTGGCACCTACCAGACCAACCACGATAACCAAAAAGATTATCAGGACAATCCACAAAACCTTATTTGATCCTTTGCTTTTCTTAGCCATGTTATTTTAATGTAATAGGGTTTCCTAAATAAAAATCTAAAATCTTGGTTCGGAAGATATACTCATACTTCGCTCTTACCAGGTCTGTTCTTGCCGCAAACAGGTTGTTGCTGGCTACCTGATAATCCACGGCATTGGCCGAACCAACATTGTATTGTTGCTCTGTCGCCCTGAAGGACTCCTGCAGAGCAGCCACCCTTTTTTCGGTAGCTTCATAAGATTTTAAACTGGCCAGCGCATTATTGTAAGCCGACTCAATATTCTGGCGTAAAGTATTCCTTGCATTAAGGGCCGTAATCTCTGCTCTCTGCTTGGTGATCTCAGCTCTCTGCAGGTTTGACTTGTTTGAATACCTGCTGAAAATCGGAATATTCAGCCCCAGCCCGATGGACTGTCCCAGGTTGTTATCAATCTGATCAAAGAATTGTGTATCAGAAGCAATAGGTATCTCTCTCGTACCCGGCAGTGAGAACACAGAAGCACCAGTCCCGTCCACTGTACCAATCTGTTGTGACGGCACGGTAACACTCTGAAACCCGGTAATGGTCTGGGCTGCATCAGAGAAGTTGGAAGAGATACTACCATTGAGTGATATGGATGGCAGGAAAGCCGCTTTTGCCAGCTTAATACCATAATCACTACTTTGAATACCTAATTCGGCACTTTTGATATCCGGCTGGTTGTTAAGCGCAATCTGATAGATTTCTGTAGGGTTTTGCGGGGCCATGCTGAGACTGGTCACCTCAATATCCGGAGCCGTAATCGTTAAAGGATCACCTGCCGGCATCTGCATTGACTGCTTTAAATTGAGGATGGCCAGGTTTACTGCATTTTCTGCATTGATCAGTGTTACCTCATTGGTAGCCTTTTGCGACTCAAGGTCAAGCTGATTAGCCAGTGGAAGCGAACCGGCCTTTACCAGTTTCTTTGTACGCTCCAACTGCTCTTCGCTGGTTCTCAACTGAAACCTCGCATTCTCCAATTGCTCCTGATTCAGCAGAACAGTCAGAAAATTAGTCGCTACGGTAAGACCGATATCGTTTTTCGCTTTCTGTAAATCCTGCTCAGATGCCTTGAGATTCACCTCATTCTGCTTGATGGTATTGTTGATCTGCCCACCTCTGTAGAGTGTTACAGATGAGTTCAGACTCATACTCCCCCCCAATACATCAATATTGGTAAACTCGTTGGTATTGGGGTTAATGGTACGTCCGAATTGCTTACCAACATTACCTCCTCCACTAAGATTGGGCAGCCTTGAAAACTTCGCCTCTTTCAGAGATATCTCGTTTTGCAGCTGATTCAGCTTATTCGTCCTGATGGTCAGGTTATTTTCCCAGGCATAGTTGATACACTCTTCGAGTGTCCAGGCCCCTTGTGTGCTTTGACCTAATGCCGTGAATCCCATAAAGAGAATCAGCAGACTTAAATAAATTGTTCTTCTGTAAATCATCATCGATGTTTTAAAAATCGCTACCTGGTATGAAAGTGACCTCTTTAACCCAGGATAAGCTTTTTATGTAATCCAATGTCGTGCTGACAATTGGTGAATCCATTTCTATAAAGTGACAGGCTTCATGATTTTTGCCTTTTCGGTTTACCGACATGGTGGCTATGTTACATTCTTCATTAGCCAGCAAGGAAGCGATAAAAGCAATGGCTCCTTTTCTGTCATCAGCCCTGATAATGGCCGTATAGGTATTGGCACTCAGGTTAGAAGCAAAACCGTTAACCTCTGTAATCTTAATCACGCCTCCGCCCCGGCTTTCCCCGACTACACTTATAGATTTGCCGCCCGCCTGCAGATTGACCTTCACTGTATTGGGGTGCATGGTAGAAGCATTGCCCATAGACCTGAATGAAAACTCCATTCCGGCAGACTCAGCCTCATCAAAGGCTGTCTTGATACGTTTATCATCTGTTTTAAAGCCCAACAGACCCGCCACAATAGCCCTGTCGCTGCCATGCCCCTCGTAGGTTCTGGCAAAAGAGTTATAAAAAGTAATTTCAGCTGTTTCGGGCTGTTGAGCCAGGAGCATTCGGGCTACATTTCCAATGCGAACTACTCCGGCAGTATGGGAACTTGACGGTCCGATCATCACGGGACCAATCATATCAAATACACTACTTTGTTCGGCCATCCTAATCTAAAAATTCACTTTCAAAACTAGAGAAATATAACCTTCTTGATCCCGAATCTGTTTAAGTGGTTCATTGAATCCATGAAAGCAATATATAACTCACGAATACTGCCTGAGGAGGAAATCGAACTTCAAATCCGCAACAGGGCATTCTGCTATGGAGACGGCCTGTTCGAAACAATTGTTACAGGACCGGATCGAATAAATTTACTGGCTTATCATATAGTCAGACTCAGCCAGGGCTGCACGGTATTGGGGATGGAAATGCCCTTCTCAGAACAGCAGCTTGAGGGATATATAGAAGGCCTGAAAACTGCCAATAGCCTGAAAGGCACCCTGAGAATCAGAGCACAGGTCTGGAGAGATGAAGGCGGCCTTTATGAACCCTCTGAAGACAAAAGCTCTTTTCTGATCACAGCTACCGAAAGCTCCTATCCCTTTTTCGGAGCAGTCGAACTGCTTTCCGTTTCTGAAAAGGCAAAGCTGAGCCTACATGCCCTCTCATTTGCCAAGACCATGAGTGCCCTGCCCTATGTACTGGCGGGAGTTGAAAGAAAGCACAGCCCCTGTGATGAGCTGATCATTACAGACATGGCCGGCCACATAGCCGAATGCGTGGCTTCCAATATCTTCTGGGTAAAGGAGGGCGAGATATATACCCCGGACCTGAATACCGGTTGTGTCAGAGGTACCATGCGGGATTTTCTTATCCAGGCCTTCAAAGCCAATGGTATGGTAGTTCGTGAAGTACGCCAGCCTGTTGAAGCCCTGACCGAAGCAGACCATATCTTTTTGAGTAATGCTTCAGGCATAAGATGGGTGAAACGCTTTGAAGACAGGGTAGTCTTTGAGAGCCCTGAAAGCCTGCTCAGGCAGATCCTTACACTGCCACCGCAGCCTTGATGTGAGGATGCGGCTCATAACCTACGAGCTCAAAATCCTCATACTTAAAGTCAAAGATGTTTTTCACGTCCGGATTGATCTTCATAGTAGGCAGGGGCCTGAAATCTCTGGACAGTTGTAAATGTGCCTGCTCCATGTGGTTGGAATACAGGTGGGCATCACCGAAAGTATGTACGAAATCACCGGGTTCCAGATCGCATACCTGAGCAATCATCAGCACCAGTAATGCATAAGAGGCGATGTTGAAAGGTACTCCCAGAAAGACATCGGCACTTCTCTGATACAGCTGACATGAGAGTTTACCATTGGCGACATAGAACTGAAAAAAGGCATGGCAGGGAGGAAGCGCCATATGGTCTACATCAGCCACGTTCCAGGCACTCACGATAAGTCTTCGCGAATCAGGGTTATTCTTAATCTGATCGACCACTTTAGTGATCTGATCAATGGTACCACCGTCTCCGGCAGGCCAGTTTCTCCACTGATAGCCATAAACAGGCCCCAGGTTCCCGTCCTCGTCAGCCCATTCATCCCAGATCCTTACGCCATTATCCTTGAGGTATTTGATGTTGGTATCGCCCTGTAAAAACCAGAGGAGTTCATGAATGATAGACCTGAGGTGAAGTTTTTTGGTAGTAACCACCGGAAAACCTTCTGAAAGATCGAAACGCATCTGATAACCAAAAACGCTTTTAGTACCTGTTCCTGTCCTGTCCTCTTTCTCTACCCCGTTATCTAAAATATGCTGCATCAGGTCATGGTACTGCTTCATAGTCAAATCGTCTTTTACGCTTCACAAAATTGATTCAAATTAATGCAAATTTCATGGTAAAGCGAAGACAGTGCATGAAGTTTTTGATCGTTATCTTTGAGACCTAAGTCCTCTCTGTGAGTAGAAAAAAAGGAATTTACGGATTAGTCATCATCGGTATAGTTACCGTGCTACTGGGCACCCAGCTTCGCTACCTTAAATTCGATTACGATTTCAATACCTTCTTTCCCAAGGGTGATCCCGATCTTACCTACTATGAGCAGATTACAGCCGAATTCGGCATGTATGATGACTTTCTCTACCTGGCCGTTTTTGATGAAGACATCTACAGCAACGGGTTCCTGGAGAAAATTGATGAACTGACACGAGAGCTGGAGAGCTGGCCTGAAATTGACAGGGTGTTCTCCCCTACCAACTATTACAAATGGCAGGTAACCCCTTTGGGCTTAAACAAACTAAGCCTTTATAAAAAAGGGGGCAACCTTGACGCTGACAGGATACAAGCCAACCCTGACCTGACAGGGCAGTATTTTGCAAGTGACGGGGCTTCCGTTGGGCTCGTAGTAAGACATCAGCCCTATCCGGTAAAGGCAGAGGCGGATATTTTTTACAAAAAGTATAAGGCATACCTGGAAGCCAGAGGCTTTGATAACTTCATCACCTCAGGTAAAGTGCAGGCGCAATATGAGTTTGTTCAGCAGTTGGAAAAAGACCTCAGCTTCAATCTCACAGCTGCCATCATCATGGTCATCATCGCGCTTGTGTTACTTTTCAAAACTGCGCGCGGGGTATGGATGCCCTTGCTGGCACTGATCATCACTACCGTCTGGAACCTGGGCTTTTACGCCCTGATAGGCAAAGAGCTGGATGTAATGATGGTGATCGTGCCTCCGATTCTACTTATCGTTTCGATGTCTGACATCATTCATCTCTGCAATAAATTCAATGAATTGGTGCGATCAGGGAGCTCAGTCGAACAGGCGCTCCGTGTTTCCCTGAAAGAAGTGGGGCTTGCTACCTTTCTCACTTCTATCACCACTGCCATAGGTTTTATCACCCTCGTCATTCTGCCCATCAAACCCATCCGTGATTTTGGTCTCTATACCGGCCTGGGCATTATGCTGGCTTACCTGATTGCCTTCAGTCTGGTACCCTGCCTCCTGGCCATTATCCGAAGGCCTGTGAATGCTGCGCCTGCCCGACACAACTTCTGGACCAGATATCTGCCCGGCCTGTTTATCCGGGTAATGCGTAACAAAAAACAAATTGTATCAGCATCTGTTCTGATAGGCCTGATCAGTACCTGGGCGGCCTTCCAGGTAAAAGAAAACACCTCCATCCTGGTAGGGATTGAAAGAGATGATCCCCTCGCAGAACCTGTTGTCTTCTTTGATGAGCAATATGACGGCTACAAACCCTTTGAGCTGACCATGAAATTACCGGCAGAGGCTGACCTGTTTTCAAAAACCACATGGCAGGCGCTGGATGAACTTCATCAGTTCCTGGAAACAGCATATGGCGTCAACCATATCCAGTCTCCCCTGACATTGATCAAGTCTCTCAATCAGGCGCTGAAAGGAGGTGCCGCATCGGCTTATACCTTTCCGGAAGACAGAGACATCAATAGAGTAAAGCGGCTCTTTTACTCATCGGGTCTCAGGGAAGTAAGAAAGGTCATAGGCTCACAGGATGGGCTGACCTGGCGAATCAATGGCCGATGTCAAGATGCCGGTAGTGCCATAGCTTCGGTAAAAAATGAAGCCTTATTTGAAAAGCTAGTGGCCCTCAATGTTCCGGATATTCAATTCAGACTTACCGGCACCTCTTATCTCATTGATAAAACGAATGCCTTTAATGTAAGAATGATCCTCAGCGGTCTGCTGGTAGCTATCGGGGCGATCGCCTTGCTCATTCTGGTCCTTACAAGGGATTTAAGACTGACACTGATCTCCATTTTGCCCAACCTGCTCCCCCTCCTGGTGCTGGCTGCGCTGATGGGCGTTATGCAGGTGGACCTGAACCTGTCTACCGCCATTATTTTCAGTGTAGCATTTGGCATTGCGGTAGACGACAGCATTCACTTTATCAGCAGATATATGCTGGAAATAAAAAAAGGACGGCAGAGTATCTATGCGATCAAACGAGCTTTCCTTTCAACAGGCAAAAGCATCATTCTTACCTCTATCGTCCTTTTCTCAGGATTTATAATATTCTTGAACTCGGGCTTTTCAGCCACCTACTACATAGGCTTCTTTGTTTGTACTACACTGGTAGCCGCCTTACTGGCAGACTTACTGTTACTTCCTGTATTGTTGCACCGAAAAGCCAAATAGTCTAGAGCTCGTCCAGGTCTATGATATCACTCTTATTGGCCCATTTTTTATAACCAAACATAAGATTGATACCGAATCTGAAATCGGCCTTCGAATACTGTTCAGGTCGGCTACTGGCCAGGGCATTATCCAATGCCAGGTATAGTTGAACCGGACCTATATCTGAGGCGATATTCGCACCAATGTTTACTTCATTGCCGCTACCTCTGTAACTACCCAAAAGGCCAAAGGTAAACTTCTTCACAGAGTGGTTATAAGCAACTGCATAAGATGGGTCGATCTCGTCAAACACATGGTTGTTGAAAGCCATTACCGTGAAGCGATTTCTTTCTCCCAGAAACAGAGATGCTGAAAGGTAGCTTCTCATGGTAAGATCAGTGGTAAACTGTCTTTGTGTCTCGTCTGAGGTGAATTTACTTTCCAGGCTATCTCTGAATACATCACCCGAGTTTTCGATTCCTCTCAACTGAACACCAGTGAAGTTCACGGTGGCATCCTGCGTATTATAATTGCGGGCTTGCTCTTTATAGGTGATTGTTCCTATATCATTCACAGAAGCCTCCAGGTGCAGCCAGTCAAAAAGCTTGAATTTGGCTCCGAAGTCGAAAGCCAGGGTGCTGTTATCATTGGAGGTAATGTAATCCTGAATGGCATTATCGGGATAGTCCTGATCGTTTAAAAACAGATCGAGACCTGCTGTATTGGCCGTACCATTCTGCACCATGATCTGCCAGCTGTAATCATTGGCATCTGTCGTGATGCTTCCTGTAGCTCCTTCAGCCAGTGAGGCATGAAAAAGCCCTGTCACTTGCTTCACTCTGGCTCCCAGCGTTAATCTTTCACCAAGGAACTGTCTGGTATATCCCAAACCAATTTCGTGATAGGAGTTTGCCAGCAATCGGGTTCCTCCAAAATCGATGGTCTCCCCTATTCTGTTGGCATTACCATTGGCCAGGAAATCCATAAACTCCCTGTCGTATTGCAGGTGAACCATCGCCCTCACATTACCGAACAGGGAAAAGGCTCCTTTCTTTGTCTTTAGCCCGAAGTGAAACAGGTTAGACGTTACATCCAGGTTAAGGTTATTCACATCATTGGCAGCAGCCAGCAATACATCGAAGTCAATTGTATAGTCTATGCTGCCGGTTTCCTTGGCCAATAAGTCCTGTAATTTGAAATCTGCATCCAGCGAAGCTCCGAGGTTCAGCCCGGGCATGGCGAATGTGAATGAGTTGTTAGGAATAAAGGCCGGCTGCAGACTCTGTGTCTGTGGCACCAATTCCCGAAGCTGATAATAAGAGAAATATGCTTGAGCACTAGCCGAGACTGTCAGGGCCATTGCGAATGAAAAAATGAGTAATTTTCTAGTCATGGCCCTAATTAGTTTGAGGTTATCTCCACATCGGCCTGAGCGGCCAACCTGATTTTAAGCTCGTAGTCATCAAAAAATTTCACTGAGTTTCCTGAGGTGGCATCGGTAGTCGATAGCCTGGCCAGTACCTTGATCCGCGTAGCATTTTCAATGGCTCTGATATCGGCATCAGAAAACTCTACATCAACCGTGGTTGTGGCTACCCCTGTGGTACGATCTCCCGAAGCAATAGGAGCAGCATCAAATACCGGTCTCTCTGAAACAGTGAAAACCACGTTGTCTGAGGCATCCAGAAATTGAAGTTCAATATTCCCCCCAAGTGGAAGCTCATTTTCAGTGATTACTCTTAGCAAAAGCCTTTTGGCTTCTTCCAGGTCAGTCCCGTTATTAAAATCGATAAACTCTTCGGCTACCAGGTTATTGATGTTGGCAATCAGGGGCAGGTCCACCTGAACACTTACATCAAGCAAGCTGGATATGTCTACAAAATTGTATTGTTCCGGTCCGTTAGCCGGATTGGTAGCAGCATTTACCTCCATGATCACTTTGCGTGGCTGAGAGGAAAGCAGATCGGCAATATTGGAATTGGACGAGTTGAGTTCAAAATTCGTCACTTCGGTGGTTCCGATATTCTCTACCGTAGGCGCGGCCAGTACTGTAGGCTCATCCGTAGCGGTACCTGACAGAGGAACGATCTGTCCTTCGTTACCAATGGCCGTAATATCCTTAAAGTCTATTCCAAGCGGGAAGCCAAAGCCATTCTCAAAGACAAAGCTGAAAATGGGATCTGTAAAGGTGATTCCCCCGGCATCAAAATCTCTGAAAAAATCGAGGTTCACTACCTGGAAGTTCACATCCAGTCCCTGGGTACCCACATCTCCGTAAACTGTTTCAAACTCGGCATTGGTAAGACTCATATCAAAGCTTACTCTGTCAGTACTGGAAATGACGCTTCCTGGCTCAACGGAAATATCATAGGCAAAATCCACTACCACGGTGTTGGTAGAGAGGTTGCCTCCGGCATCTCTGGTAAAATCTCCTCTGAAATCTCCCAGGTTATTGTTGGAATTGAAAGTCGGGCCCGAAGGCGACAAAGTACCTGAAATGGTCAGCGGATCTCCGGTAGCCCTATTGACCAGCGACTGTACAGTCATGGTAAAGTCAGTGGTTGCATCAAAGTCGGACGAAAAGGTGATATCAAAATTCCCGCCAGTAAACAGAATACTATCGTACTCTTCTGCATTTCGCTGACTGAGATTAAACTCAAAAGTCTGGTTCAGAGATACAGTTGTACTTACGATCGGATTGTTTATATCAACTCCTGCCGCGACACCTCCACTAAAGTTCTGGTCCAACACCGTCATAAATGCTGAAGCGGTCTGAGATTGCAGTGTCTCTGTATAACTCAGGGTGACAATATTTTCATCATTTACCCCTACCTGTGCACCGGCATCGTTAAGCTCATCAAAAAGCTCGTTGATTGAGTAACTGATTTCACCAATAGGCACTGCCAGTGAGGGATCCCAAACGAAATCTCCAAACTCAGCATCTTCAAAATAGCTCAGATTACAAGCTGAAGCCATTCCCAGGATGACGAGCAGGGCCAAAAAATTTTTAAGTAAGCCTCTTTTCATAGACTAGTGGATTTAGGAAAATAATTTGTTTCTTTTTACCAATACACTTTTGGGCGTAACCCACAAAATGATATAAGTGATAATGCCTGGAAAGACTGCCATAAAAATTGAAACAGCGCCCCAAAAGAAACTAAACAGGTTCCTGTTACGCTCTGACCATCGGGCCAGACCTCCACAGACGTCTGAAAGTACCTTTTCGCTGCCGGATTTTCTAAAAAATCCGTACACTGACATACATACACACTATCGAAGGCATAAATTAGTCACTTATTGAATAAATACCTAGGATTGCATAGTGATCGGAATAGTCCATGTAATCAATGGTTTCGAAGGAGCGAACTTCAAGGTCTTCGTTAAAAAACTGATTATCAATCCTTAGAAAAGGCAGATCACCATTATAGGTAAACCCCAGACCGGAACCGGCCTTTTCAAAGGCGTTGGAAAAACTTCTACGCACTTTGAAATAGTTGTAGCTATAAGGCACATCGTTAAAGTCGCCAGCTATCAGTGTCGGATATGAACAGCTCCCGGCATGTTTCAACAGCAAAGAAATCTGATTCGCCCTCTCTGAGGCTCCCTGCAGAAATTTGGTTTTCGCATCGTCATACTCAGACATGATGTCTTCATAATACTGCCGGTTGGTGTGGGTGATCCCCATAGATTGCAGATGAACATTGTACACGCGTAAAGTATCTCCCTTAGCCAATAGCAGATCGGCAAACATAATATTGTTAAACCTCTTATTAGGAATAAGCAGGCCATGGTCTATAATTGGGTATTTAGAGGCTATGGCCAGATTAGACAGCCTTCTGTTGTGAATTACATTGAACTCTCCCTGCTCAAGTTTTTTCACATAGGCGGCCCTGTCGTAAAACTCCTGAAAACAGTGAATGTCGGCATCAAGGCTTTCAATGGAATCAAAAAACTGATCAGATTTTGCCTTTTCCGAATCGCGAAAGCCCTTGACATTGTAGCTCATCACAGAAAAGGATGGTTCTCCCACCATCTCATTACTCCCTCCCCCAAAGGTGGCTACAAAGAAAGGATAGCCCAGTGCAAGTACCAGTACCGGAATTAAGGCCTTTACCGATCGTTTGTAAATAAGCACCAGAAGTGCCAACAGATTGAGCACAAGAAAGAGGGGGATGAGCATGGATATGCCGGCCGCGATTTTGAAACTAGCAGGTGAGACCCAGATACTCGCATAGGAAATGAGCGTACCGGCTACCAACAAACTAAGCAGTAAATACCTGACCTTCTTCAATTTGAACTTCAACGACCCTGAGTATATAGGATAAACTAGGTTTTCCCCGGGCTATTATAAAAAAAAGCAGCCCTTTTTAGAACTGCTTTTATATTTATTTCAGCTTGTCAGCTATTCACTGCGCAATGATTTCACAGGGTTTCCGGTAGCCGCCTTAAGCGACTGATAGCTCATAGTAAACAGGGCAATCATCAGTGAACCGGCCGCTGTAAGTGCAAAAATGGTCCAGCCAATAGTGGTACGATACTCAAAACCCTGAAGCCAGGTGTTCATAAAGTACCAGGCCAAAGGAGCCCCGATTATGAAGGCAATCAGCACCAGCTTGCCTATATCCTTAGACAGCAGGTATACCAACTGACCTACATTGGCCCCCAGTACTTTTCTGATGCCCACTTCCTTGATCCGGTTTTCTGCCGTGTATGCCGCCAGACCAAAGAGCCCCAGACAGGCAATGATAATGGTAAGGGTGGCAAAAACACCGAATATCTTGCCCAGTCGCTGTTCTTCATCATACATTCGGCCAAATCTCACATCCAAAAATGATGTTTCAAATGGCTGACTCGGTGCCAGGGTGGCCCATTGATCTTCCAGCTTATCGATAAGGGCAGGGTAATCATTCGTGTTCACTTTAATATTCAACAAGCCGGAGCTATTACCCAATTGCATGATCAGCGGAGCAATCTTATTTCTGAGTGACTGATAGTGGAAGTCTTTCACCACACCTACTACTTTAAGTCCCTGGATGTCGCCCTCCAGGTTCACAAAATTACCTATGGTGGTACCCAATGCCTCCTGTGGCTCGTATCCCATTTCTTTAACAGCCGCCTCATTCAGGATCACTCCCAGGGAATCAGATGGAAAATCGCGGGAGAAATTACGACCAGCCGACAGTTCCATTCCCAGGGTTTCCAGGTACTCGTAATCTACCGTCCAGCTACTCATCAGGTATTGATTTTCCTGTGTAGGTACAATACCCTTCAGAAAAACATTCATGTTGTTACTTGAGGGGGTAGGCAGGAAACCGCTCAGTGAGGCAGATTTCACCTCCGGGAAAGTCTCTACAGCCGTTTTCAAGGCATTTACATTCGTACCGGCCAGAAAAGCATCGTTGATAATGATCACCTGATCCTTTTCAAACCCAAGATTTTTGTTCTGTATATAAGAGAGCTGGTTCAGAATTACCAGGGTGCCGATCACCAGAAAGATAGAAGTACAGAACTGCACCACGACCAGCACGCTTCTCAGAGCACCACTTTTCATACCGCTGCTCAGACTACCCTTGAGTACTTTCACCGGCTGAAAGGCAGACAGGAAAAAGGCAGGGTAACTACCGGCCAGTAACCCGACAATTACCACCCCGCCAAAAAACAGGCTGATAAAAACCGGATCGGTAAAAGGAATGCTCAGTGTCTTATCGGCAAGGTCATTGAACAATGGCGCTGCGATGTAGGCCAGGCCAATGGCCAGTACAAAAGAGATAAAGCTTACGAGAATAGACTCTGCCAGAAACTGATAGATAAGCTGTGCTTTTAAAGAACCCAGAACTTTTCTTACCCCTACTTCCTTGGCTCTGTGAGCAGAACGGGCCGTAGAAAGGTTCATGAAATTGATACAGGCAATCAGCAGGATAAAGAAGGCAATGGCCGAAAAGATATAAACGTAGTCGATATCACTATTTACATCCAGCTCTGCCTGTAAATCGGAGTACAGATGGATATCCGCTACAGGCTGCATACCAAAGGCCAGGTTGGTACCATTCTCTTCCATCTGGTCCCACTCCATATTCATAAACTGCTTCACTTCAGGTCCGATATACTTCTTGAGCATAGCGGGGAACTGGGAAGCCATTTTTTGCAGGTCGGCACCCGGGGTGAGCACTACGTAGGTCTGGAAATTCATACTGAGCCAGATGGGCTGTTTTGCCTCGTCCAGCGTCTCCATAGAGCCCAATACGTCAAAGTCAAAATGCGTATTGGAAGGAATATCTTCATAGACACCGGTGACCTTATAATCTCTGGCCGTGCCAAACTCAACAATCTGTCCTACCGGGTCAGCATTTCCGAAGTACTTTTTAGCGGCTGTCTGGCTCATTACAAGCGACCGGGGAGCTGTCAGAGCGGTTTCAGGGTCGCCCTGTACCAGCCTGATGCCAAAAATATTGAGGATAGAATGATCGGCCCAGACGAATTTCTCTTCTTTAAACACGTTTTCTCCAAAGCGGATGAAAGGAGAACCCCGTTGTCTGAATCTGCCAAAATCGATCACTTCAGGATAGTCATCCAGCATGGCTTTACCCACTGACGGGCCTACTACTGCCAGGTCAAAAGCTGATCCGTTTAAGGCACCCGCCATGGTGAGGCGGTAAGTGTTTTCTGAGTTTTCATAGTAGGTATCGTAACTCAGCTCATCCGCTACAAAAAGCAGAATCATCAGGCAGGAGGCAATACCTATCGCCAGCCCCGTAATGTTCAGCAGAGAATAAAACTTGTTCTTGAACAAGCTTCGCATCGCCACCTTAAAGTAGTTCTTAATCATCGTTGTTTGAGTTTTTGACTTAAGTACAAAATAGATCTCCTTCTTACTGAATCACTTCGAAAAATCGGTTAACCTACGCCAGGCATCGGTAAACCACCGAATCCATTCAATCAGAATTCAACCTTTAACCAGTAGAGGGAAACAGGATTGACAATGTTGCAGCTGACATAAAAAAATCCTCCCGAAATACGCAGGAGGATTTTTATGCTTTTATAATTGGAGCTGTGGTTTACTCATTGCGCAGCGCCTTTACCGGATTGGCAATGGCCACTTTTATTGATTGATAGCTCATGGTAAGGAGCGCAATCACAAAGGCTCCTACACCGGCCAGCAGGAATACACCAATGTTGATAGGCGGTCGGTAAGAGAAGCTCTGCATCCACCAATCTACTCCCAGCCAGCCCAGGCCCGAGGCTACCACAAAAGAGATAATGATCAGGACAGATACCTCGCGTGACATGAGATAAACAAGCTGTACCATGGAAGCTCCCAGCACCTTGCGAATGCCCACTTCCTTGGTTTTTTGCTGGGCTGTAAAAGCCGCCAGACCAAACAGGCCAAGACAGGCAATGACAATCGCCAGTCCCGCAAAAACACTGAAGATATCTCCCAGCCTGGATTCTGCCTGATACATATTGGTAAAGCGATCGTCCAGAAATGAATATTCAAATGGCTGACCCGGAGCCAGCTCGTTCCAGCTTCTTTCCACGCGGTCCATAGTGGCCTGCATATTCGTGGTATTTACTTTGAGCGAAACCAGTCCGGTAGAATTTCCAAGTCTCATAATCACCGGTCTGATTTTATCTTTCAAAGATTCAAAGTGAAAATCTTTTACGATACCCACCACCTTGTAGCGATCCAGCGCAGATCCGTCATCGTTAAAATCACCGATCACCGCACCTTCCAGGTTCTCTATGCCGAACATCTGAGCAGCAGTTTCATTGATTACCATGGCCATAGAGTCGGTGGCATATTCTCTGGAAAAGAAGCGACCATCTACCACGTCCAGACCAAAAACGTCTACATATTCATAATCCACGCTCCAGTTCTGACTCAACACTCCTTTTTCCTGATCGATAACTGCATCAGGAAAGAAAACAGTGTTAGACCGGCTACTGGTTGTCGGTAAGAAGGATGAATAGGCAGCATTCTCGATATCAGCATTTTGCAGCAGTGCGTTTCTGAAAGCTTCTGTATTATCACGAAGCATAAAGGCATTATGCACCACCATGACCTGATCTTTCTCAAAGCCCAGTTTTTTATTCTGAATGTATGAGAGCTGATTAAGAATACTGAAGGTACCTATGATCAGCAGAATAGAAACAAAGAACTGAAAGGTGACCAGTACTTTTCTGAGGCCTCCACTCTTCATACCGGTACTCAGGTTCCCCTTCAAGACCTTGGCAGGTGAGAAGGCACTGAGGAAAAAGGCCGGATAAAGCCCTGCTAAAAAGCCTACCACCATTGAACCTACCAACACCAAGGGCAGATTGGCCGCGAAGCTCAGTTCCATCTGTCTGTCGGCAAAGTCATTAAAGAAAGGAATCAGCACGGTAGCCAGTGCCAGACCAATCAGCCCGGCCAAAAAGGTAATCAGAATAGACTCTGAAATAAACTGGTAAATGATCTGAGCACGGAAAGAGCCCATCACCTTGCGAATACCCACTTCTTTGGCACGATTGGCCGAACGGGCAGTAGAGAGATTCATAAAATTAATACAGGCGAGTGCCAGAATAAAGGCAGCAATAGCAGTGAAGATATATACATAGGTGATATCTCCTTCTGCCTCATATCCTCCATAGTTGTCTGACCTGAGGTGGATATCGTGCAGTGGCTGCAGCATATACTCAAAGTTGTTACCGGCTTTTTTGAAATCGTCAAAGCTCATATCGAGGTACTGCTTGAGCTCTACCCCCATTTTATCCACTGCGATTTCATTGATGTTTGCCAGTACCTGTTCTGTATTCACATTCTGGTCCAGTACCAGATAGGTTTCGTAGTTGGTGCTTAGCCATTGCTGGTCATTATACTCATTTTCACGGGTGATAAATGACAGCAGGAAATCGAAGCTGAAGTGCGTATTGTCCGGTATATCGGCATAAACACCTCTTACTTCATAGTCTACGCGATTGTCCAGTCGGATGATCTTGCCCATGGGGTCTTCATCGCCAAAGTATTTTTTAGCCATCGATTCACTCATGGCCAGCGTATTCTTATTGAGCAATACATCATCGGGATTTCCCATCAGGAGTGGTATGGAAAATACGTCAAAGAAGGTTTCATCGGCATACACCACATTGTTTTCATTAAAAACCTTCTCCTCATACTTCATTACCCAGTTGCCAGAGTTGCGGAGTCTCATTCTCTGTGCTACTCCCGGCACCTGATCCTTGAAAGTGCCTCCTGCCGGAGCAGGTGCCTGAGATCCGGTAAAGCTATCGCCATTGAAGCTGCCGCTGATAATAATGCGATGAATGTTTTCAGAGTTTTCAAAATGCTTGTCAAAGCTCAGCTCATAGTTGACATAAGTCATAATGAGCAGGCAGCAGGCAATACCGATGGCCAGCCCTGAAATATTCAGCAGAGAGAAGAATTTATCTCTCCACAGGTTGCGCAGGGCAATTTTTAGAAAGTTTTTGATCATTGTTGTGTTGTTTGAGTCCCTTTAAAAAAATGAAACGGGGTATTTCTATCTGGCCGATAGACGTCACAAACAACCAAGGTGTTGCATCAGGTCATACTCTTTTCCATATGATCAATCACTTTTCCGTCCAGTGTGGTATATGATTTCATGAGATTGGCCGTGAGGCACGAGTGAATAGGAAGGATCCCCAAAACGTCTCCGATCTCCACTTTTTCAAAGATTTCATCTGTAGCAATCAACACCCCATGCTCCTGAGAAAGTGACTTTACCCTGATGCCTTCAATAATGGGTGACCAGCCATCTTCAGCAAGAATCACCACTTCGCCAAAAAACTTTTGCTGACCGGCATCAAACAGGTGGTCCTTCGAAAAGTGTACGGCCCCTCCATGAACCACAATCTCCTGGCGATCTTTGTTCTTAGCCACTACCGGACAGGCCATGGCCACGGCAATATCTTCTTCATTGCATACATCGAGGTAGTTCATTACCAGGTCATAGAAAATAAAATTTCCGGCACTGATCTCATCCACTCCCTCCATTTGCTCCACTACCGTACAGCCCGGGGTATCTCCCATTCTGACAATCAGGTCGGGTTTTATATCTTTCAAAGCCACTCTCACCAGATTCATCTTGCGAATGGCAGCGGCCCAGATTTGTCGTATCTCTTCAATACCATGGGTCTGATAAGTATTGCCGGGATGGCAATACAAACCGTATAACTCCAGTTTTTCAGCCGCCATTATCTTTCCGGCCAGTCTGCGAATGGGCTCTGTGGATTCGGTACTGATACCCGTGCGATTATAGCCCGCATCCAGTTCAATCAGTACTTTCACCTTTTGGTGAACACCCTCATTCAGTTTTTCAGCTACTTCTTCATCGAGCAGAAACAATTTCAGGTCCACCCCCATGGCCAGTATCTCATTGATAGCGGCTATTTCAAGCACATTGACAGGAAAAGCCACCGTGATATCCTTCCAGCCGGCCCTTGAGAAATACAAGGCCATCTTTATGGAAGAAACGGTTATGGCCGTCACACCCGCATCCGCACACCAGCTACCTACCTCTACAGACTGAGGTGTTTTCATATGCGGAATAAGTTTGACCCCCTGGCGCCCGGCTCTGGCGGTCATACGTTGAATATTTCTTTTGCATTTCTGCTCATCGAGCAGCAGGGTAGGACGGGTGATCTCTAACATGACGAATACGATTGGCACCGAAATTAACCCCGAATTATTCATTAGAAAATGAATACTTGACGAAATGCTGAATGTCAGGATGGACCCGGCATTTGGGCATGGAGAAACCCGCCCCCGAACCTACCTGAGGCTGCGGCCGCAAGGGCTCTGTAACCTTTTTGGGAAGAGTGACGTTAATACAGTTGTAATTTGATATCATTTTAATATCACATTAAATTAACAACTATGAAAGAGAAACCATTTAAAGCAGGATCGGGATTTTTGATGTTATTAGTCGAATTACTGATCATTGCGGGTGCCATTGCCGGCATCATTATGTTTAGAAATCCATTCTTCTCCTTATTATTCTTACTGTTCTTCTTTTTGCTACCAGGATTCTTCGTGATCAACCCCAATACTTCACGGGTGATGATCTTCTTCGGTGACTACCGGGGCACGATCAAGGAAAATGGCTTTTACTGGGTAAACCCATTCTTTGTAAAGAAGAAAGTATCGCTGAGAGCGCACAACTTTGACAGCGAACGTGTAAAGGTGAATGATAAGCTGGGTAACCCCATCATGATCAGTGTGATCCTGGTATGGCAGGTAAAAGAAACTTACAGGGCTGCCTTTGAGGTGAATGACTACGTACACTTTGTAAGGGTACAGAGTGACGCAGCGGTGAGAAAACTTGCAGGTTCTTATGCCTATGATAATTTTGAAGATGATCAGGAGATAACGCTGAGGTCAGGTTTGAATGAGGTAAACCATGCCCTGGAAGAGGAGTTGACTGAGCGATTGAATATTGCGGGTATTCAGGTAATTGAAGCACGCATCGGCTACCTGGCCTATGCAGAGGAAATAGCCAGCGCCATGCTACAGAGACAGCAGGCAACGGCCATTGTAGCGGCCCGTTTTAAAATTGTAGAAGGTGCCGTGGGCATGGTAGAAACGGCCCTGGATGAACTGAATAAAAAGAGCATTGTGGATCTGGATGAGGAGAAAAAGGCTTCGATGGTGAGTAACCTGATGGTAGTACTCTGCTCAGATAAAGCAGCCTCGCCTGTTGTAAATACCGGAACCCTAAACCACTAAAGATCATGGAATATAAAATCTTTAAAATGAAGGCCTTTGACTCGCCTGAAAAAATAGAGAAACGCCTGAACGATTTATCGATACAGGGCTGGAGAGTTGTCACCAGCATGAACCATGGCACCTACCTGGTGCTGTCAAAAGGAAGATAGCACCATGGCCAAGAAAAAACCATTTGTACTCCGATTGGATCCGGATTTGTTAGCAGCCGTTGAGAAATGGGCTGCTGACGAGTTTCGTAGTACAAATGGTCAAATGGAATGGATCGTGAATAAGGCCCTGAAAGAAAGTGGCAGATTAAAAAAGAAAACTGAAGAATAAGGAAATGAACGAAATGTTTTGGGTACATATGATCATGGCGGGGTCGGCATTATTGCCTTCAGCACTTATGAAGCTGATTAACCCTGATGGTACCAGAAAAGGCATAGGCTACAATACGCCAAGCGCTCACCGCAGTGTTGAAACCAGCACCTTTGCCAATCGCTATGCCACCAAAGGTATGTTCTGGGCCGGGCTGGGCACCATCACCATCCAGGCCACACTGTACTTCCTTGTTCCGGATTCTACGGCCATTCTGGTCACTGCAGGAGTGATGACTTTCTCCTTTCTTACCGTAGTAGGCCTGACTGAAAGACAAATCAGTCTGCGCTTTGACAAAGAGGGCAAACCCAAAGCAGATTATTCAGAATATTAGCGCAAACAAAAGCCATTCCGCTTAATCGGAATGGCTTTTCCATCATAGAGCAGGATACCCTCCCCTCTCCTTTTATCTTCGATAACCTCCCGCTATTTTTTTACCATCACCTTCTTGTTGATTACCTGCTGACCATCATATAGCCGGACGATGTACATGCCGCTTTTGTATGATGAGACATCCAGCTTTAACTCACTCTGCGAATAGCCCTGACGGTTGAAGACCGGGGTGCCGGCAGCATCGTAGAGCGAAACATCCACAGCTTCAGCAGTCAGTTCTGAAAGGTCTATGGTCAATATATTCCTTACAGGATTCGGATAAAGCCTGACCTCTTCTGTTTTGGGTTTTTCAGACAGGCTGGTAAAGCCTTCACCTCCTGCTACAGGCGGCAGG
This sequence comes from Roseivirga sp. UBA6061, assembly GCA_002427745.1. Classification (GTDB taxonomy): domain Bacteria; phylum Bacteroidota; class Bacteroidia; order Cytophagales; family Cyclobacteriaceae; genus Roseivirga. The sequence goes on along the minus strand of DIYF01000156.1, from coordinate 25,306 downwards.
CCCAGGGTCAGTTGATTCGAAACCGTATTGTCATTACCGGCCACATCCTGCGTAGCACCGGCACTGACCTGAATATCAACCGTGCTACCCGAGAGACTCACAAAGAAGGAATAACTGCTTGTGGTATTTTGTACCAGACTGCCTGCGGTTCCGCCTGTCACGTTGATTCCTCCCAGCGTGAGCCCGGTTACTTCTTCATCGAACAGGGCATCAATGGTATAGCCTGCGGGCGAGCTACTTCCCACACTAATCGTAACACCTGGTGCTGTAAAGTCAGGAGTCAATACAAAAGCATCACTGGTCACACTGCGATTACCCGCTTCATCTACCGCTTCTGCTGTCAGGCTGACTACCAACTCGATCAGTGTAATGTCGGTAATGTCCAGTACCCAGTCACCATTCGTGTCTGCGGTAGTATTTCTCAATGGCCCGAACTGAGTGGAGAGTTCCACGGTAGCATTGGCTTCGGCTGTACCCATGATCAGGATGTTCTTATCCCGGGTAATGCCATCACTGTTGCTGCTTCCTGTATCATCACTGATACCCGTAATTACCGGTTTGGCAGGGGCCGTAAAATCGGGCGTTAAGGTAAAAGTGTCGCTCATATCACTGCGGTTACCGGCTTCATCCACAGCTTCGGCTGTGAAGTGGGTAACTATCTGCACCAGCGTGATATCCTGAATGTCCAGTACCCAGTCTCCATTCGCGTCTGCGGTAGTATTTCTCAATGGCCCGAACTGAGTGGATATTTCAACGGTAGCATTGGCTTCGGCTGTGCCATATACCAGAATGTTCCTGTCAGTGGTAATACCATCACTGTCACTGATACCAGTGTCATCACTGATACCCGTAATCACCGGTTTGGCGGGGACCGTAAAGTCAGGAGTCAGTACAAAGGTATTGCTGATGCCACTGCGATTACCTGCCTGGTCTACCGCCTCTGCGGTAAAGTTAGTTACGATTTGTACCAATGTGATATCCTGAATATCCAGCACCCAGTCTCCATTGGCATCGGTAGTTGTATTCCTTAAGGGGCCAAATTGCGTAGAAACTTCAATCGTAGCATTGGGCTCGGCAGTGCCGTAAATCAATATATTCTGGTCTGTGGTAATACCATCACTGTCACTCACCCCGGTATCATCACTGATACCGGTAATAACCGGTTCAGCCGGAGCAGCAAAGTCAGGTGTGAGTGTAAAAGTATTACTGTTATTACTGCGATTACCCGCCTGATCTATGGCTACGGCCGAAAAATTTGTTACGATTTGCACCAGGGTGATGTCCTGAATATCCAGCACCCAGTCCCCGTTGGCATCAGTGGTGGTATTTCTCAAAGGCCCGAATTGCGTAGAAACTTCAATCGTAGCATTGGGCTCGGCAGTGCCATATACCAGGATGTTCTGATCTGTGGTAATACCATCACTATCACTCACCCCCGTATCATCACTGATTCCTGTGATTACCGGATCAACCGGTGGAGTAACGTCTATAATTCCGTCAGTAACAGTCAGTGTAACCAGATCTGAAGACTCCTGGCAAGTGGCTTTGGTTACTTCCACAAAATACTCAGTCTGATCAAAATCTTCCGTAAGATTGCTAATGGTAAGCTCGTGTGTGGAAGCTCCCTGTATCCGGTTAGCCGCGGTATTATCAGATTCATCGCTTAAAGCGCCTATCAGCCCTTTGATGAAAACATCTCCATCCCCTGTAATCGCATATACCCTTTCGTCATCTGCAGAAATCCCCATAACGGCACTACCAATATACAGGCCGGGTTCAGATACTTCCGTCCACGTTAGGGCAGCATCTTCAGAGGTGTATATGTCAAATTTCGCTGCATAAATCACATCGTTATTCACCAAAACCGATTGGAGGGAGCTTAAATCAGGAAAACCAAGATCAACAGTGGTCCAGTTTTCACCACCATCAACAGAAGAGAACAAAGGCCCTCCGGAATAGCTGGTAGTAATGTATAGAGTATTACCCTCCGCGTATAAATCCGTAATAAGATCAGAATCTTCCAGTTGAAATCCGTTCTCACCAGAGTTAGTCGTGTTCCAGCTAAGTCCTCCATCATTGGATACCCAAATGGATTTAGTAGTAATGGCATTGATGGTATTACCAGAAACATAAATATCTGTTACCGAATTATTGGCTTGGAACCCTGTAGTTGAAGATGAGCCGGAAGTCCAGCTCGCACCATTATCAGAAGAAACAAAGAGTCCTTTATCTGTACCTGCGTAAATCTTACCATCCAATACAAATACACTATATAAGCCCTGGTCTTCTGTATAGTCAAGGCCGTTTCCAGCCAAAATGGTAGACCAGCTGACTCCACGGTCTCCGGAAACAGACAGTCCCGCTCGTGTAGCTGCATAGACATCATCTCCTGAAGCATAAACGTCTCTCACTCTGTTGGTATAAGCAAAGCCTGTGGTTTGAAAGTCTACCTGAGTCCAGTCGTCACCCATATTTTCAGAAATAAACAGTCCTTCCTGCGTACTGGCGTACAGGACTCCGTTTTCTGCAAGAATATCCGTGGCAGTCACGAATAAGCCATATCTGTCTGTTATGATCCGTAGTCGTTCCCAGGATTCGTTTTTACCATACCAGGTGTAGCTGGCCCCACTCACTTGAGGTACTGAAAACGTAGCACTCCCACCAATCGCTCCGGTCTGATCCAGTGGTTGAGCAGTTATCAGCACCTCACAGACCGTACTAAAGCTCCAGGCATTTTTATCTGTAACAGCCAGGTTGACTCTCGCCAGGTGGTCCTGTACCAAGCCCTCATCCAGGGTTACATAGTATTGAGTACTTGGCTCCAGAGAAATTCCTGAGGAGATTGACACGATCTTTCCATTAATCACCAAATCATCTGCTGAAAAAGAATGCACTTCGGCATCGGTAGCATAATTGAAGATTTTAAGATTACCGGAGCCTTTAAAGACGTCATGTGAAAACTTAATAGAGAGGTCAGTGTCAATGGCTATGTCCACGCTGCCATTGGTGGGAGTCTGATCTATGATCTCAGGTTTATCAACCACTCTGAGGTTAACGTCATCTGAAGTTTGCTCACAGTTTTCCAGAGATACTTTAACAAAATACTCACTATTATTCTCACCTCTCGTCAGGTTGTTAATAGTGAGTTCATGAGTGGTGGCTCCCTGTATCTGATTGCTGGCTGTATTGTCAGCATCATCTTCAAGCTTTAACGTGAGGGTACGCGCATAGGCTTTGCTTCTGTTACTACCCGCAAATATTTCTCCGTCTAACGCATGAACGGTAAAGACAAAATTACCAGACCAAGCCCTTCTCCAGGACTGACCAATGTTCTCAGAAATAGCTATGCCGCTTTCTGTTGCAGCGTAAACTGCATCGCCTTCACCATATACATCGCGAATATCATACCTCGATCCAACAAGGGATGTACCTATGGTCCAGGTTTGTCCTCCATCTCTCGAAATACTCAAACCCGCGTCTGTGCCCACATATACATTATCGCCAGAGGCAAAGACAGACCATGCGTCTTCGGACCCGGCAAAACCTGACGAACCTAAATCAGTGGTGGACCAGGTACTACCCCCATCCTGTGAAATAGATACCCCTCCTACTCCTTTATTACCCGTACTGGTTGCTGCATAAATCCTATCGCCATCTACAAACAGACCGTTCACATCCCCAGACTTTGAAAAGCCGTTTCTGCCTGCCGTAACTCTAGACCATGACCTACCCTCATTTGAGGAGATACCTATACCGCTTTCTGTAGCCACGTATAGCTTACCTTCCGATTTAACAATATCATTAGGGTTATTGGAGAAAGGAAAACCGTTTTCTTCTGATGTCGTGGTCGACCAGGACTGCCCCCCATTATTTGAGATAGAAATTCCTGAGTTTTGAGTACCTATATAAATGTTGTCACCATCTACCTCCAGGGCTCCGAGAATATCATTAGGGAAACCAGAGCTCTGTGCTTCAAGTACGATCCAGTTTTCACCTTTGTCTTCAGAAATGGCTAATCCATCTCGCGTGGCAATGTACAATTTACCATTATCGGTACGAATGTGGGTTAAAACACTTGGTGAAACAGGAAAGCCATTTTGTTCGGATTCAATAGTTCTCTCGTTCTCTTCTTTTTTGTACCATTGATAAGTCGCTCCAGGGATTTCATCTACTTCAAAAACAGCGCTTTCATCTATCACTCCAATGGCATCTTGCGGTTGTGAAGGCAGCAACTCCGTATAAATCAGCGAGAACTCTTCAGTCTTAGGAAAGAAAGGTGTGCCATAAGCCACTGCATAGTCAAAGGTGCCCTCAGTTACATCCAGGGTTACGGAGCTTTCCGTTGAAAAAGCAACATTGTCTTTTGTCCACTGAAAAGTGGCATAACGGCTGGCGTTATAACCAGGGATAGCGGCCTCGGCATTGTTTGCAATAATGGTGTTATGCGAAGCCAGACCATCATGGCCATTGCCCGACTGATCACGAAGCTGATTATCGGCCAGAGAGGTCAAAGTGCCATAACCGGCCACCAGATCAGTAGCAGCAGGATCCGGAGCAGCATTCATTAAGTCATTGATTTCTGACTCGCTCAAAACCTTGTTCCAGATACTGATTTCTGCCAGCTGGCCATCGAGGTGGTCTTCCGGACCGTTATCATTGTACTTCATACCTAAGGATGTGAACCAGCCTTCACCCAAAGGCATGTCCAGAATACCACTGTCCTCTGCTACTCCGTTGACATAGAGCTTTGCTTCTCCACTGGCATGATCATAAGTATAGCCTACAAAGTACCAGGTACCGCTATTAAGTTCTGTAGAGGAGTTGAGCCTATCGTTAACACCATCCCAAAGCGCCAGTTTTTCCGTACTTCTCAGGTAAAAACGGCTCATCTGGTCAACATCCGTATTCTGAAACACCAGCACCTCGTTGAAATCTCCACTACCAATCGTGCTTTCTTTATTAAGCCACATAAAGATGGAGCGGTCCTGGTCCTGCAGGTCATCTGCCAGTGAATTTATTTCTATGTAATTGTCATCGCCTTCTTCAAAGTCCAGGTAGGTCACCAGGTTATTAGGTACCGAACGGATAACAGGGTCATCCTCGCATAATGTTTCAGTAGGAATATCATCTACCACAGCGGCATTGCTGTGAGCTGTCATCGCCCAGGTATCGGTACTCTCGATAAAGTCGCGTGTTGCTATAAATTCGTAATTACCTGCAGCCACTGTGGTAGTAAACTCACTGGCTGTTGAAACTTCTGTACCGTCCTTTTTCCATGACAGGTTTTCGTACCAGTCGATGGCGTTGAAGCCTTCAACAGATTGCACATTGGTGAAATCCACGGCAAAACCGTTTTGCATAATACCATGGTTGCCTTTGCCCGAATGATCGGTAAGGATGGCTGTATCATCTCCCGTATTGCCAAATACCGAATAATAGCCCACAAGATTACCGTATTTTGGATGGCCATTATTGATTCTCGCTTTCATGGCCAGCTGTATATCAACTCCGGTCAGCACTTCATCCCACACCGAAATTTCGGCCATATCACCATTGTAAAAATCACTATTATTCCCACCGTCAAACTCCTGACCCAGCGAATATTGTGCAGATAAACCAGGAACGGATGTACCGGTAGTAAAACGGTCATTTTCAATACCATTTACATATACTACTGTTTCTCCTGTAGCATGATCATAGGACCAACCTACATAGTGCCATACTCCACCTCCCATATCAAAAGAGGCCGATTCGTTGGTGGTTCCTCCTCTATTTACTTCCAGGTTGTCTCCACTATCGTCAATCCACAAAAAAGACAAATTGTCTCCATTAGAGGCATTCACTGCAAATAGCGCCTGATTACTACTGACATTATTTTCTGCCTTGACCCACATAAAAACAGAACGGCTTTTTCCATCCAGGTCGTCCTGGAGCGCATTCATGTTTACCCAATGCTGCTGGGATTTGTCAAAAGACAGCACACCTGTCACATCAGTATTGGCTTCGTAGGTAACCGTGCCCGAACCGGCAACGACCGCATCCAGAAAAACATCCGTAGTCACGTTAGCGGTATCCGTGATCATGACGAATGAAAAAGTCAAAGCTGCCAATAACGACAGCAAAACGTTCGCCCCGGGTTTTAACCGACTGGAATGGCCTGAAAGAGATTTCATAAGTATAGTGTTAGGTATATCAAAATTCAAAAGCGAATTAAGCTGCTGGAATACGGAGGTGAAAAATTATGTTCCTAAGGGAATCAGATCAGTTCCGAAGTGAAGTCTGAGAGGTATTGACCGATTGGGAGGGCAGGTCTGCAGATGACCTGATGCTAATTTGAAAAGCTTATTTTAAAAGGTGCAGGGTTTTGTTCCCGGACTACCGCATCCTGTTCCGAAACATACGGATATTGCAATCTGATAACCCGGAGGGGGGATATGCTGTATTGAAAATCGAATAGAAGTCTGCCTATTCTACCTGTAGCCTGTTCAGTAGGTCCTGGCGATAGTTTTTACCGATCGGAATTTTCTCTGTAGAAATAACCACATAGGCCGAGTTAATAGCCTCCATCTTTTGGGCATTAATGATATAGCTGCGGTGTGTGCGATAGAAATGAGCCGGCAGTCTGTCACATATTTCTGTCAGGCTACCCCGGATCAGATATTTTTTGCCATCGGCTGTAAATACATCAATGTATACCCTATCACTTTTCATATAGAGTATATTATCAAAGGGTACCTTGTGGTATAAATCCTGATGCTTTATAAAAATGGCATCTTTAATAATCAGGTTTTCTTTGTCCTCTGCTGTCTTACCCCGTGCTTTTACATAGTTATGCAAGGCCAGCTCTATGGAGGTAAAAAGGTCTTCTTTCTTAAAAGGTTTTACAAGAAATGCCGGAGGGTTTACCTTCTTGGCCCGTTCCACGGTCATTCCATCCGCATTGGAGGTAAGGAATATAAAGGGGAAGTCGTAGTCTTCTCTGATTTTCCAGGCCAGGTCGATGCCATCTTTGTAGCCCTTTAGCTGTATATCCAGAATGGCAATATCCGGCTCATTTTTTTCTATCGATTCAATGGCCTTGTCATAGTCAATAACCGGTCTGAGCGGCTCATAGCCCAGGTGTTCGAGGATCATTGAGATGTGATCCGCAATCACCACCTCATCTTCTACTATCAGTATTTTAATCTTACTCATAACTATGACGGATTTCTGCGAATAGACTCTTCGAAGTTAATGACAAATTTGGCACCATGATCACCATAGTAGTCAACGGTACCGTATAGTTGCTCTGTAAGCCTGTTAACCAGTCTTAAACCAAGACTTTTTGCCCTTTCCAGGTCAAAGCCTTCTGACAAACCTTTTCCATCATCCTCTACCATCAACTGATGTTTCCCTTCACCAACGGATGTTATTGATACCTGTAGCTCGCCTTTTTCTCTGTCCTCAAAGGCATACTTATAGCTATTGGAAATCAACTCGTTCAGAATCAGACCCAAAGGCACAGCAGTATCTATATCAAACTTAACCTGACTATCAGTATGGATGGAAGTGCTGACCTTACCAGCGGTAGGATAGATATTTGCCAGGTCGCTCGATAGCTGTTTGGCATATTCAGCAAAGTCAATTTCACCCAAATCTTCATTCTGATAGAGTTTCTGATGGATCAGGGCCATGGCCTTTACCCTGTTCTGCCCTTCCATAAATGTAGAAAGTGCCTTTTCATCTTCAATACCAAAAGACTGCAGTTCCAACAAGCTGGATATCACCTGCAGGTTATTCTTCACCCTGTGATGAATCTCTTTCAATAGTAATTCTCTCTCTGAAAGAGATTTCTCGATTTCAACCTTGGCTCTCTGAAGCTTCAACCTGCTTCGGTAAATAATCATGGCCACAAGGAGTATAAGCACCAACCCAATGATCATTCCGTAGTTCAGATAATGTTGTTGCTTCAATTCAGCTGCCTGTGCTTTTTGTGAGTCCCTCAAGGAAGCGTTTTGTGCTTCTACCAACTCCGTTTCATACGCTGTAGTCATCTCGGCTATTGCCTCAGTACGTGCCTTGTCGTTGATTTCTTCTGATATCTCTTTGGCCTTCTGGCTGAATTCAAAGGCTTCTCTGTACCTGTTAAGGTTTGAATAAAGGGTTGCCAATGCCTCACCTGCATCTAACATGACATTGGCAGAATTAACCTCACTTGCCAGCTTCCAGCTCTTTTCCGCCAGGGGTAAGGCTTCAGAAAACAGTGCGATTTGTCTGGCGCTGTTTTCAGCATAAACGGAGTCTGCAAGCTTAATTTTTGCCCAAACCAGATTGAGGTAGATATCTGCTTTGGACTGCGGAGCCACCGTGGGAACGATGTAATCTAATGATCTTTCGATATAATCATGCCCCAATTGGTAGTTGCCCCGATCGATTTCAATTTCTGCTACCATGTTGAAATACCTGACAGAGCCCCATTCGTATTTCATTTGCTTGCTCATTTCCCAGGCCCGGGTCATGTTCTCTATGGCAGCATCGGCACTATCTTGTGACAACAGCGTATGAGCTAAATTTTCATAAGCCAGGCGCACCCTTCTGAAATCGTCAACAGCCCGGGCATTATGAGCCACTTTTTTAAAATATACCTTTGCCGTTTCGTAATCTTCCTGGGAGTATTTCACCAATGCATACACCATATACGGATTATGGATATAAGCCGTGTCGCCTACTTCTCTTCTGTATCGGATAGCAGCCAGGGCTTTTTCAGATGCGATATCGAGCTTTCGGATATAGAAATTACAGAGACCTGAAAAATTCAGGCAATCGGCCTGACTGTAGCCTGTGCCGTCTCTTTCGTTTCTCACCACTACTGAATCAAAATGAAGAATGGCCATTTTGAAATCACTTTTGCTCATGTATGCATAGCCGAGCCCGAATTGAGCAGTGGACTGTTCCTTTTTAAGCTGCCTTTCTTTGGCCATATTCACGGCCTCTTGAAAAACAGCTATCGCTTCGTCATCCTGGTTTGAACCGGTCAGTGCATTGCCCCTGGCGATTAAAACTTTAGGTTCCCATTGGGGATACTCATGGCTCATGGTCTGAGCCGTTGCCCGTGCACGGTCAAAATAAAACAGTGCTGAGTCAAAATTCACACTTTCAAAAGCCTTGCCCAGGCTTATATCAGTACTTACTCTGAGTGTATCGTGTCGGGCTGACTCTCTTGCTGATATCAGAGAATCCACCTTTGACTGACCATGACTGGGATTGGAGCCAAACAGCAAACAAAAGAAAGCACTCAAAACTATCAGTAAGCGACTCATGTACAGGTTTCTCTTGGTGAAAATTGAAGCTAATCCGGATTCAGGCACTCTACAAGTTTTCCTAATATATTTTGCTATATCGGCTATTGCCTGAACTATCAACCTATTGAAAGGCTATGGTCATCCTGATTGACTCATGCCGCTACCATCAGTATTTTAACCCTGCTCATAACTAGGACGGATTTCTGCGAATAGACTCTTCGAAGTTAATGACAAATTTAGCCCCGTGATCACCATAATATTCAACGGTACCATATAGCTGCTCGGCAAGTCGGTTGACTAACCTCAGGCCCAGACTTTTGGCTTTTTCCAGGTCAAAGCCTTTAGACAAGCCGCGTCCGTTGTCTTCTACCATCAACTGATGTTTTCCATCTCCTATGGACTCTATGGACACCTGTAGCTCACCTACCTCCTTATCTTCAAAGGCATACTTATAGCTATTGGAAATCAATTCATTGAGAATGAGCCCGAGTGGAACGGCCGTATCAATGTCGAACTTAACTTTACTCCCGGCATTCACAGAGGTAGTGACCTTACCGGCATTAGGGTAGATGCCCGCCAGATCTTGCGACAGTTGTTCTGCATACTCTCCGAAGTCAATCGTGGCCAGGTTTTCGTTCTGGTAAAGCTTTTGGTGGATCAGGGCCATTGCCTTTACTCTGTTCTGCCCTTCCATAAAGGTAGAAAGCGCTTTTTCATCTTCGATACCAAAAGACTGTAGCTCCAGCAGACTTGATATTACCTGCAGGTTGTTTTTTACACGGTGATGGATTTCTTTCAGAAGTAATTCTTTTTCGGAAAGAGATTGCTCTATCTGACCATTGGCTTTTTGAAGTCTGAGTCTTCCCCGGTAAATAATAGTGGCAATTACCAGAATAAGGACCAGGACAAGGGCTATTCCATAGATCAGCAGATTTTGTTGCTTCAGCCTGGCATTTTGTGCCTTTTGTGTCTCCTCTAAAAGGGCGTTTTCATTTTTTATACGCTCCGTTTCAAATTCAGTAGCCATTCTGGCCATGGCATCCGACTGGGTCTGCTCACTTGTTTGCGCTTTCAGTTGATTGAGGGCCCTGGCGTATCGTAAGCCTTTTTGATATTCTCCCAAGGCTTCATAAATATCCAGCAGACTTTGAGTCGCCATTACCTTCACTTCCAGAGAATTGCTCGAGTTTGCGTAATCCAGTGCCTTTTCCCCAAAACCAGCTCCTTCTCTCAATGTCTTTTTCTTCCTCACAGCATCGAGTTGCAAAACAGAATCGGCAACTACCTTTTTTACCCGTGCCAGATTCACATAGATCTGACTTTTAAACCGATCACTGGCTCCTGTTGGCACAGTGGATTCCGCATTCAGCAAAAAGTCCTCAGCCTTTTGATACTCCCCCAGTTTTACATAGATATTGCCCATATTCAGAAAGCAATCAGAGAGAAGGTAGATGCTATTGACTTTTTTGAAGAGCTTACTTGCTTCGTCATAATAAGTGAGAGCCTTACTGAGGCTGTCCTGAGAGGTTAACACATCTGCAATATTTTTTTGACTTACCGCCTGATTGGGTATATGCCCTGCCTCAATAAAACCACTAAGCGCCTCCATGTAGTAATTTTTGGCACTTTCCGGCTGGTCAAGCTTGTCATAGGCCATTCCCATATTCAATATGGTACAAGCCATATCGTAGACACTGCCAGTCTCTTTTCTCATTTCAAGAGCAGTGACATAGTATTTCATGGAGCTTTCATAGTCTCCTTTACGATAGAGGGCAAGCCCGGCATTATTGTAACTACCACTGACATAGCTTGTATTCAGTGTATCACTCAAAACAGTGGCCTGATTGTAATAAAACACAGCACTGTCATATTCATGAAGATGGCTGCCATAGAAGTATCCAATACAGAAGTAATTATAAGCCAACTGAGTCACATTCTGCTGGTCAATAAAATAGGGCAAAGACTGCCTGAGGTATGAGATACCCTTTCTCTTTTGGTCAGGTGTATAGCCATAAGCCAACCCTAAATAAGTGAGCACCCTGCTTTCAAACTCAGGATAAGCCTGCATTGACTCGCTTCTGGACAATTCCAGGGCGCGTTCTCCAAAGAAAATCGCTGAGTCAGAATTCGATACCCTGTAATGGTTTGTCAGAGTGATATCTATCTCTACCCTCACAGAGTCATGTATTGCCATTTTTCTGACAGAAACCAGTGAATCAACCTTTGATTGAGCATAGCTCAGGTTTGAACAAAAGACCATCAACCATATAATACCCAGAACAGTCAACAAGCGACTCATATCTACATTCGTTATGTTATCAGTTAAGCTAGCTTACATTCAAGCTCTCTACAAGTTTTCCTAATAAATTTTGCTATATCGGCTATTATCTGAACTGTCGCCCTAATGAAAAGGCTACAGTTATCCCGGTTGGTTGATGCAGCTACTTTACCACCACCTTGTACTTCTTGCTGTTGATGGGAGCTTCTATCCCCTCCACCTGAATAGAGAAGCGTAGATGATACTCACCGGGCTCCGATGGCGCTCTGAACCGGGCCATTTTCAAGAGCACCTCACCGGGCTGCATATGAGCATCCAGCACTTCGATTTGCTCCGTAAGCTTGGGTGTAAGCCCCTGTAGGAAATGGGCATTCAGATACACCTTTTTACCTGCCAGTTTCTGAAAGTCCACGGCATAATCATAGCCGTTGGTCAGTGTCAGCTCCAGCGCTGTTTCAGCACCCGCATTCATTTCAAGGTCGTCAGCTTCAGCTTCTATGCTCACCTTTCTGAATGATCTGAAATTATCGATAATACGATAGTGGATCCCCTTCCCTATCTGCGTAAAATAATCATCATAACGGGCCGTATCCCTGAAACGGTTGATCTGGAACACTCTTTTTCCCTGCAGGTCTTCCTCCAGCGTCATCAGGTCATGCTGTGTCTCACGGTAATCAAAAGTATTATAGCAGTGTACAATATCTCCGGTCAGGTAGCTGTAGCGCGAAGCCCGCTCATAGTGATTGTTGAACATGATGGGCAGGCCTTCTGAAAGCTCTTTTACTTCCTGCCCCCAGGTATCCCAGTGATGTAGTACATCCCAGTCTTTGGTCCAGGCCTTAGGGAAAAAGTCATACATCAGGTAAATCCTTGCCAGAATCACTACCGCTACACTGGCTATAGAAAGGCGTTTGAGCCACAGTCTCCATCTGGGTTTATCATAGATATACTCATGTGATAAGAGCATAAAAGGTATGGTGAGAATACTGGTCCAGTGCTTGTGAAACTCCACTTTCAGGGTAGAGATAAAGAAGAAGATCAGTACGCCCACAATGGTAAATCTCAGGGCTCTGTTAAATTGATTGGCCACCCGGTTTTTGTAGCAGGCGGCAAAGATCAGCACCCCGATAAAGGGACCGAATACCACAGGTTGAATCCCCACGTAATAGGCCAGACTCTGCCAGCTGAAGCCCATATCTATGCGGTTGTAGAGGTGGAATTTGATCGTGGCAAAATCGTTCATATACTGCCAGTAGGTATGTGGCAGCATAAAAATCACCGTAAAGAGTACGGTAAGCCAAAAGGTCTTTTTGGTAAGCAGCCTGATGTTAGACAGCACGGTAAAAAGCACTACCAGAAAGCCATGGTGCTTACTGAGCATAATCAGGGCGATTGACAGTGCCAGCAGCACTACCGTTTTCAGGTCATCCTTGATCAGGTATTGCTTGTAGAAATAATAGAATGTGGCCACAAAGAGCAGTAGCGGCACATCCGTTTTTACCAGAAAAGCCCCTACATGTACCGGCAAACAGCCCAGGATAATCCAGAGATAGAGTTTATCGTCTTGTATGGCCAGGGTTTTTCTGACGACAACCAGCGTAAGCACGCTGCACAGCAACATGCCCATACGCAAGCCCAGGGCATTGGGCATCAGCTCATAACCCCAAAAGGTAACCACCCCTACCATAGGCGGGTGGTCCAGATAGCCCCAGTCCAGGTATTGAGAAAACAACCAGTAATAAGCCTCTTCCCCACTTACATCGGAAAAGTAATTTTGAATGAGTCCTATAATCACCCATACGATCAGAAAGTAAGTAAAGAGTCGTCCGTGCTTATTGGTTCCGGACAGTGCAGTGGTATTCATCGATTGTTTCTTCCCTTAAATCAGCCACAAAGCTACGAGTTTTCTTCAATCAAATTTCTTGTACATATTTGTATGATGCGGCATTCTTACCAAACCCGGCTAAGGCATACCTATGATTGAGTTGGGTCTTAAATTTTTAAAGTTCTGTGTGGTAGGCTCACTGGGACTGGGCATTGATTTTGGCATTACTTTTTTGAGCAAGGAAAAAGCCCGCTGGAACAAATATGTAGCCAATAGCCTGGGTTTTATCTCAGCTGCCAGCTCTAATTTTTTCTTCAACAAGTACTGGACTTTTCACGATACCGACCCCGATCAGCTTACCCAGTATTCCAAATTTATTCTCATTGCCCTGATAGGCCTTGCCCTCAACAACCTCATCATCTACCTCCTGATCAACAAGCGCGAAATGAAATTCTACTGGGCCAAACTGGTGGCGATTGGTGTAGTGGTGCTATGGAATTTTGTTGCCAACTACAATTTCACCTTCACCTCCTGATGCCGGTCTTATGCAAAAACTCTGTTCCATCCTGTTCCTTTTAGTTGTGCTCGGCCAGTGGGGTCAGGCTCAGTCCACCAGGCAAAGGGGGGCGCAATCTCTGGGTTTCGGGATTCAGATTTACCCTGCCGGTACCATCTATAATATCAAATCGGCATGGGCGGTTTCGGCAAAAGGTGAGCTTATTGGCAAACTCGGCTATAACATCGCTCAGCGGGAAAACTTTGGCGAGCATGACAGTGAGGAGGGTAACGGACCGGGATTTACCCTGGCTTACAAACGCTACTTGCGCACCGGTTTCAAAGGCTGGTATGCTGAAGGGAGAATGGGCATGTGGTTTCTGGACATCGACTGGCGCGATAACAACCCGGCAGCCTCAGGCAATACAGATATCAGTGTTTTACAGCCCACGCTGGGCATCGGTTATGACTTTCCCCTGAAGAATGAACGTATCAAACTCGGGTTGCTGGTAGCATTTGGCTATGAGGTCAACATCGTTACCAGTGGTGAAGAGGTAGGCCAGGGAGGTATTTCGCTGATAGGCCTCTCCTTTATGTATAACCTCAACAAGGCCGGCAAGTCTTCCCGGGCCGGCAGCCGTACCAGAACACACTGACCGGATTAAAACCAAAAAAAGAGAGAGCACCTTTTCAGACGCTCTCTTCACTTACAATATGCTTTTGTTCTAGTTACCGAATACCTTCTTCAGCAGCTCTGTAGCCCTGGCCGAAGGATTCTCCCGGATGTTCAGTTCTTCTTTGGCAATCATGAGAAACAGACCGTCAATGGCTTTCTCAGTCACATAAGCCGTCAGGTCAGGGTTGACTTTCTTCACAAACGGAATCTTATTATAGCTGTTCATCACCGTACCCCAGTGGCGCGTGGCCCCTACTTCCTGTAGTGAACTATCAATGATCGGGCTGAATTTGGCATTCAGCGAAGCCGTGGTTTCTCTCTGTAAAAACTGCGTAGCCGCTGTTTTATCCCCCTTTACAATATTGATCGCATCTGTAATAGTCAGGGCTTTGATAGCCCCCACAAAGATGTCTTTTGCCTCTACTGCAGCCTTTTCTGCGGCTCTGTTCAGTGACTCTACGGCCTCATCCACCTGTTTATCCAGGCCAATGCCCCTCAGTTTCTTTTCTACATTCTGAGCCTCCTCAGGAAAGGGAATCTTGATTTCGGGATTCTTGAGATAACCATCCGTTTTCGAGAGCAGGTCCACTCCTTTGGAAGTGCCCTGAATTAATGCTTCTTTCAGACCATTGGCCGCTTCTTCCTTCGTAAAGGCTCCCTTATCTCCTCCAATCAGGTCTTTCGCCTTCTTCAACAGCTGAGCCTCTGCTGTGCAACTCATAGCAACAAGGCAAATCAAAATAGTAGCAATGTGTTTCATAGATTCCTTTTTCAGTCCTTAACGCAAATAATCTCTTTTAGCTCATACCGAATAACATTTCTTAACAAAAAAGTCATCAGTACGAAGTTTATCAGTTACACCATCTTTTGTGCCAGTTTTTAAGCAGGTAAAGAGCGGCTCTGAAAATCAGGCATTTAGGCAGAACTCACCCATTAATACTGATCTATATCAAATAACCTTAGAGGATGTTTCGGCTATGAATCATAAATAATTTAATATTTCCCGCCTTTTTCATTAACTTCCTCCTAGAAATCAAAACGCTAAACTTTTTTTAAATCATGGCCTACACAGTATCACAAACCCTTAATCACCTTCAGGATGCGGGCGAATTTGCCGCAAATACAGCAAACAACTGGAGTGACACTATTACTTCTGATAACGAAGCAGGATATTTCATTGCAGTTACCGATAACACCATTGCTGAAGGCGCAGCCCAGAGAGAAATTACCGTAGCTATGTTTGCTTTAGAGGAAGCCCCTGAGGAAAATGTAGCAGACAGCGGATGCTTCGAGCGTCAGAGCACTGAAACCAGCGTAAAAGTGACTTTGCTGGACCAGAATGGCAAAGAGGTAGCTTCTAACGTTGTAGACTATCCAAGCTAGGGATACAGATTAAGATATTAATATTGAAAGGGGAGCTCAGGCTCCCTTTTTTTATTCTTCTGTTACGAGCAATACCTTTTGGTTTTCAGTGATGGCATCTACCATTTTTACATAGCTCACCTTTTCTCCGCTCTCATCGGAAACATAGAAATACTCCAGCCCTTCTAAAACCACGGTACAGGTACCCAGTTCATATCGCAGGCTGGTCACCTTATCTCCTTCTTTAATGGGTTTGTTATTTAAATCCTGCAGCTGGGGAGGCTGCTTTTCTTTAGGTTTCTTCTTGAATAATCCGAACATATAATCTGCTTGAATGCTAAATATAAGGGCTTGCTCTGAAAACCCTCGATTATTGTCAAAAATGATTTCTGATGGGTTGAAAAACACTATTTTTGCAGACTTTAAATAAATCAAACCTGTTCAACGGCAATGGCAGAATATAACCACCGTGATATAGAGCCTAAATGGCAAGATTACTGGAGAACTCATGAGACCTTTAAGGCCTCTGCAGACAACTCTAAACCTAAATTCTATTCACTCGACATGTTTCCTTACCCATCCGGGGCCGGACTACATGTAGGTCACCCGCTGGGCTATATTGCTTCTGATATTGTTTCACGCTATAAGCGCAACAAGGGCTTCAATGTACTGCACCCCATGGGCTTTGACGCCTTCGGCCTGCCTGCCGAACAATACGCTATTGAAACAGGCCAGCACCCGGCCATTACCACCAAAGAGAACATTGCCCGCTACAAAGAGCAGTTGAAAAACATTGGTTTCTCTTTTGACTGGGACAAAGAGATACAGACCTGCGATCCGGCCTACTACAAGTGGACCCAATGGATCTTCATGCAGGTGTTCAACAGCTGGTATAATTACGATGCAGATAAGGCAGAACCTGTCGACAGCCTGATTGCTGCTTTTGCTGCCAATGGCAATGCCGGCATCAATGCGACCTGCGATGAAGATACGCCTGCTTTTACAGCAGCAGAATGGAACAGCTGGGACGAAGCAGCCCAACAAACCATGCTGCTGAAATACAGACTGACCTACCTGTCAGAAACTGCCGTAAACTGGTGCCCGCAACTGGCCACAGTGCTCTCTAATGACGAGGTAAAAGACGGTTTTTCCGAGCGAGGCGGCTATCCCGTGGTTCGCAAGCAAATGAAGCAGTGGAGCATGCGCATCACAGCCTATGCCCAGCGCCTGTTAGACGGCCTGGAAGGCATCGACTGGCCAGAGCCGCTGAAAGAAATGCAGCGCAACTGGATCGGTAAATCCATCGGAGCTGAAATGTCATTTCCTGTGGAAGGCCATGACCTGCAAATCAAAGTATTTACCACGCGTATCGATACGATCTACGGAGTGACCTTCCTGTCACTGGCACCTGAGAGCGACCTGGTGGCGCAACTGACAACTCCGGAGCAAAAAGCAGAGGTAGAAGCCTATGCCGAAGAGGCCAGCAATCGCTCTGAACGCGATCGTATGATGGATGTAAAAACCATATCGGGTGTGTTTACGGGCAGCTATGCCACCAACCCTTTTAACAGAGAGCGAATTCCGATCTGGGTGGCAGACTATGTACTGGCCGGCTATGGTACCGGTGCCGTTATGGCCGTACCCTGTGGTGACCAGCGCGACTATGATTTTGCCAAACACTTTGATCTTCCGATTGTACCGGTGATCAAAGATGCGGACATCAGCGAGAAAGCCGATGCCACCAAAGACGGTATTATGATTAACTCAGGCATACTGGATGGTCTGACCTGCAGAGAGGCCATTGCCAAAGCCATTGAGTTTATTGAAGAAAAAGGCCTGGGCCAGGGCAAGATCAACTATCGTATACGCGATGCCATTTTTGCCCGTCAGCGCTACTGGGGTGAGCCGGTGCCTGTATACTTCAAAAATGACATTCCTCACCCGGTAGATCCGGCTGACCTGCCGGTCATTCTGCCGGAGATTGATAAATACCTGCCCACTGAAGATGGTGATCCGCCTTTGGGTCGTGCAGAAAACTTTACATATACCCCTCCGGGAGAAAATGAAGCCTATCCGCTGGAGCTGAGCACTATGCCCGGCTGGGCGGGCTCAAGCTGGTACTGGTACCGCTATATGGACGCCCACAACACTGAGCGTTTTGTAGATAAGGCCACCCAGGAATACTGGGGCAATGTAGACCTCTATATCGGTGGATCAGAGCATGCCACCGGTCACCTGCTCTACTCCCGCTTCTGGAATAAGGTGCTCTTTGACCTGGGAGAAGTAAACCAGGAAGAGCCTTTTAAAAAGCTGATCAACCAGGGTATGATCCAGGGCAGGTCTAACTTTGTGTACCGTGTAAAAGGTACTAATAAGTTTGTCTCTAAGGGGCTCAGACATGAGCATGATACCATAGCGATGCACATCGATATCAGCCTGTGCCGCCATGACGAGCTGGACCTGGAAGGCTTCAAAAAATGGAGACATGATCTGGCCGATGCAGAATTTATCCTGGAAGACGGCAAATACCACTGTGGCTGGGAGGTAGAAAAAATGTCGAAGCGCTACTACAATGTGGTCAATCCGGATGACATGGTAGACCGCTACGGTGCGGATACTCTGAGGCTTTACGAAATGTTCCTCGGACCGTTAGAGCAGTTCAAGCCCTGGAATACCAACGGTATTGATGGGGTGCGCAAGTTCCTGGGTAAGCTCTGGAGACTTTTCCACAATGCTAAAGGTGAGTTTGAGGTATCAGACGCAGCCCCTTCCAAAGAGGAGCTGAAGTCGCTGCACAAAACCATTAAAAAGGGGCAGGAAGATATTGAGCGTTACTCGTTCAATACCTCTGTCAGTTCCTTTATGATCTGTGTGAACGAGCTGTCTGCCGCAAAGTGTAATAAGCGCACCATTCTGGAAGACCTGATCGTGGTGATATCTCCCTATGCCCCTCATATTACGGAAGAGCTTTGGGCTATGCTGGGCCATACCGAAAGTATTGCCAACGCCCCCTATCCGGCCTTTAATGAGGAGTACCTGAAGGAAAACGACCATGAGTACCCTGTTTCTATCAATGGTAAGATGCGTACCAAGCTGAGCTTCCCGGCAGATATGTCTAAGGATGATATTGCTGCCGAAGTGATGAAGAATGAGGTAGTACAAAAATGGCTGGATGGCAAAGAGCCTAAGAAGGTCATTGTGGTGCCTAAGAAGATTGTGAACGTGGTGGTTTAACTGAAAGCTTTCAGTCGATAGCCAACAGAGTCGTCCGACCACTTAAAGTGGTCAGACGACTCTGTTTTTTTGAAACCCGGAGAAACGACCTCATAGCTTTGAAAGATAGAATCACACCGATGATGACGGGCAGCTAAAAGGCAATACTTAACTACTCATGCAAGAGTTCTACAAGTTTCTGGATGGGCAGATCAGACTTTCTGAGTTTGAAGCCTGGATTTATGAATCTACCGGGCTCGCAGAGGCCATTGGTGAAGACCACTATCAGTTTCTGCTTGAATTTGATTATCAAAAGCATTCGGCAGCAATTGAGGTAAAGGACTTCATAATCAGCCATGTGACAGGCAAAGACCGTTTTATCCATTGGAAAATAGATGAACTGCTGGAAACGTACAGCCTTCAATTGCCCGAGGAAGAGCTCTTCGAGTTGGCAAAGCACAACCCCGGTTTCTTAAAAGGCAGGCAATTCAACTTTCGATCATACCGAACCGGATTGGAGACAGAAATCCTCTGGACAGATAAAGTTTCCAGGCATACCGGGCAAAACAAAGAGAACCGCGAAGAGTACCTTTATCTGGGAACTTATGAGAAGGGCTATATTCATCTGCTCGTAAATCGTAAGAATGAAATCTGGATCGCTTACGATGTAATAAATAGGGAAGAATACTTTGCCAAAGACCTGAGAGAGGCCATTGGCAAGATTTTCATAGAGGCAATCTAAGTGTAGTCTTGCCGGCAATGACTCACAGGGATTCTCCGGGGTCATTTCGATATTTATCGTATTTGCGAGATATTTCGCATCATGTCTGGCGAATGCTACTCAGCAAATATTCAGCAACTTCCTTATATTCAACCTGTAGCTTATTAAACCAAACAAACCCGTCCTATGAAAGCAACAGGCAAAACAGTCGAAGGAATTCTGGCAGGTATACCCGCAGAAAGAGCAGCCCCATTCAACCAACTACATGAGGTGATTGTACAAAACCTTCCCGAAGGATTTGAAGCAGGCATTAGTTATGGCGGGCTGGGTTATATTGTTCCCCACTCCCTCTACCCTGCAGGCTACCACTGCAAACCAAGCGAACCACTTCCCTTTGCCAGCATTGCCTCACGACAGAGTTCGATCAACTTTTATCATATGGGGATATACGCTGACTCCAAACTTCTGGATTGGTTTGTAGCGGAATACCCCAAACACTGCAAGCGGAAACTAGACATGGGTAAAAGCTGCGTGCGCTTTAAGAAGATGGATGAAATTCCTTACGAACTCATTGGTGAATTAATGACCAAAATGAGCGCACAGGAGTGGATAGACATCTACGAAAAGAATATTAAAAAGTAACCGACTGACAAGACGGAGCACCTTCCTGCCTCCTCCCTCAGAGTCATCGTAAAAGCAAGGCGCTGAGCACCCTTTAACGATTACACCAGGTTATAGCATGAGAATATCAGATAGGTTTAGCGGATGCATAATTGGTGGAGCCATAGGAGACGCATATGGCAGCTCCTATGAAAACCTCAATGAGGTAGAAGATGAGCATACTTTTTACCCCTTTGGAAAGCCGGAAAAAGAGATGCCAACATGGAGAATAACCGATGACACACAGTTGACCATCGCTACCTGTGAAGCAATCATTGACAACACTGAATTAACGACAGAAACCTTCGCCCATAAGTACCTGGAGTTTTTCAAACAGAGAAAAATCAGGGGTATTGGTGCCAGTACTTTAAAGGCTTTAAGAGAATTAGAAGCTGGAGCGCATTGGAGCCTGACCGGAAGAAAAGGAGAATATGCAGCCGGAAATGGTGCCGCTATGAGAATCGCACCGACTGCATTTATTAAAAACATTAGCCACACACTGATACGCGAGATAAGCAACATAACCCACAATAATGATGAAGCCTATGTGGGTGCATTAGCAGTCAATCTGTCTATTCAGGCCGCAATAAACGGTGAGTGGACTGGTAAAGAAAACCTGATCGCAATCCTGATCGACCAAATACCCGACACCAGACTGAGAGATAGACTGATTGATATCAGAGATATAGAAAGGCTCGCAGAAATCGGAAACTTAGGGAATGACGGATATGTCGTGAACTCTGTTCCCTTAGCCATAGCAGCCGCTAACCAGGTGGCTGATTTGGGAATGGAACAAATGTTTAATCAATTGATAGAAACAGGAGGTGATACTGATACCAATGCTTCCATAGCGGGGCAAATCGCAGGAGCTCTGATCGGTCGGAATGGTATCCCGGAAAGCCTGATGAAAAAACTGGCTGCATTGAATGAATTCGAATGGATTAATAAAACCATTAAAGCTTTCATCCAAAAACAAAACTGGGAACAGAACTGAATGGCCAGCTCAAACAGCTCCAGTCGTCTGACCACTTAGAGTGGTCGGACGACTGTCGACTGCCGACTGGACCACTGAAGTTTACCCCATCATAGCGTTGATTATTCCTCAGTATTTAAGCAACTTCCTGATGTAAACCTGAAAGCCCTTAAACAGAAATGAAGGAATTATTAGACAGCCTGAAAGCCTTATTGACAGACTCCGTTCCGGAAATCATCGATTCATTGAATGCAGGTGCCAGTGAAGATGAGATCAGGCAGGCTGAAAAAGTGATTGGCTTTGAACTACCTGATGATGTTAAAGCGCTTTACAAACTTCATAACGGGCAATCCGGTCATTGCGGTCTCTTTTGCGGACTTCCCTTTCTCAGTCTGGAAGAGGCCCTGCAGGAATGGAAAAACTGGAATGATGTAATAGAAGAAGGATATTCAAGTCTTGATGCAAATGTCATTTCTGTCCCTTCCGGTCATATCAAAGAAGTCTATTGCAGCAGGTACTATTTCCCGATCTCAAAAGATCATGGAGGCAATAACATTGTGATCGATTTGGACCCGGATGAGAATGGCAAAAAGGGACAGGTCATTAACTCCGGCAGAGATGAAGACATGAGGTATGTCATTGCCGGAGACATTGCCGCCTTTCTCAGGTTTATCATCAGTCAGTTTGAAAACAACAATGTCAGGGTTGAGAAAGAGGAAGAATACACCAACTGGTATTTAAAATCACCGGCTAATTCTCATTTTCTCGACACGCTGAAAGAACTGAATCTACCTTTTGGGGTCGACCAGGAGACCCCGGAACAAAACGACTTATCATTTGAAGACTGGGTTGAAAGCCAGGAAACGCCATGGAAAGATTACCTGAATGAAGCGTTTCCATCCGGGGCTTCATGGGAAGCACTAAGAAAAGTCAAAAGCCTCAACCTGCTGGGGCGTGAGTTTACAGACATTAAGCCCCTGGAAGAATTCAGCGGGCTGCGAGAGTTGATTCTCACAGGAAACCCCGTATCAGACTTATCTCCCCTGAAATCCCTTGAGGACCTCAAGAAACTCTATTTGGCCAAGACTCCCGTCAAATCCATTCATGAGCTTTCAGCATTATCAAACCTGACTCAATTGAGCCTGTTTGATACCCGGTTAAGCAGCCTTGAAGGAATCGGTAAACTCAATAAACTCCGATCCCTGAGCATCGAATCGACTTCTGTTCAGGACATAACAGAGCTGGGAAAGCTCAGAAAACTGGTTGAGCTGGATTTGAGTAACAATGAATTCACGTCTTTTGAACCATTAAGCACCTTAAAAAGCCTGAAGGACTTAAACCTGGCCAATACCAACATCGATGACCTGAATGTACTCGGTGAATTAACCAGGCTGGAATCGCTGAAAATTTATGATACCCCGGTCACGGATTTTAAAGTACTCGCATCCCTTGAAAAGCTAAACAACATCACCTGTAGCTATGACTATTTCTTAAAGATCAAAGCGGTGATAAAGCATGAGGTGAACTTTGGGATCTCTGGCAAAATGACTGAGAAACAGAAAGCCTATTGGATGAATCACAATCTGGGAGAAAATGACGCTGACCTATCAGGCTTCGCGGCCTCAGACTCGCAGACGGAAAAACCTGGTTTCTGGAACAAGCTTAAAAAGAAGTGGTTCTAAAGCGACAGCAGGGCATGGTTTGACATTTATCCATCCCCGGGTAAATCTCTTTCGTTGAGCAGGTATCAGCTGTTTCGAATGGCTAAAGCCTCCAGATCCAACTTTTTTGAGTAAACAGATCACTGACTTTACTTCTAGTTCCCTCTCACGGCTACCGTTTGATTGGTTATTGGTGGGTATTTGAGCAACTTCCTGACACAAAACCCCGGCCCTAATCAAAAACAAAAATGAAGAATTTCATCGGCATGATAGCCCTGGCCCTGCTGGGTTCATCATGTAATCATCAAGCCCCCATGGAAGCTATGTACAAAACAATGGAACATATTTCTGTAGGCTCTGATATCACCTACAAGGCAACAGATTCTCTGGCAATACAATTAGACGTTTATTACACCGCAACAAAACTGGGAAAAGAGCCCTGGGAGAAGCTGTCAGAAGAGCATAAGCCTACTTTGATCTACTTCCACGGTGGAGGATGGATCAGTGGCGACCGAATATCAAGATTCCCGGGCCTGCTACCTTATCTTGAAAAAGGCTGGTGTGTTGTGAATGTAGATTACCGGATGTTGCAGGAAACACATCTTATCGGGTCTCTGAACGACTGCATAGATGCCATTAACTGGGTTTATGACAATGCTTCAAGATATAAATTCGACACAAATCAAATCTATCTGTCAGGAGAATCTGCCGGAGGACACTTAGCGCTTTTGGCAGGCCTGGTCAATCAGTCCCAACTGGATAATGTGCCTATTCAAAAAAGAAAAGCTGACATCAGAGCAATCATAAACTGGTACGGCATCACCCATATGCAGAGTGCCATTAAGTTCTGGGATGATGCTGCTTATGAACAAATGATACTGGACAAATGGGAAGGCGATACCCAACAGTATCTGAATTTCACTTCACCGGTAAACCATATTTCTGCCAATGCCCCGGTACCCGTACTCACCATACATGGAGACAAGGATGAGAATGTAGAAATTGAACAGGCCATTTCATTACATAAAAAATTAGCATCCGCAGGAATCAAAAACGAACTGTTAACGATAGAAGGTAAAAAACACGGTGACTTTTCTTCTAAGGAACTAAAATCTATATTCGATAAAATCTGGAGTTTCTTGAAATAGAAAGGTACATTTCAAAATAAGAGTGTAATACCAGCCCCGGGGGGTAGGCAATACCAACTGCACACTCTCAATAATCGAACGATTAAAACCAAATGCGAAAAAGGATACTGATCGGGTTACTTATTGTCGGTGCAATAGGTGGCATCTTTGCCTATCGTAAGTACACCAGCATCATGTCTCCCAATGTCCCTGACAGGCTGGAAAACAATATTGTCCTTATTCCCTCTAACTCCTCATTCAGGGATGTGGTAGAAATTCTGCACACCAACAATCAACTTATTGATACCGCTTCATTTCGGGAAGTATCAGAAATGATGAGCTACAAAAAAGCTGTGATGAGGGCCGGCAGGTACAAAATATCACCATCCTGGAGCAACCGTTCATTGATCAGTCATCTTCGGGCAGGAGCACAGGAACCGGTGGATTTAGTGCTGACACACGGATGGCTTTTAGAAGATGTGGCCGGCAAGGCTTCTCAGTATATTGAAAGTGATTCCACTGATTTAATGCAGCTCTTTCTCAATGAAGCATATCTAAAGGCCTCAGGCTATACTACCGAAACTCTGATGGGCCTCTTTATCCCCAATACTTATGAGTTTTACTGGAATACAGACGGAGAAGCCTTCCTGGAAAGAATGGTCAAAGAACATGACAAATTCTGGAACGCAAACAACAGACTTGCAAAAGCTGAAAAGCTGGGACTAACGCCCAATGAGGTATACACCCTGGCATCCATTGTAGAACGAGAGATATCAAAGAATGCCGAAAAAAAACGGGTAGCGGGACTATACCTGAATCGCATTAAGATAGGAATGAAGTTAGATGCAGACCCTACCGCAAAGTTTGCAACCAGGGATTTTAAAGCAACCAGGTTGTTATACAAGCACACGCGTTTCGATTCTCCCTATAACACCTATTTACACAAGGGCCTTCCTCCCGGACCGATAAGCATGGCATCCATTACCAGCATTGATGCTGTCCTGAATTCCGAAGAACACGATTTTTACTATATG
>DIYF01000106.1:93650-115269 GCA_002427745.1 Roseivirga sp. UBA6061 | reverse complement strand
TATGGTGGGGTTTCATGATTTACTTTCGGTATTGATTGCCGGACACAAAGCACTCATCAAGCTCTCTTCTCAGGATATGGCCTTAATGCTCTTTGTCATCAACCTGATCAAAGAAATCGAACCTGCCTTTGCAGAAAGAATTGAAGTGACTGAAAGGCTGCAGGGAATGGATGCCACCATCGCTACCGGCTCCGACAACAGCGCCCGCTATTTCAAGCATTACTTTGCCAAAAACCCTCATATTATAAGGCAAAACCGTACTTCTGTAGCCGTTATCAGAGGAGATGAGAACGAAGAAAGCATTCAGGCTCTTGGTAACGACCTCTTCCTGTACTATGGTCTGGGCTGTAGAAATGTATCGAAGGTTTACGTGCCGGAAGGCTACGATTTTGTTCCCTTTATTGAAGCATTGAATTCATGCAAATCTGTACTGGAACACCATAAATACCGCAACAACTACGATTACAACAAGTCCATTTATCTCGTAAACCGGGAGCCACACCTGGATTCTGGTTTCTTTATGCTAAGAGAAAGTGAAGACCTGGTCTCGCCTATCTCCGTCATCTTCTATGAAACCTATGCCAACCCGGCAGAGCTTGACCTGAAACTCGCCACCAATAAAGACAAAATTCAGTGCACCGTTTCAGAACACGGCTGGTACGAAGGCAGTATTGCTTTTGGTGAAGCCCAACAACCCGCTCTCTGGGATTATGCCGATGGGGTGGATACCCTGGAGTTTCTGGACGAATTGTAACTTTCAGCCCCCCACTCCTACAGGCATTCGCACGCCAGCGCGTTTGGAAAACCCGGCCAAAACAAACCCTACATCTGGCTCACTCCCGACACGGGTCATCCGGCTCCCATATATTCAATAGTCCGGCCGGAAATACAGGAATACAGACACCACCTTTAGTCAATCATCACGTACTTACACTTATGAAAACTATCGGAATAGCCGCGCACAGTGCTGAAGGAGGCGCCCTTTGTTTTATCACTGCCTGCCGCGAAGGAGGCAAACTGCTTGGTGAACACAACCATCCACATATTGTAGTCAGTGCCATCCCCATGTCGCTAAGCATGCCGGGCTGGAATACCGATGACCACGAAACCGTTGCGAAATATCTCGCACAGGGAGTACAGCAGGTAGCCGATGCCGGAGCAGACTTTTTCATCTGTCCTGATAACACCGCACACATTGTACTGGAAAAAGTGATTGACACTCTCGCTCTTCCGGGCATGCACATTGCTGAAGTAGTTTGTACCGAGATCAAGGCCAATGGATGGTCGAAAGCCGCCCTGCTGGGCACTAACTGGACCATGACAGGACCGGTATACAAGAAGATCCTGGACCGTATGGAGATCGATTGCCTGATTCCTGAGGCAGCTACCCGGCAAAAGATTCACGATGCCATCTTCAACGAACTCTGCAATGGTGAATTTACCGAGGCGACTACGCAACTCTTTGTGGAAACCATTGAGACACTCCGTCAACAAGGCGCAGAGTGTGTGATTCTAGGCTGTACCGAAATTCCACTCATTATCAACGAGGCCAACTCGCCCGTTCCACCTCTGGATTCTACCCGATTACTCGCTAAATACGCAGTGAGGGAATCTGTCAGTGAAAATAAGCATGGACTGCAAAGAGGCTGGATTCCAGTCAAAACCGGCTGATTGAGAAAAAAGAAGTCAGGCCGTCCCCTTTTTGTAGCTCATTCGTCAAAAGACTAAATTAAGTATCACATTAAATCTATTTTTTATGAATCCAGTGAATTGGTTTGAAATTCCTGCCAGCAATATTGAGCAGGCCAAAAGCTTCTATGAAGCCGTTTTTAATATTGAGATGACGATTAACGAAATGGGCGGCAGTATGATGGCCTGGTTTCCCGGCAACCCCGCTCAGCCAGGAGCGACAGGCACCCTGATTCAGGGAGAAGGATATGTACCCTCTATGGAAGGTAGCATGGTTTATTTTAGTGTGGAAGATATTGAAGCTACCCTCGAGAAGATTGCTCAAAACGGAGGAGAGCCTCTCAGTCCTAAAATCAGTATTGGCGAATACGGTTTTATCGCCATGTTCAGAGACAACCAGGGCAATCGCGTGTCTCTGCACTCTGACAAGTAATCAGCTGACCAATTCGGCACTGCCCTCTCAATCTCTATGCTCTTAGAGCCAAATAAGAGGGCATATACTACCCTATGGCATCACAAAAAAGAGCTCCTGACCAGAATTAGGGAGTTCTTTTTTCAACCTTCCCGCGAAGAACAGCCCGATAAAAAGACACCTTCCGGATTAGTCGTTTGATTTATTAGTTATTTAACTATGTTTGTAGTTCAAAACTAACTCAAGGGATTACTCCTCATTTTTTAAACCTTACTATGAAGCTTTCTTTCAAACTCAGCCTGCTGACTTTTCTGCTGCTCCCCTTCTCTCTCCAATGTCAAAGCGATAAGAAACTACGCTTTCCCGAAGCAGACGAAATTGATGCCATCTTCAGCGATTATAACAACCCGGATACTCCCGGAGCTTCGGTAGCAGTTATACACAAGGGAAAAATTCTTTTTAAAAAGGGTTATGGCAGTGCCAACCTTGAGTACGATATTCCGATCACACCCGCCACGGTATTTCATGTAGCCTCTGTATCCAAACAATTTACCGCCTTTGCCATTATGCTACTGGTGGAAGACGGAAAGCTCTCCCTGGATGACGACATCAGAAAGCATATTCCGGAGGTACCTGACTTTGGCAAGAAGATCACCCTTCGTCACCTGGCAAATCATACCAGCGGTATCAGAGACCAGTGGGAACTGCTTATTCTGGGTGGCTGGCGACTGGATGACGTTATTACCATGGATCACATCCTAAGCATGGTCAGTCGACAGAAGGAACTCAATTTCACTCCCGGAGAGAAATATATGTATTCCAATACCGGTTTTACCCTGCTTGCCGAGGTGGTATCCCGGGTTTCCGGTCAGTCATTTTCCAGGTTTACTCAGATGAACATCTTCGAACCACTGGGTATGAAGAACACTCAGTTTTATGACGACCATGAAAAGGTTGTGAAAAACCGGGCCTATTCTTACCGTCCTCAACGGAACGGGGATATACTGAAAGCCCCACTAAACTATGCCAATGTGGGAGCTACCAGCCTCTTTACAACGGTGGAAGACCTTGCGCTATGGACAGATAATTTTCACCACCCCAAAGTAGGCACCCCAAGGCTCATAGAAGAGATGAACACCAGAAACAGGCTTAACAGCGGCCGCACTTTCGGTGGTGGACTTGGTCAGTTTATGGCCCCTTACAACGGACTTTCCCAAATCAACCATGGCGGCTCTGATGCAGGTTACCGTGCCTTTGTCAGCCGGTTTCCCGAACAGGACTTCTCCGTGGTAGTATTAAGCAACAACGGGCGTTTTAACCCCAGGCGAATAGCAGCCCGGGTAACTGACCTCTATCTGCAACCACTCTACGAAACCCCGGCACCGGCTGCCCAAAATGAGGCACCTGAGCTGATCACCCTGGCTCAGAACCAACTCAGCCAATACGCAGGAAACTACTGGAATCATCGGGATGCCTTTGCTACAGAGATACAATTGAAGGATGGAGGCCTGGTACTCTCCAGAGATGGTCGGCCTGATAAACTCGGAGCTATTGGTAAAAACAAGTTTGTAGTAATGAATGGCCGCAACAATGTCTTTGTTGAGTTCAGCGAGGGGTCTGAAAAGTCCCGAATGACCATTACCATCGGCACAAATGCGCCAATGCAGCTTGAGGCCTACACGCCTGTCAATTACCCGCTTACTAATATTGATGACTACACAGGCAGTTACTACAGCCCCGAACTGGAGACCACCTATCACATTCTGATCTCAGACGGCAAATTGATAACGCGCCATCAAAGACTTGAAAGCTTTACCCTCAGCCCTATTCTGAAAGATAAGTTTGACGGCAATGACTGGTCGTTTAACCAAATAAGCTTTGAGAGAAATGCCCGGGGGCGTATTTCAGGCTTTAGAATATCCAATGGCCGCGTTCAGAATCTGCTGTTTGTGAAGCAATAGGCGAGCGTATATAATCCTGTAGCTTTCGGTTGTATATTCTCTGAGAAATAGGCAAATTCCTGTCTTCGGAGCTTTAAGCACTCCGGCAGTATTCTATGAGTGATCGATTATTCGGAGTTCATTATTTTGACTCCCAAACCGTCAGTACCTACGAACCCGGTACTGACCAGCTATACTTTTTTCAGGCTTTTACCGGCCACCAGGTAATTGAAGTCTCTAAGGGAGATTGTATTTACTATTTCAGTGAGGATCTGAAAACAGCTATTGTAAGGAAAGGGCCCTGCCAGGTGGTTTCTTTTCATCTGGCAACAATCGTGAGAGGCTATATGCACCCGGATGCCCAATACTCGCTTGAGGGCACCACTACCCTGCCCTATGTTAACGGCTGTTCCACCAAGCAGATTTTCCCTCCGCTCAGGCCGGGTGATCCTACGCTGCAATACCTCAAGGTTCCACCCCATAGTAAGGAACAGGAGCATCATATACACTCTACCTACCGGGTGGTACTGATACTTGAAGGAACAGGCAAGAGCATTGTAGGTCTGGAAAACCACAACACCGTAACAGTGCTGAAACCCGGCACTGTCTGTGTTTTTGAACCCATGTCGCCACATCATTTTGAAACGGACACGGATCAGCCTTTGATTGCAGTGCCCCTTCACATATTCTCATCTGTGGGGCCCGGTGAAAAGAATCACCCCATGTTCAACGGCACCATAAACATCTGAAAGCATGTCTGACGTAGAAATTGAAAAGACCCTGAATAAGTTCTTGGCAGACTTCAACAGGATGTGTAAAGAAAATAACCGTGCCGTAGTCATCAGAGAAAAAACGGTCAACTATGAAGCCGGTCCGCGAACCTATACCAGGCGATATGAAGTCATTTACAAGGCTAAAAAATCGGGCTCGAAATGGAAAATCAGGGCTGAGAGCAGTGGCTTCTGGATTTTCAAGAAGCGATTCCCGCTTTTTAACCTGGTCAGGAAAAAGGACAAACTGGTCATGGAGGGACTCTATGTGAAAGTGCTTCCCTTCTCTTCTGATGAGCTGGAAAAACAGCTATCCGATTATACCGAAAAATGTAAAAATCTTGCCCGTGATATCTTCGTCCACTTCTGAAGATCAGGTTTATTACCTCTCTAAGAAACAGCTGTTTTATGGCAGGCAATGGCGCAAAAAAGCCAACCCGATTTACCTGAAGGCCTGCACTTTCTTTGGTGCTACCCTGATAGATCGCACCGGGGTTTTAGAGACAGGCATCAACTTCAAGGTGCTCGACTCCATGGAATCTCTGACAAGGACCGACTTCTCATTTTCGGAGCTGTGCGAACAGCGGGCAGCGGAAATAGTTGACCACTCCGGATCACGAAACATTCGGGTACTCTGGTCGGGAGGTATTGACTCTACGGTAGCCCTGATTGCCCTTATGCAGGAGCTGGAACGCAGAGAGGAGCTTCATCGCCTTAAGGTGCTTTTGTCTCATGAGTCCATTCTTGAATTCCCCTCCTTCTTTCATCAAAAAATCGAAGGACACCTGGAGTTTCTCCTGATGGACAAAACGATCTATGACCATATAGACCTCTCAGAAATCAACATTACGGGTGAACATGGCGACCAGCTCTTTGGCAGTGATAAGCTAAAATACGCAGTCATGTCAGGAGAAGCCTACCGCCCCTATGAAGAGATACTCGACTACGTGATTTCCAGGAAGCTGGGTACAGAAAAGTACACCCTTGATATAATTGATTACATCGCACCACAGTTGTCTCAATCACCACTACCGATTGTGACGCTCTATGATTACCTCTGGTGGATGAATTTTTCTATGAAATGGCAAAACGTCTCATTAAGAATTATTCACGGTCTCGATCAGCCCTATACGGTTTTAAACAATCAGCTCTTTCATTTCTTTCAGTCACAGGCTTTCCAGAACTGGTCTGTCAGCAATCACCAGCACAAGATCAAAGGTGAATGGAAAACCTATAAATATGTAGCCAAAGACTATATCAACCAGTTTCATGAGGATACAGACTACCTGACGAACAAGGAAAAAGAACCCTCCTTAAAACAGGTGATCATGCGCGATCACAATCCCTCTATCTTAAAAGCCCCTGTAAGAGTTGCCAATAAGATCAGGCGTACATTGCTCGATAGTCTATGAGTTCATAGCCGGATCAGCGAAGGTTGCGGAAAGTGTATCTGAGCGTATAGTAGATCACCAGAGAGGCGATAAAGAACCAGATAATGCCAACCACCATGCTGGGCACTCCCGTCATCTCAGCAATACTATCCGCATCACTGCCAATACCCGTACGATCAATCAGGTCGCTCTTGATATCGATCACCACATAGATACAGCTCACCATACCCACAAACTTGAGGAAGTAGTCGTGAAAAGTATCTGACAACCACTTGTAAGAAGCCAGCATAAACAGGCCAAACCCCACGGTCATAACGATACCAAACATCTCTCCCGTTTTGATTACAAACCAGCTCAACAGAAGCAGCACAATCCCTATGCCCAGCGAAATGTATCGGTCTTTATCTGTCCTTACTGCCAAAATCAGAATCAGGGCTCCCCAGAACAAACTCCCCAGGTAACCGGCACTGGCAATCATAAACCTGGCCAGAAAGCTATCAGGCACCGTGTATTGACAGTATCCACCTATTCTGTAATCAATCTGAATTTTTATGATATCACCTCCGAATAGTTCGGCCATGAGTCCATGACTCATCTCATGCAGCATAACTACAAACAACTTTACCGGATACAGTAAAAAGGTATTCCACAATACCACTGCAGCCGCCAGAAAAGCCAATAAAATCAACAACTGTTTTTGGGCACCGGATAAGGACATAAATTTCTTTTCACTGAGCACCTCTAAAAACAGGTATTCCTGGTTGAAATCAAAACACAAATACCCGATTTACTTATCCATTAGCTTAAAAGAGAGCAAGAGGAATCAACCGGCAAACAAACCGGCCGGCCTGCTATACCCTTTCTCAATGCGCACCGTAAACTCATTCGAAAACCTTTTTTCTCATGCTAATTAAAAGGTATCCTGTTGCCCCTCCACTGAGAGATTACATTCGACATTACTGGTCTATGACCGGTAAGGTTGGTAACCGCCACATTCGCTCGCGGGATATACCGGACGGTAACCCGGAGGTAATTATCAATTTCGGCACAGCCTTTGGCCGGGTCTCGGAGGACAAAATAACGACAGCAGCGACAAACGGGGCAATCAAACCTCAGTTTGATCAACCGGCTATTATAGAGCAGTCTGGTGATATTGATTTGCTGGGCATCTCATTCAAGCCTGAAGGCATCTACCACTTCGTTCAATCAGCCATGCTCCCTTTTAGAAATGAGATTGTGCCTATTGAGATGCTGGTGGGAGAAAGCCTGTTTGATCAGCTCAGATCTGAAGTCATTCCCTCGAATAGGTTCACGCTCCTGGAGGAGTTTCTCCTGAAAAAACTCCAGACTGTGAAAGCCCCCAATGCGCTTATCCGCGAAAGTCTTGCGCGCGCACGATCCTGCCCTGAAGCTGTGACGGTGCGTCAACTATGCAGGGACCTGAAAGTGAGCATAAAACACCTGGAAAGGCTCTACAAACACGAAATAGGAACAACTCCCAAGAAATTATTTGACATCATGAGAATCAACAAACTCCTGTCACAGGTTAAAGCGGCACCAACCGACTGGATGCACCTGGTTGTCAGCTGTGGCTATCATGATCAGTCACATCTGTGCCATGACTTTCAGAGGTTCACCGGCCAGACGCCAACACAGTATCTGGCAAAAAACGACAGATTCTCAGGACACTATACATTGCAGGGTGTCGATTTTTTACAATGAACTCTGCCACCCCCTCATTTTCTTGCAGCAAAACAAGAACGATGAGATTACTGCATATCGCTTTTAGCTGGGTACTGATCATGATAGGTGTGATACATATCATTTTCGGCTTCAGCACTTTTTCCGGCTTCAGCATCAGCCTGCTTTGGTTTCTGGGCTCAGGCCTGGCGATGATCTTTATCAGCCTGATAAACTTTTTGTTTAGAATAAATCCGCATAACACCCTGGCATTCCGACTTTGTGAAACCGGGAATCTTCTCATGCTGATATTCATCATAGCCATCAACATAGTAAACTTAATGCTACCGGGTGTACTGGGACTGATCAGCGTATCAGTGCTCTGTCTAGCCACTCATAAAACTTATACCGGTAAGAATACCCCGGCCTGAGTACTTTGAATATTCTGTCCTTCCCAAAACCTATCATCTGGCACTCCATTACCCCAAATACCCTCATTATTACCCATTGATGTAGCTCTTCGATATTCGACTTGCCCACTCCCCTGATAATCAATATCTTCACAGCCTTTATTGAAACGCGCGTATGGAAGTTCTGGGAATTGACATTGGTGGCTCCGGTATCAAGGGGGCTGTTGTAGATACTATTGAGGGAAGGCTGGTTTCTGAAAGGTTCAGAATCCCCACTCCTAAACCTGCCACCCCAAAGGCTATTGCCAAAGTAATCAGAGAGATTAAACATCATTTTGAATGGGAAGACACCATTGGCTGTACCTTCCCTTCAGTGGTTGTGGAAGGCAAAGCCAAATTCAGTTCTAACCTTGATCCTTCATGGAAAGGCGTACAAATCGATGATCTCTTCAGCAATTACTGCGATGACGAGCGTTTTTTTATCGTGAATGACGCAGATGCAGCCGGACTTGCCGAAATGCGCTTTGGAGTGGGCGTTCATCACAAAGATGGGCTGGTGTTGATGATTACGATCGGAACCGGTCTGGGTAGTGGTGCCTTCTATGATGGCCAGCTTATCCCTAATTTCGAGTTAGGCCGTATGTTTGGCAAAAACGAAGAGCCTATCGAGTTTTGGGCAGCTGACTCTGCCAGAAAGAAAGAAGACCTTTCCTACGAAGAATGGGGTTCCCGATTTGATTTCTTCCTGCATCACATTGAAAGAATCTTCACTCCTGATCATATTATCATTGGTGGCGGACTCAGCAAAAAAATTCACAAGTTCAGAAAAAGCATTACCATTGACACTCCTATCTCGGTTTCAGAAAAGCTCAATCATGCCGGGATTATAGGGGCTGCCATGCATGCCGCTGAGCATCATAAATAAACCAGGCTAAGGGAATATCTCATTTGGCCTGTTTAGAATAGAGCCTGGCACCCGCCAGTCATTTTCTCACTTAGCCGGCAGGCCTTATGAATGATCAAAACCTTTGCTACTCTCCGAATAGGACACTTTCACACCAACTATTGTGAAGATTTTTGGGTAAGCTCCCCTATTGGCACTAATCGACAACTGATAGCCGTACTGGATGGCTGTACCATGGGAACAGAATCTGCTTTTGTCTCTATGCTCTTCGGAAAAACCCTTCGCCAGATCAGTCAGCAGCTTTATTACCAGGACTTCCTGACACCAACAAACACTTCCCTTAAAGCTCAGTTGAAACAGGTACTGCACCTGCTCTTCGAAAAAGTAAAGCACATCAAAAACCAGCTCGGTCTGGATACTCATGAACTGCTCTCTACCCTGGTTTTAGCCATTACAGATGAAAAATACTACCAGGCTGAAATCATCACCATTGGTGACGGGCTGATATGTCATGATGGACGTATCATTGCCTTTGAACAGGGAGAACGACCGGATTATCTGGCCTACCATCTGGGTAAAAATTTCGAAGAGTGGTTTGCAATACAAACACAGAGAATCAGCCTGCACCATTTTACAAACCTCAGTATTTGTACAGACGGCATATTTAGCTTCAGAAGCTTTAAAAAACCCCAAAGACAAAAAAGTGAAGCTGAAATCATAGATTTTCTTCTGATCAATGACCAACTATCAGAACACAATAACTTTCTTGAACGTAAAATGAACATCATTCAACATCAATGGCAGTATGAGGTCACAGATGACCTGGCCATTGTAAGGGTGATGGCCATTGAAAAAACACATGAAGCTGACTCATAAACTATCTCACCATATCACCTTTCTGGTGCTAATACTATTGGTAGCAAGCTGTTCTTTAAATCCAGGACGCGATGGTAATACACTGGATTACCTGGATCAGATTCCTCCCGGAGATACTCCCAGAGTATTTGCACCGGGCATTGTCTCTGTTTCCGGCCGTTTCGATATGGGTTTCACCATGTCAGCCGATGGCAATGTTATTGCCTTTGGTATTGCTCATGAAAGTGACCCTACCCAGACGAACATCCAGTTTCTTACCCGAAAAAATGGTATCTGGACGGGCCCTAACAGCAAATTACTACCCGATAATATCAACACTTCTCTTCCCATGTTCGGTCCTAAGGGACGCGAGTTCTATTATACCCGGTCTGTAGACGGAGGAGAGAATGATCTTTGGATGGGGATTTACAGCTCAGGTAAAATCACCAATTGCCGTCAGCTAAATGAAGCGGTCAACTCTGACAAACGCGAAGCCGGGCATGGCAAAACCCTGGATGGCACCCTGTATTTCACCTCCAACCGCGATGATACCCGGCAGTGTTGCGGAGATATTTACCGAACCTCCGGAATTGACAATTACAACCAGCCAGAGCGGGTTTATGCCCTGAATTCAGAAGCTGATGAAGATGGACTCTACCTTTCACCAAACGAAGACTACATTATTATTCAGGCCTGGAAAAATGAGTTTCAGACCAAACATGACCTGTACATCAGCTACCGTACAAGCAAGGGTAACTGGACCACACCGGAAAGACTCTCTGATGTGGTCAATGGTCCGGAAATAGAGCAACGACCGTTTGTCTCGCCAGACAATCGCTACCTGTTCTTCAGCCGCATGAGTATAGAGCAAAACGGCAGCAAGACAGCGTATGAGTCCGATATCTATTGGGTGAATACGGAAGAGATATTCAAGCCCTATCTCTTTAATCCTGTCAACACTTTTCAGATTAATAGAGAGCAGTTCAGCACCCAGTTGCCGGTTGATCTGTTCAAAGATGTGGACGACCCGATGTTGAAGTACACCGCAACTCTGGCAGATGGCAGACCTCTGCCGGAAGACATTGATTTTGATCCCGATCAGTTGATTGTCAGCGGTAGCCTCAAACAGACATCATCATTAACGCTTTCCATAAGGGCTCAGGACAGCTACGGCAACAAGACCTCAGTTCATATTGAGCTGATAGCCCAATAGTCAGACCTCAGGAATCACTACCGGCCCCGATCGCTTTTCTTCCATAGAGAATCGCTACAAAAGCAGCTGAATACATGATCAGTGTGTAAATGGCTGCCGCAATACCAAAGGAAGTATCGTTGAGGGTTACGGTAGCAATGGTAATGGCCAGTGCAGAGTTTTGTATGCCTGATTCAATAGAAATGCTGATGGCCTGCCGGATTTTAAGCCTGAAGAAACGCGCTGAAAAGAAGCCCAGGGCCATCGTAACAAGGCAAAGCAAAACGGTAGGCAGACCTGCCTGTTGCAAATAGGGTATAATGTTCGAACGCTCTTTAATAATCAGTGCCAGGGTGATCAGGGCAAGCAATACACCTGAAGCAATGCGTACCGGCTTATCCATTTTCAGGGCAAAAGCCGTGGCTTTTGCCCGCATTACCATACCGGCAAGAACCGGCAACACTACAATCATCAACAACTGCCCTATGGTCTGTAACACATTCAGGTGTACCTCCCGCTCATCTCCCTGAAATTCTGCCAGGGCAAACTGAATAATCAGCGGAATAGAGATGATGGTAATGAGGCTGGCCACGGCCGTCAGTGTCACAGAAAGGGCTGTATCACCTTTGGCCAGGTGAGAAATCAGGTTGGAAGTAGCACCTCCGGGACAGGCTACCAGGATCATGATACCGATGGCCACGGCAGGACTCGGATTCAGTAGGGTGACCAGGGCAAAACCAATCAAAGGCAAAAACAGTAACTGGTTTGTCAATCCTATGATTACCGCCTTGGGCTCCCTGACAATACGTCTGAAATCATCTATGGTAAGGGACAGTCCCATACCAAACATGATACACATAAGCGCAATGGCCACTATAAGCGCACTGAGATTGTCCATGGGTAATCAATATGAATTAACCGAATTTCTATACGTCAGCTAAACCCTGACGAAGTCGAGTTCAGCAGCAATATCCTGCCATAGAGGCTGAAACTGAAAGTAACCTGCCAGCGGAAACCCCAACTCAGCACGTGTCTTCATAGCCACCTCGTGACTGATTTCAATCATGGGTTTGCCGGTCTGCATAGCCAGCAACTGTGCCTGACAACTCCGTTCCATGGTGATAAACCACCAGGCGGCCTCATCTATGGAGTGCCCGACTGTGAGCAATCCGTGATTCTGAAGAATTGCGGCCTTGCCATCCCCCAGACTCTCAGCAATTCTTTTCCCTTCCTCCAGCTCATTCACAATACCTGTATAATCATTAAACAAGGCATGATCTTCATAAAAGGCACATACATCCTGGGTGATAGGTGCCAGCTTTTGTCCCAGGGTAGAAAAAGACTTTCCGTACACAGAATGTGAATGCGCAGCGGCTATCACATCCGGACGGGCTGCATGCACCTGAGAGTGAATTGCAAAAGCAGCGCGGTTAACAGGCAAATTCCCCTCAACTACCTCTCCTTCATGATTGACCAGCAACAGAAGTTCCGGTCTCATCTGGTTGAAAGAAACACCAAAGGGATTCACCCAGAAGTGATCTTTCAATTCAGGGTCCCGAACTGTAATATGACCGGCCACGCCTTCAGAAAAACCAAACTTTCCAAAAATTCTGAATGCTCCACTGAGCTTCTTCTTTAAATAAGTTCTTTCCTCCTCCGCAGTCTCAAACCGTTGAGGTAAGGGGAGGTTGGCAGGAAGCATATCCAGTGGTGGGTTCGGTACGGCCATAGGGTAGTTATTAGTATTCTGTTTTATTCAGCTGCTTCTTCGGCTTTCAGGCTATCATATTCCTGCCGGCCCTTCTCTGTAAGATAAGGCAGCAGGATTCTCCAAAGAGATTCAATGGGAGAGTCAAAACTCTTCCCGGGTTTATTCCGGTCAAGGAGGGCGCCTCCCAGAGTCCAGAAGGTA
Organism: Roseivirga sp. UBA6061; assembly: GCA_002427745.1. Taxonomy (GTDB): domain Bacteria; phylum Bacteroidota; class Bacteroidia; order Cytophagales; family Cyclobacteriaceae; genus Roseivirga. Next base: position 102,114 of record DIYF01000106.1, on the reverse strand, counting down.
TTAACCATCCAGAGATTGTGGATGAGATAATCGTGATCGATATCTCCTCCTTCAGGCAAAAGCCTGCCGGTAGCTACATAGTAGTCTACCAGTCTTCTGGCATCTACCAGCCGGGTGGCCGTAGTCTCCCTGTAGTCACCGGTGATATCCGGATATACTTCCAGGAGATAAATAATCTCGGAGAAGTAGAAGGCATAACGGCTTTGTATTTCAAAGAAGCGGGCAAACATATCTCTGAAATGCCTGAGTGTAATCTCCTGACCCTCCGGCACAATGATGCCCTTGCTACCACTGAGAATTTCCTGCTGAATAGCTGCCAGCAGATTTTCTTTTCGCTTGAAGTGATAGGTAAGATTGCCCGGACTGATGCCCATCTCATCGGCTATCTCTTTTACAGTGACTTTAAAAAAGCCTCTTTGATTAAAAAGATTAACCGCAGTTCTTAGGATTTCTGACTTAGTATTTTTCAAAGCTCTGGCCGAGGATTAGGTTAATACCTGAATCAAATCTAGTACATTTATACTAATAACAAAATACGATTTATTCGCTGAGCAAGAATTTCAACAATTTTGACCAAACATCCTGAAATACAGGTGAAAATCAGGTAGATATCAGAGCAGCTGAGCTTTGATAAAGCACTGCCAGCCCTCAGTCGGATCGTCAGGATTAGGTGTTTCCGATGTTACTTCCTCCAGAATACTATAAATCCTTCCGAGTTGTTTTGCTCTGAAGTCAATGCGGTTCAAAGCCTTTTCGAGGGCACGATCCTTCGTAAAAGACCAGACACGCGTTGAAATAGTGTCGCTTTCCGAATCAAATGGAATATTGTCCAAAAAGATACTATCGCGCATACTTACAAACCATAATAAACACTGACAAAATAGAGATATTTATTATGTAATCTACAAAAATATGGTTTTATACATAGTAAATTATTCTAAAATCAGCATAAAAATCATCAAAGCTGATTTAACTTCCCGGAAGACTTACTTCCAAAAGCTTAAGATTTTCTGAAACTCCCGTGAACTTATATACATAGTCAGGCGGAATCACAAAAGCATCACCCGGGCTCAAAGACTGCTCCTTTTCTTCAGCCTCTAAGGTCATGTTTCCTTCCAGTACGAAAGTAAACAAGATGTCTGCCTTATGGTTTAACTGTGGTTCCCGGGTCGACTCTCCCACAGCCCGAATTACCTGAACTGATGCCACTCCCCTGGTAGCCCTGGCAATACCTGTATCTCTCACTTCAAACCCATCCGCCTTCCAGGTAGTCCATTGTGCCTTTTCAAGCTCATGTCTGCAAAAAACCTGCCCGCCAAATTCCCGGTCGGGACGCAAGCTGGTAGTAGGCAGTTCCATTTCGTGGTCTATGGTAGTCATATGTTCAGCCGGAACACCTATTTCAATGACCTCGAGATTTTCAGATGATTCCAGAACACGGTGTCTGATCTCCGGAGGCTGGGTGACACAGTCACCGGCTTTCAAAATGAACGGAGGTCCCTGATCTTCATAGACCAAACGTACCCAGCCACGATAGCAGTAGATGAGCTGAAAACCGATGGTATGATAATGCACCATATCAGGCACAGGGCCCGCCTCCGGAATCCTGATATGTGAGGCAATGATACTTCCTCCAAGACGATCAGGTATCAGATCGCGATAGAGCATACCTGCTCTGCCAATCACCCAGGGGGCACTGTCTCTAAGCCTCCTCACTTCAAACATGTGCCTGGTAAGGGGCATCTGCATCTGGTAAGTAGCGGGTAAAAACCTGATAACCGTGCCATTCGGAGCTACCAGTTCTTTTTCGGGTGATTCATCTGTCAGTAAATGAAGTATGGGGGCGGTGGTTTTTACTGAACGGTCGAGCCGGATTTGCATGCCATAGCCAGACATGCGTGCCACTGCAGGATCATCTGAAGGATAGATTTGGTCCAGCCGGAATCCCAGACCGGTAAAGAAAGTCATGTCTTCAGTCAAATCTGCTGAAGGCAGCAGCAGTTCTGCCTGTCCCTTGAAACCTGCGTTATCCGCCATGCTCAAGTTTAGTCAAAATAGATAAGAATAATTTCGCAGAAGGCTGCCACCGCGACAGAGTCGCGGTGTGCCTCATTTGTTCATCATTAAAGCTCACAACTAAAAAGTGAAGTGCTTACCTCAAAATCCGCGTGTAGAAATCTTAATTTTACCTACGCCTCCGCAGTTGGGACATGGCATAAAAGCCACCGTTCCACTTCCACCACAATAATAGCAGGTAACCGTCTTAGATAGAATATCAGCATTTCGCGCAGCTTCCTGAAGTGTAACCGGTGTGGTCTTCGTTCTGGCCAGCGCCCTCCTATCAACAGACATTTGAATGGGTTCTACTTTCAATAGATCCGGATATGCTTCCACCATATCCTCTATTGATTTAAACTTAGTAAGTTTACCATCTTCTTCAACGCACCAGGTCCTTCCTTTCTTAGTATAATAGGCTTTCAAATTGCCTAAGTGGTGTGTCTTGGGTTCTGTCATACCGTGAAAGTAAGGAGATAATTTATATAGTTAAAATTTGAGTTTCTGAATATCACTATACAATCAAAAATTAGATCATTTGAAATAAATGCAGAAATATATCACGATTCCTATGTCTTGTTTGACTTCTGGTGTCTATTATTCCAATGGTTTCATACAACCCGATTTCCTTAGAACTAAGGATGTCTTTCTTTTAACATAAAGCTAAGTGTCAGACACATTAACTTCTTTGCGGTTTCAAGCTCTCAGAATCAAGGGCTTACTTGTGACGATTGCCCTCTTTACACTCGTGGCATGTCAGCAAAAAAAGACAAGCCCGCTTATCATTGCCACGGCTGCCAACATGCAATTTGCCATGGCTGAGCTCACAGAAAGTTTTTCAAAAAAAACCGGGATTGACTGCGAAACGGTTCTAGGGTCGTCCGGCAAACTCACAGCTCAGATAACGGCCGGTGCTCCCTATCATGTTTTTGTATCGGCTGACATGAAGTACCCCCGGCAGCTTTATGAAGGAGAGTTAACCGAGGCGCCCCCTGAGGTCTTTGCTTCCGGGCAACTGGTATTATGGTCTGCCTCAGATACAGGTATTAACTCACTCGAAGTCATTAAAGATGACACGGTTACCCATATAGCCCTGGCAAACCCTAAAACAGCCCCCTATGGTATGGCGGCAGTTGAAACACTGCAGCACCTTGGCCTTTACACGACACTGGAAGCCAAACTGGTCTATGGAGAAAGCATTTCTCAAACCAACCAGTTTATCACTTCTCAGGCTGCCCAAATTGGCTTTACGGCCAAATCTGTTGTACTGGCCGCCTCTCAAAAAGACCGGGGTTCCTGGATAGACATTCCGACCGGTTATCACAGCCCTCTGGCACATGGAGTGGTCGTTCTGAAAAGTGACAAACGAGGTACTGAAGCCGCTGCTGCTTTTTATGAATTTCTCTTTTCTACCGAGGCTAAAGAAATATTGAATAAATTCGGCTATGGCCTGCCCTGAATGAATGTTTTATCCGGTAAAATATCGTCCGTTACTCCCTCAGGAGAACTATCACTGGTGAAGATAGACTGCGCGGGGGTGATGATTTCTGCCATTGTGATAGATACACCTGACACAGCCCCCTATCTCAAAGCAGATCGCACCATAAAACTACTTTTCAAGGAAACCGAAGTGATCATAGGAAAAGGCCATGAACACCAGATCAGCCTTCAAAACCGACTGGATGGAGAGATCACTCATATACAACAAGGTGAACTACTGAGTAAAGTTACCATTGCGGCCAGGCCGGGCCCGGTTACTTCTATCATTACCACTAATGCAGTGAGGCAATTAGGGCTTGCTGCAGGCACTGAAGCCTCCGCCCTGATTAAAACCAACGAAATCATGCTGGCAGAATGATAGACTGGTCTCCTCTTATACTGACCTTCAAACTGGCGTTGATCACCACCCTGATTCTGCTCTGTATTTCCATACCGCTGGCTCACTGGCTGGCCGGCAGCAAGAGCCGCATAAAACCGGTAATAGAAACCCTGGTAAGCATGCCATTGGTGTTACCTCCTACAGTACTGGGCTTTTACCTGTTGATCGCCTTCTCCCCTGCCAATGGATTCGGCCAATGGCTTGATCAGGCCCTGGGACTCCGGCTGGTCTTCTCTTTCGAAGGTCTGGTGCTTGCCTCTGTCATATACAGCCTCCCTTTTATGGTTCACCCGATTCAGTCGGGACTGGCAAACCTGCCCGACTCACTGAAAGAGGCTTCTTATCTCCTTGGCAAATCGAGATGGACTACGCTATGGAAGGTGCTTCTGCCCAACATAAAACCGGCATTACTGACAGGGATTGTACTGTCCTTTGCTCATACCATTGGTGAATTCGGGGTAGTATTGATGATTGGAGGTAACATACCCGGACAAACCAAAGTAGCCTCCATTACCATTTATGATGAGGTAGAAGCTCTTAACTATGGCGCTGCCAACACCTATTCTCTGGTACTCTTTGCCATTACATTTCTCATTTTACTCACCGTATACCTGGTCAATGGCCGGTATCTCAAACAGTTCTGGAAATGATAAAAGCCAGACTCCGTAAACAGCTGTGGTCCACAGAAGGGGAAATGGATTTGAACGTGGAACTCTCCATTGAAAAAGGGACTTTCGTTACACTTTATGGCCCTTCCGGTGCCGGAAAAACTTCCATACTCAGAATGCTGGCGGGGCTGTTACCTCCTGATTCGGGGAAGATTGAAGTAGAAGGACAAACCTGGTTTGACAGCGGGCAGAAGACCAGTCTGGCTCCTCAAAAGAGGAAGCTCGGCTTCCTCTTTCAGGATTACGCACTCTTCCCCAATATGACCGTCCGTCAGAACCTGGAGTTTGCCCTGTCAAAGGGGCAGAAAAGCACCATCATAGAAGAACTACTGGAGGTAATGCAACTCACGGCAATGGCCGATCGCAAACCCGAGCTGTTGTCTGGCGGACAAAAACAGCGCGTAGCCCTGGCAAGGGCCCTGGTGCCTCAGCCCGGTGTATTGCTCCTGGATGAGCCCCTTTCTGCCCTTGACGGAGATATGCGCTCCAGACTTCAGGGGTTTATTCTGGAGGCCCATCAAAGGTTTCATCTCACAACCATTCTGGTTAGTCATGATGTGGGTGAGATTCTCAAGCTCTCAGATCATATGCTGACCTTATTTGAGGGAAAAATTATAAAATCCGGGAAACCGGCTGAAATCTTTTCAAACCACGAAGTCAGTGGCAAATTTCAGTTTACAGGAGAAATACTGGATATCACGCAGCAAGACTTTATTTTTGTCATCTCAGTTCTCATAGGCCGAAACCTGATCAAGGTGGTAGCAGATGAGAGCGACACCAGGAACCTGAATATCGGAGACAAGGTATTAGTAGCTTCTAAGGCCTTCAATCCTATTATACAAAAGCTCTGAAAACACCCAAACACTAAGATGAAGACCATCGCACACATTACGGATGTCCACCTGCATGAATCCTTTCCACTTGAACAAAATGTTGATCCAAGGGCCAATTGGAACAGGATGCTCGAATACCTGGCAGAACAGGGAATCAGGGAGGTTGTTTTCGGAGGTGACATCGGAGCAGAGTCAGCTCACACCTTCTTTTTTGAGAGTCTGAATCATTTCAAAGTCAACATAGTCTTGGGCAATCATGACCTGGGAGAACTGGCCACTGTTTCTGCGGCAGGCAAAGATGGCCACTACTACCTTTATGAAGATGAGCACTACAGATATATCGTACTGGACAGTTCTCATGACAGGCTTTACAAGCAACAGGTAGCATGGCTGAAACAGGCGGTCAGAACAGAAAAGAAAATTATCCTTTTTGTACACCACCCTATTCTGGAAGTCCCCTGCTATGTAGAAAGTAAGTATGCCATGAAAAACCGTGGTGCCATACAGGATATACTTTTTCAAACGAACCTGGAAATCACGGTTTTCTGCGGACACTACCACCTGGAAGATGAACGGATGGAGAAAAACGTAAGACAACTGGTAACACCAGCTATTTCTTACCAGATGGTAAAATCACCCAAAAAGATAATTGATAACTCAACCTTTGGAGGACGCATCATCCACATACACCCTCATAAAATAGATACAGAGGTATTAACCTTCCGCAATGAGGTGCTTGCGCCTTAAATCCTGCTCTATTTCCTGAATCAAATCAGATCTTTGTTCGGTGGCCTTGCGGAGAAATTCTTTGTCTGCGGCAGTATGTTTATCAAAGGTTCCTGACCAGACGATCATATCAATCATAAGAGGTAACAAGGCGATTCCCTTGGGTGTAAGGCTGTAGCGAATTCTGGATTTTTTAACCGCATCTTCCCCCGATACAATCAGACCTCCCGCTTCAAGGCTCCTCAGGCGATCTCTCAAAACACTGGTAGACACCTTCTCATCGGCTTCCAGAAACTCATTGTAGTGGCGCTTTCCCTTGAACATGAGGTCGCGGATGATCAGCAGAGACCACTTATCTCCAAAGTGTTCCAAACCGTAATTCGTAGGGCAATCAGACCTCCTTTTCATGCTCAAAAATATTGCCTTCTCATTTCACTTGCAAATCCGAAGCTAATCAGATAAATTTAACTTTGAAAAAACAAGTTAAATATGACCACTCTTTATAATGAAATCATGATCAAGGCCACTCCTCAAACTGTTTGGGAAGTACTGTCGGATCTTGGCAGACTGGCAAAGTATGATCCGATTGTCACTAAATCAGACCCGATAGACAAGCTGACTTCCGGATTGGCTGCCCGGAGGCATTGCCAAACCAGGAATGGCTGGTTTAAAGAAGAGGTAAGCGAGTGGCAGCCCTATGAGCGACAGGCCTTTACACTCTTTGATTGTAACTTACCTATGAAAGCCCTGAAGCACAGTTACTCCCTACACCCTGTTGAAGACGGCACCCGGGTTACTCAGGTAATGACCTATACAATGAAGTACGGCCTGCTGGGTAGACTTCTGGACCTTATTATGGTAAGAAAACAATCAGACAAGGGAATAAAACTCTTCTTTGAAGGACTGAAACAGGAAGTTGAACATCAAACCTTATAAGTATCATGGCCTACGATGAATATCTCGCAGACAGAGTCAGGAACATTCTGAACCAAAGGAAAGCCGTATTCTTTGAGAAAAAGATGATGGGGGGCCTTATTTTCATGGTCAACGAAAAGATGTGTATCGGTGTGGACATCGATAAAGCTACAGGCAACTCTCGCCTGATGGCACGTATAGGCAAGGAAGCCTATGCAGAGGCACTCAAAGAGAAAGGCACCCGTGAAATGGATTTTACCGGCACGGTAATGCGCGGATTCGTATTTATAGACCCTGAAGGTTTTGACCTGGAGGAAGATCTCGAATTCTGGATTGATAAAGCACTTGCCTTTAACGTGTTTGCCAAAAAGTCCCGGAAATAAACTCTCCGGATAAAGAGTATTTTACCAAAGTCTTTCTTCTGCTTTCAGGTTGGCACGGTTTCATGCAACCTTACATAGAGATTCGGGGTAAACCCTGAGAAATTCAGCATCTTATTTTTTCATTTTACCCTTCCATGAAGCACCTCCTTATACCCGGAATCCTCGTACTAGTCCTGTCAGGCTGCCAACCCGGTTCCAAAACTTTACCCACAGGGTCTGTTTCCCTGATCGACCGGCAACTCGATCAAAAAGAGTGGAAAACTGCTGAAGTCATAAGCCTGAATGACTCGGTAGTCTTTAAAGCCATGCAGGATGAAAACCACCTCTATCTGTCCATTGACTTTCAGGAACAGGATTCTTCAGAATATCGATGGGTTGAAATCTATATAGACACCAACACTGATATACTCAGACTTCATGCCTCAGGCCAGCTGGGTCAGCAGCTTCACTCAGAGCAAGCCTGGAATGATGAGTGGCTTTGGGGAAACAACAAGCACTGGCAAGCTACCAAACATGGGCTGAACACCCGCGAAAACCAGGGGTATGAGTTTTCTCTGGAGAAAGAGCTGTTTGACCAACTACCTCCCAGAGTTATGGTGGTTTCGTTTATCGCTGATAAGACACAGGGTTTTAATCATCCCCCTGCTCAGCTCACCTTTCCTGAAATGGCCAAAGACAACACACCTGCCGGATGGCATCAGCTCAGGCTTGACTAAACCTACTGACCCTCTTTTATCTTTTCAATTACTTCCTTCATCTGATCAAACTCCGTGTAGCCGTAATTGATCTGATACAGTTCTTGCTTTGCCTTGAACAACACGGTAGGATAGCCCCTGACGCCCCACTGGCGATTGAGTTGAAAATCCTGGTGGGTTTTGTACCTGGTTTCTTCTTTTTCAAACTCTGTTACAAACTCATCAAAAGGAATATTGAACTGCTCACAGATTGATCTGTAAAATCCGGTCTCAGCAGGGTCTTCGTTCTCTACATAGAATTTCCTGGAAA
>DIYF01000106.1:0-93563 GCA_002427745.1 Roseivirga sp. UBA6061 | reverse complement strand
TTTCCTGGAAACCGCTTCAAAGAAAGATAAAACATCATCTCCCAGCCATCTTCTGGATGCCACCACTGCTCTGCAGGGAGGTTCCGTATCATAGTTGAACTCCTCCCTCTCAAACAAGGCATAGCCAAATGGCTGACCGCTTCGTTTGGTTACTTCTTCCCAGTGGTGTCTGATAAAGTCCTTCATACGCTGATCCCAGGCCTCCCCTCCTCCGGGACGCAGACCCCCCAGCAGCACATTGAACTTGTATTGCGGATAATGCTCTTTCAGCTTTTGCAAATGGTTAGAAATACCCCAACACCAGGAGCACATAGGGTCTCCTACATAAATAATCTCATGATCTTTATCTATCGCCACAGGCTTGTCTGACACGGGCAATTCAGCCGGTGTACATTCACCGGTTACGGGGTCGCAAAACAGCTCTTCGTTCTTCATCAGTGTTGCAACACTAATGAAAGGCAATGAGTTCAGGATTTTGTGTTTCATCAAAGACCAGCTCGGCCTTATGCAGGTAGCGTTGCATGCCAAGCATCACTTCATAATTGGGCTGATGCAGGTGCTTCGGTATTTTATAAATGCGACTATCCCGCTTATCAAATGGTGTAGGCACCTTGGAATTGAACAAATAAGGAATAAGAATTTTAGAGCAGCTCAGAGCGATTCTGTCAAAGTCATACTGATCAAAGTGTCCCTGCAGACGGGTATTGATGTTTTCAAAAAACTCAATCGTACTGGCCAGCCTCACCCTTGAACCAGCCCGTGATTTCCCTTTGGTTTTCAAATGCTTAATCTGGCTTTTCCCCTGCTTCTTCCGCACCATATAAGACCCGAACACCTTATGATGCAGGCAGAGCTCATCTTCAAAAACACCAATAGAAGCACTGCCCGACTGTACCAGCACCATAATATACCTGACCTTACGCTCAGGCACCGGCACCCCATTCTCATAATTTACCGTTAAAGGCAGCCGCAAATAAGCCTCCCTGCCCGTAGCTTCACTGGTCAGTACCAGCCTGTGCTTTTCATAGTCATAATCACGAGAATATCGCTCAGCCTCAAGCCTCTCCAGTACATCGGGAACTTCATTACGATCATAAAACAGGCTTCTCATCAATACCGGTTTACACAGTTATCGTGAAATTACTGACAAGTCTTTTGGCAGCGAAGGCTTTCGCTTATTTTTACCGCCATCAGAGGGCAACAGTCACCCAAAAACAGCGTTCTGACCATTAGTCTATGAGTTCCCCCGGAAAAAGCAGAAAGAAGCCCCGAAAGAGAAAGTTCAGAATTCTGAAATGGATACTCTATCTTATTCTCATTGGCGCTTTCACAGGCCTCAGCTTTTATTTCAGTGTGTATTTTGGCCTTTGGACCACACTGCCTGAAACAGAACAACTGGCAGAGATACGCCAAAGTGAAGCTACAGAAATCTATGCCGATGGCGGAGAGCTACTGGGCAAGTTTTACATCTTCGACCGGCAGCCCATCAGCTTTGAAGAAATCCCGGAGCACATGATCAATGCGCTTATTGCCACAGAGGACGCCCGCTTTTACAAACACAACGGAGTGGACAGACGAAGCCTGATGCGGGTCATCTTCAAAACCATCCTGCTGGGTGATGAGTCTTCCGGTGGGGGCAGCACCCTCTCTCAACAGCTGATTAAGAACCTCTTCCCCAGAGAGCGATACGGTTATTTTACCATGCCGGTCAACAAAACCCGGGAGGCCATACTGGCCACACGCCTGGAGAAGATTTACTCGAAAGAGGAAATTCTTACCCTTTACCTGAACACGGTTCCTTTTGGAGACAATACCTTTGGGGTGGAAAGTGCTGCCGAGAAGTTTTTCGGCAAACCCTGCTCTGACCTCAGCTTAGAGGAGTCTGCTGTAATTGTGGGTATGCTGAAGGCATCGCACAGCTACAATCCCCGGCTCTTTCCGGAGCGCAGCAAGACCCGAAGAAACGTGGTACTAAGCCAGATGTATCGCTACAACTTTCTTACCGATGAGGAACTGACGATTGCCAAAGCCAGCCCCCTGAAGCTTGACTATAAACCCTTCAGCCATACCCAGGGTACCGCCCCGTACTTTCGGGCAGAGCTACAGAAAAAAATGCGCACCTGGGTGGCCGACTATAATGAGCAAAATAATACCTCGCTCAACCTTTTTACCTCCGGTCTCAAAATTTATACTACCCTTGATTATGAGATGCAAAGGGTAGCAGAAGAAGCTATGAAAGAGCATATGACTGCTCTGCAAAAGGCCTTTGAAGCCAGTTACGGTAAAAATGCTCCGTGGATCAGATCTCAGGATATTATCAAAGGGGCGATAAGCCGATCACCCCATTATCAAAAGCTGAAAGCCCGGGGTATCTCAGATAAAGCCATTCTGGACTCCATGAGTCGCCCTACCAAAGCTGAGCTATTTAGCTGGGAAGGCAAAAAGGTGGTTAACACCACTCAGATTGACAGCATCAGACACTATCTCAAATTTCTGAATGCCGGCATGCTATCGGTAAACCCGTATACCGGAGCTGTAAAAACCTGGATTGGTGGTATCAACTACGAGCATTTTCAGTACGATCATGTGCGTCAAAGCAAAAGGCAGGTAGGCTCCACTTTCAAACCCATCGTTTATGCAGCTGCCCTGGAAAACGGCATCAAGCCTTGCACCTACTATTCGTCACAGCAGGTGACCTTCCCCAAGTTCAACGACTGGACCCCGGTAAACTCCCCACCCGTTTACGATCAGAACTACGCCATGAAAACGGCTCTGAGTAAGTCAGTGAATACCGTAGCCGTAAAAGTGCTCAACGATGCTGAGTTACCCAATGTGATCAGACTTGCCAGGACTATGGGAATTGACTCTGATTTGCCCCAGGTTCCTTCCCTGGCACTCGGCACAGCTGAGATTAGCCTTCTGGAGCTTACAAAGGCCTATACCAGTTTTGTCAATGATGGCAGACCCGCAACCCCTTACTATGTCACCCGCATAGAAAACAACCGGGGAGAGGTATTGGCAGAATTCACCCCTGAGGTGAGTGAGGATCGTGTCTTTTCTGAAGACACCCGTCAGGTAATGCTGGAAATGATGAAAGGCACCATCAATGAAGGTACTGCCAGACGCCTGCGAGGCAAATATGCCCTGCGCAATGACATGGCCGGAAAAACAGGGACTACCCAGGATAACAAGGACGGCTGGTTTGTTGCCATCAGCCCCAGACTGGTCACGGTTTCCTGGGTGGGGTCAGATGATCATCGCATCGGCTTCAGAAGCACCGCCATGGGGCAGGGTGCCAATTCTGCACTCCCCTTGTATGCGCTCATGCTGCAAAAGATGAACCGGGACATCAACTTTGACCGATATACACAGGCCACCTTTGCCCCCTCCTCAATTGATGTGCTTAACATGATGAGCTGTGCTCCGGAAAAGAAGCAGGGCATGATCAAGAAGATTTTCACCCGGACGGACAAACCCAAACCGATGGAAATCAAGGTCGACACTACGCTCGCAGAGCCGAAAAAGAAAGAAGGCTTCCTGAAGCGCCTGTTTAAACGAAAAGACAAGAAAGACCGAAAGAAAAAAAGAGGTTAGGCCTCAAGCACTACCTCTTCTTCTATAAAGTGGAATCCCAGCTCTCCCAGTTCTGAAAGAATAGGATTGTAAAACTCTGGCGTTATCGGAATCTGCACACCTCTTGCTTCAATTTTTCCCTGAAGCAACAGCTTGGTCGCTATACCCAAAGGCAGGCCTACGGTCTTAGCCATAGCTGTATCAATGGCATCATCTCCATTGGTTACCATGGCAGATCTCACGCGTTTTACCTGCCCACCGTCTTCATAATCGAAAAGGTGCCACATCACAATCTGATCCTTTACATCAGGATCAATGGTCCATTTTTTCTTCAGGATATGTTCCAGAATCTGAGCTGGTGAGCCTTTTCTTAAGCCAACTGACTCTTCATCAAAAAGGCCAAGCCATCTCAGTTTGTGCATTTCGGGGCCATCAATATCCAGTCCCATATAGTGAGCCAGCTTCAGCTCCACAGAGTCATTGGGGTTATAGGACAGAAAAGAATTCATAAACTGACGATGGGTCATGTTATGCACCCCTTCCAGCATATAAGAGTCGTCTGTAGCTCCCAGTTGTACAAAGATATCCCAGGCCTTGCAGAATCCGGGTCTTCTGAGGGTACCCCGGTAAAGGGTCTGAATTCCTTCCAGACCGTAGACATCCATATACATAAGAGAATCACGGTTGGCATAGCCTTCAAAGTAACCATGCCCCGGAATATGAATCATCTCCGTTCTTCTGAACAGCTTATGGTAGGGAATGTATTTATAGCGTCCTTCCTGAATGAACTTAACGGTTCCCTGTCCGGCCAGCACTACATTTCTGGGGTTCCAGGTAAATTTGTACTCCCAGGGATTGTCATCAGTTGGATCAGGTGCCAGCAAACCTCCTGTAAACGACTCAAAGGCTCTTAGCTCAAAACCGCGTTCACGAATATCATCGATAACTTTTTTAGCTGACATATGATCGATGCCGGGGTCCAGACCACACTCATTGAGGAAAAGCAATCCCTTCTCTTTGGCCTGTGCATCCAGGCCCCTCATATCATCAGAAACATACGAAGCCGTGATAAGGTGTTTGCCGAACATCAGACAGGCCTCAGCTACAGAAGGGTGAAAGCGAGCCGGCAACATGGAAATGACAACGTCAGCATCCCGGACCACCTCATCCCTCTCTTCCTCCTTGTTAATGTTAAAGGCAATGGCCTTGCCATTCGGGTGGTTTCCCACTTTCTCCTGGGCCAGTTGTAATGCGTAGTCGGCTACGATCACTGTCCAGTCATTTGACTTTGACGCTTCGAGTAAATATTTGATAAGAGAAGTGGCCGAACGACCAGCTCCGAGTATGAGAATTCTATCCATTCAATGAAAAAATTTCGTTGAAATTACAGAATTAATTAAGTCAAACGGAAAGGAGATAAAGAAGAATTCAGGAAGCCATCATTCCGTGCTGCGCTTCGCTGTTTCTCTTGAGCATGAAACGAAGTTTTTCAAGCACAGCATCCGGCACAGCGGTAATATTGATTGGCGCCAGGGTCTTTATTTTTTCGTAGTGATAGCCGGATTTAATTCTTAATACAAGTCCACGACCGTAAGGCATATACGACCTTATCTCCATATCAAGAATTGCACTCATAGGAATTTCCAAACGCCTGTTGAATTTGCCCCAGAAGAAGGCAGGCGCCATGCGTTTGTTTGACGCATAGAACAGATTCGACTCGTTGAATTCGAGTCGACAGAAGATTCCATCGTATCGCATTTTGGTAAATAGGTTGTCAGGTCTCTCGACCATGAAGCAATATGTTAAATGTTGTTCAAACCACAAAATGTGCAGTTCACATTTTTACGAAAGGTGTCACCCATATACCGTTATTTCAAAAAAACATGATCATCTTTCAATTTTCCCCGTATATTCTGATCCTAACGGCTACTTATGGCGGAAATCATCTCAAGCGAATCACATCTCAAAGTATATGCCTCCATCGATCAACTACCTGATCAGGAACAAGCATTGATCGAGGCGGCCAAAACTGCTGCTCTTAGAGCTTATGCCAAATATTCTCATTTCCAGGTAGGCGCAGCCCTGCGCCTGGAAGACGGAAGCATCATTCAGGGTAATAATCAGGAAAACGCATGTTATCCTGCCGGCCTCTGTGCAGAGAGGGTAGCTTTTTTTGCGGCAAAATCTCAATACCCAGACAAAACCATTGAAGCGGTTGCGGTGGTTGCCAAGCGCACAGAAGAGTCAGAATTCAGAGCTGCTGCACCATGCGGTAGTTGCCGGCAGGTCATGAGTGAGTATGAAAACAACCAGGCCGGCCCTATCAGGCTTTATATGATGGACTCTGAAGGTAAAATCTACGAATCACCTTCTATTGAAAACCTGCTGCCTTTTAAATTTTCCGAGGCATCTTTGGGCATATCATGAGTACCGAACATCGATTATCTTTCACTTATCAGGCCCGCTATCATATGACGGGCACCCCTGGTAAAAACATAGAACACCTCTGGCTGGTATGTCACGGACACGGCCACCTGGCAGAGTATTTCATTAAGCAGTTTAAGTGCCTGGATGACGAACGACACCTGATTGTGGCTCCGGAGGGGCTTTCAAAGTATTACCTTAAAGGCTTTACAGGCAGAGTGGGTGCCACCTGGATGACCAGAGAAGACCGGCTCAATGACATTAAAAACTATCTGACTTACCTGAAAGCTGTTTATGATGATATCAGGTCTCAGCTACCTGATAATATAAAGGTTACGCTTTTTGGCTTTTCGCAAGGGGCAGCGACTATTTCCAGGTTTGCCACACAGACGCAGGTAGTCTTTGACAGGCTTATTCTCTGGGCAGGTATTTTCCCTCCTGACCTGCCTCCTCTTGAAAGTATTGAAAGGATAAAAGACAAGCCGGTTTACTGGATATATGGCAGACAAGATCCCTTCCTGTCTGCCGGTGTGATGGAGGAACAAACCCGGATTGCCGAGAGCCTTCAGGTCACTCCCCGGATTATCAGTTTTGAAGGTGAGCACGAACTGCAGGAAGAGATTCTTGCAGAGCTAAGTGAACTTTAAGCCTATCGCCTCCAGAAGTAATTGGACCTTGAGAGTTTTCTGGCATAGCGGCTGGGTACGATCATAACAGGACCTTCATAGATACCTCCGTTGTCACCGATGTCCTCGACCCGAACAGCTACAGTATTCCTCCCTCTTTTTAAGAGGCCGTTAGGAATCTCATAAATCCTCAGCTCTCTGAAGCTCCTGGACAGTCCAATGCGCCTGCCATCATTAGTCTCCCCTACCTTCACGCCATTGATAAATACTTCATCAAAATCATCAATCTTGCCACATACAATGGCCATATCTTCTATACCGTCCTGCTCACCTGCTTCAAAGGTCTTGCGATACCAGGCAAAATCATCGAGATCATCAATGCCGATAGACTTCCAGTTAGAGGGCACCATGATGTCCTCCCAGTTGCTGTCGTTATAATCAGGCTCGGCATATTCGTCCCGATCCGATATCTTGATCTTCCAGGTTCCTTCCAACAGGATAGAGCCCCGGTAGTCTTCATCAGGAACCAGGATGCCTACTTCTCCGGAGTAGATACCACCTTCACCACCTTTATCATACACCCGTACAGCAATCAGGTTGTCACCATCAGGTCTGACCAACCTGTCTGGAATGCGGTACAAACGCTCGGCCCTCCAGGCCGTTTTATAGTGAGGAGGAAAATCTCCGGTAAAACCGATTCTCTCTCCATTGAAAAACACCTCATCTACATCATCGATGTATCCGAGCTTCAGGTGGAGTGACTTCTGTCCTTCAAAGTCTCTGCCGTCAACGGTAAGTCTGTACCAGGCATACCCATCGTATCCGTTAAAACCCTCTCGCTCCCATCTGCGGGGAACGTATATTTCTTCCCAGTCTGAATCATCATAATCCAGATCGGCCCATTCCTTATGATCTCCTATGGAAAATTTCCAGTACCCTCTCAGGTTGAGTAATCTATCCAGGTCCTGTGCCTGAGACAGACCGGTGGAAAGTATTGTGTATATGACCGTAAATAAAAAAAATCTCTTCATCTCATTCTCTCTGCGATCCTTCTGCATCAGACCAATCACCCCTTCAGGTGACTGGCCTTATTTAGTAGTTTCAGTTGTTGTTTTCTTTTGACCTATGGACTCTTATTAATGTCGCTACACAAGTTTACGGCAAGTACCGATACCGTATGTCACATGCCCGTAAAGAGATGTCACAAAATGTCACAGTGCTTATAAAAGCAGCTTATACCCTACTCCATGTACGGTTAAAATGACTTTAGGGTCATTTGGGTTTTCCTCAATTCGCTGACGCAGGCGCAGAATAAAGTTATCTACCGTTCGGGTGGTAGGCTGACTTTCATAGCCCCACACTTTGTTCAACAGATCATATCGACTGACCACCTCATTCTTTTTATCAATGAGAAACTGCAGTATTTCATACTCTTTATGAGACATGCGGGTAGGCTCCCCATCCAGACTGGCCGTGTATTGTTCCAGGTCTACCTGGAGTTTACCCAGTTGAATCGCCCCCTGTGCTGTCGCACTGGTTGTTGCTCCGGTTCTGCGCAGAATTGCTTTTACACGGGCTATCAGCTCTCTCAGACTGAAAGGCTTGGTCAGGTAGTCATCAGCACCCAGTTCCAGCCCCAGCACCTTATCTATTTCTTCACTTTTGGCTGTAAGAAAGATGATGGGCGTGAGTACACCGAGCTTACGAACAGCCTTACAGACATCAAAACCTGACATCTTCGGCATCATCACATCCAGGATGATGAGATCAAAGGTGCCATTCTTTATCTTCTCAAGTCCTTCAGCACCATCCACGGCCATTTCTACATCATAAGATTCAAACTCAAAATTATCTTTGAGCCCCATTCGCATAGCCGGCTCATCTTCAACTATTAATATTCTCGCCATTTTCTTTATCTATTGCAGGGAATAAAAGCTTAAAGGAGCTTCCTTGTCCCAATGTACTCTCTACTGTTACTTTGCCATCGTGGGCGTCTACTATCTGTTTCACAATGCTGAGCCCCAGGCCTGCACCCTGTACCTCATGCACATTGCCGGTGGGTACCCGGTAAAACTTCTCAAAAAGCTTGTTTAGCTTATCCCTGGGTATCCCCACGCCATGATCGGTAATTTCCACACAGGCCATTCCGTCTTCATTACCGGTGCGGATATCTACCTGCTTTTTCTGGTCGCTATATTTCATAGCGTTATCAATCAGATTAACCATCACCTCAATCAGTGCTTCACGGTCGGCCTCAATAAAAGGCACCTCATTGCCCTCTTCAAATGAATAGGCAAAACCATTACTCTCCAGGTGATAGGAATATGTATTGGCTACTTCTCTCGCCACCGTAGAAAGTGACAATGGCTGCTTATTGTACTTGCGCTTATTGGCCTCCATCTTGGAAAAGCTCAAAATGCGATTGACCATATTCGTAAGCCTTCCTACCTCTTTGGTAATGATCTCGTAGTACTCTTTCTTTTTTTCTTCTGTTCGTACCCGGTCCATTAAGAGAGTTTCAGCAAACATGTTGATCAATGCGAGTGGGGTTCTTATCTCATGTGATACATTAGACACAAAGTCTGCTTTATTCTCAGCCAGTTCCACTTCCTTTCGGATGTTTCTAAAAACCAGAGAAAGACCAAAAAGCATGAAAATCACCAATAGCCCCAGAGAAATCAGGTTTTGTCTCTTACGTTTTGCCACCGCTTGTTCTATAGTACTCCCTCTTCGGGCAATTCCAAGTTCGTACTGGGGCAGTGATACCAGGGGCATACTAAAGAGGCCATCGGTCGGCTCATCGGAAGTTGAGTATATTTCAGCACCATCTGATATTCTACGGCAGACGAGGGTGAATTCGTCCTGCGCGATCTGTTGAAACTTAGGCACCAGGCCGTGCTCGACAAATACCTGCGTATCAAAGAGGTAAATACATCGCTTAATATGATCGCCCTGTCCGATCACAAATATTTTATAGCCCAGCTCGATACCATCTGCCACAAACATATCATCGGTTACCTCCAGTTTCAGGAAGCCCGTCTCCTTGTATCGCGTAAGCCTCCTGAACAGCGTCTCCGACAGGTTATATAAACTATCTATGTTACGCTGAAATGCCTTGCTGTTGTAGTCCTCAGAAATCCCGATGTATTCCTGATTGTTGCCGTCACTGTCTCTTATATATAATGCACGAAATACAGGGTCGTTATCTACCAGTGTATCGTAAAGCTTTTCGTTATCTACCGTGCCATAAACCATATCAAGGTCCCGGGTCCAGTTACGCACTTTGTCATCGGTATACTGGTTGATTGAGAAAAGTACAGCATCCAGCTGGCGTCTGTAGATCTTCTCCAGCTCCTCCTCATCTGAGGTAAGCGATGTGAGCTCAAAAACACCATAAGCCAGAATAGGCAGTATCACCAGCAGAGGCAAGGTCAGTTTTTTTCGTAAGCTCCATTTTTTCATAAGGGGGAAGGCATAGCTTTGCGATCGAAAATACAAATTACATTTCCCTGAAAACCCATCTGTGACAATCTTTTACAAATGGTGCTTTTTATGAAACAATTCTCTATCTTTGCAGCCCGAAATTAAAAATTGATAACAATGAACAATTACGAGACGGTATTCATTTTAACTCCCGTTTTGTCTGATGAACAGATGAAGGATGCTGTCGGCAAGTTTGAGCAAATCCTCACCGATACCGGTGCGGAGATTGTAAACAAGGAATTGTGGGGCTTGAGAAAATTGGCGTATCCAATTCAGCACAAGTCTACTGGTTTCTACAATCTGATTGAATTCAAAGCCGACCCTTCTGCTATTGCAACTCTGGAAGTCGCGTACAAAAGGGACGAGCGTATTATGCGCTTTTTGACAACTGCACTGGATAAGCACGCGGTGGAGTACAATGCAAGAAGAAAAAGCGGTGCTTTCAACAAAGCTAAAAAAGAGGAAGCTGCATCATGACGTTAGTAAACGAACCAGTAAACAGAGATCAACAGAAGAAAAAGTACTGCCGATTCAAGAAGAACGGTATTAAGTATGTTGATTACAAAAACCCTGATTTCCTTTTGAAGTTTGTGAACGAGCAGGGAAAACTTCTTCCAAGAAGATTGACAGGAACCAGCCTGAAGTATCAGAAAAAAGTGGCGCAGGCAGTGAAGAGAGCAAGACACCTTGCTTTGTTGCCATACGTAACTGATTCTTTAAAATAAACCCGTTCTCTCAGAACATTAAAGTATTTAAAGATGGAAGTAATATTAACAACTGATATCAAAGGACTTGGCTACAAGAACGACACCGTTGCTGTTAAGCCAGGTTACGGCAGAAATTATTTGATCCCTCAGGGTTTTGCGATTATCGCAAGCACATCAAATAAGAAAATGATCGCAGAGAACATCAAGCAGGCTTCTCACAAAGCTGAAAAGATCAAAAATGATGCAGAAGCTGTAGCAGCTGCCATTGGCGACAATACGCTTGAAATCAAAGCAAAAGTAGGTGACAGCGGCAAAATCTTTGGTGCGGTAACTACACTGCAAATCTCTGATGCCCTGAAAGCTATGGGTATTGACGTAGATCGTAAGAAAATCTCTTTTAAGGGTGAAGTGAAGTTTGTAGGAGACTACGAAGTAGAGATTGACCTGCACAAAGAGGTAAAGAAAGACCTGAAATTCTCAGTAGTAGCTGAGTAATTCATAAAATATAAACCCATGAAAAAGCCCTGACGGTACCGTCAGGGCTTTTTTTGTTTCAGTGAGTCAAGGAATGAACAAAAGGACATTTTTTTTATACCACCTGATGACCTTTACCTGCTTTGCCGGACTAACAGTTTAAGCTGTTGAGTTCAACAGCTTAAGATCCAAACCAAACTCGCATGAAAAAAATCATCTTACTTGCCCTTGTTCTTTTTTCTGTTTCAACTCAGGCACAAGCTCAAAGCTTTATCACCAATGTTGAATTTGGTAAGCTGATTAAAATAGGCGATAACAATGTCTTTACCGATGCCTTGACCCTATTTTATGATGCCAATGCCGCTGCTTTAAAGATGTATCGATACAATAATGGCAGTTTTGAATCTTTTGATCTGCAAATAAGGGATGCTGGAGGTTCTGGAGCTTATCAGACTATCTTACATACAGGAAACTATGCGGCAACGCTGGACGGTGTTTATCTAAAGCAAAATGCTCTCTCAACCTCTTTCGATACAATACTTGCAGACAACGTTCACTTCAAAAAGAATATCTTCATCTCTGATCCAAGCGACCAAACTATTCACGCGACTTTATCTTATGATAAAAATCTCAACAACTTCAATATCGGAAAAGGCACAACTTCAGGCCCTGAAGCCATAAATCTTCAAGTCTATAATGGCACCGGATATGATCAGGTGTTAACCGAAGGAAACTTCAACTCAGCCCTGGATGCAGAATACCTGTCTACCTCAGGTGGAACGGTCACAGGGATTACTCACTTTACCAACGCTAACGGCACTTATTTCAAAAACCCCAATTACACCGGAACCGGTAGCAGAGCCTTGCGCATTGGACAATCAGGTGGTAATACAGAGCAGCTGAGAATAGTTCCTTTAGATAGCACTGCCAGCCTTTTCAGTAACGATATCAGTTTCAATTTCACTGATCAGGAATGGATTCTGGACGGCCAGATTAAATTCCATGACAATATTGTTTTGGCCGGTAGTAATCAGGATACTGAAACAGACATTCAGCTTATAGGGTCGGCTAACCTAGCTGCCACAGATGCCATGCACTTTTTCATTGACAGTGACAATTCCTCAACATCGTCAGGCTTTTATTGGAATAAAGATGCAGGATTTGGTACCGGTACTGCACTCATGACTCTGGAGGAAAACGGCCTTCTCGGCCTCACAAACCAGGTGACGATTGAGGCAAATAACCCATACCTTAAACTCCACTCCACTAATTCATCCGGAGAGAACTGGCAACTCAGAAGCGTGGGCTCAAGCGGTAACTTCGCCATTTATAATGAACGAAGAAACATTAATGACGTCACTATACTACCTGGAGGGAATGTAGGTATTGGGCAGGTTAATCCTAGCAGAAAACTGGAGGTTACCGAATCTACAGCGCAAGTAATGGCTCTATTATCATCCCATAGCAGTTCAGGAGCACTTCTTGACATTCAAAGAACCAATGGAAGCGCCACACATTCGGCTATAAGATTTCTGAATAGTGCCGGGAACACAAGAGGGGTGTTTGGATTTGATCAAACAAATAACGTAGCGTTTATGGCCTACAGTGGATTTACACCGGGGTTGCACGCTTTAAATATTGACTCAAACGGTTTTATAGGTATAGGCACCTTGACACCAGGTGCCAGGTTGGACGTAAATGGAACCAGTCAATTCACCGGGAAAATGATTGTAAACGATGATATCGAATCAAAGAAATTAATAGTAACAGCCAATCCTGGTTCTGTTCCTGATTACGTATTCCAGCCAGGCTATCAATACCTCAATCTTGAGCAATTGGAGGCTTTTGTAAAAACCAATTCACACCTACCCAATATACCTTCTGCCAAAGAGGTAGAAGCCAACGGACAGGACGTAGGGGAAATGCAATTGAAATTGCTTGAAAAAGTTGAAGAACTGGTGCTTTACACCATCGATCAACAGAAACAGCTTAAATCCCAACAGGAAGAAATAGAAAAGCTAAAAAAGGAAATTGAGGCCCTTAAGAAGCAATAGCAATTCATAAAGACATCAAAGAAAAAGGCTCTGATTTAAATATCAGAGCCTTTTTTAATACTCAACGTCCCGCTTCAAAGAGTTGAGTCAACTTTTTTTCATACCACCTGATGACCTTGCCGCTTTTATCGAACTAATACATACAAGACCATAAAGGAGTCGTGTACCTGATTGGTTCTGATTACAAAGATTTAATTCATTAAACTGCTTGGCTCTGGTGGAAACATCAGGGCCTTTCTTTTTTTAGTAAGCCGACTATTGTCATCGAATCACCAGATTCAACTCGCTAAATCGCTTTCCTTCTTCTTTGGCTGATAAAATACCAGTGACACAAAGCTTGCGATCAGACTGTAGGCACAAATGTTAGCGGCCTGCTCGTGTGAGCCATCCGTACTAACTACAATTACCAGCGATGCGAGAAATACTAAAACTGAAACTGCTGCCACAGCAGCGACCAGAAATTTTAAAGATTTCATGACTAAACTATTTAACTATTTGACTGAGGTTTTCTATGAACAGCACATCCCTGTGACATTCATATTGCAAGTTTAGAAAGAAAGAATGCACATTCTACCTATCAGGATTTGAGGTCAACAACTTGTCCACGTTCTATGAACTTTTTTTGTCATGAGCCCTGTCGTAAGACGGATTTCCGGTCCCCTCTCACGATGTATCTCAGCATGCCTGAAAAGAATGGAAAGACCTGATTAACAATGTTTTCCCGGGCCCGGGCATCACAAACGTTTGCAGTAGAATAAGGCGGTATAAGATTGATAGACCGCTTAAATTTTGCTTTCTTTCACGCGGTAAAATGCATAAGGCTTTACCCTGAGATTCAACCCAGATCATATCACCCCAAAACTATTTATGAAATCAGCACAAACACGTACGGTTATTGAAAATGTGAAGCCCGAGATCAATGCCGGAGCTCACGCTGCCAAACGCGTAGCAGGACAGAGGTTCCAGGTAACCGCTGATATTGTAGCCGATGGCCATGACGTACTCAATGCCCATATCAAGTACCGGTTTGGCAAAGCCAAAAAATGGCAATATGCCCCCATGCATGAGGTAAACAATGATGAATGGGCCGGAGAGTTCATTGCCGAAAAGCAGGGCAAATACACCTATACCATCGAAGCATGGGTAGATTACCCTCTTACCTGGCAGCATAATATAGAGCGCAAAATTCAGGACGGACAGCATGTCAATGTAGAATTACTGGATGGTATTCAATACCTGGAGGCTGCAGCCAAGGCCTGCAAAGAGGAAGCCGCTTACCTCAATGACCTGAAAGCCGCCTTTCAAAACGAAGAGTCTTATAAATATGCGGTTGAAGAAGCCACTTCTGAGAGGCTTCATGAGATTTTTCACAACCACCCCGGCAAGCAATTTGCCACTACCTACGACCGCGAACTTCCGCTGGAAGTAGACAGAGAAAAAGCACTCTACAGCACCTGGTACGAGTTCTTCCCCAGGTCTGCGTCCAGGACACCCGGGGAACACGGCACCTTCAAAGACTGCCTCGATATTATTCCTTATGTGGCTGAGATGGGTTTTGACACTATCTACTTCCCTCCTATCCATCCGATAGGCACCGCATTCAGAAAAGGAAAGAACAATACAACCACTACGGTAGAGGGAGATGTAGGAGTACCCTGGGCCATTGGCAATAAAGAAGGTGGCCACAAAGACATTCTACCTGAACTCGGAAGTTTTGATGATTTCAAGGCGGTAGTAGCCAGGGCAAAAGAGCATGGCATAGAAATAGCACTGGATTTTGCGCTGCAATGCTCTCCTGATCACCCATATGTAAAAGAAAACCCTAGCTGGTTTAAATGGAGGCCGGACGGTTCGGTGCAATACGCTGAGAACCCTCCTAAAAAGTACCAGGACATCTACCCTATCTATTTTGAGTCAGAAGACTGGGAAAACATGTGGGAAGAATTTGTGAGCATTGTGCTACACTGGAACAAGTTGGGTATTAAGATTTTCAGGGTAGACAATCCGCACACCAAACCCTATGGCTTCTGGGAATACCTCATAGCCGAGGTACGGAAAAAGGACAACGATGTGCTGTTTCTGGCAGAGGCATTTACCCGTCCCAAGGTGATGCAGCGCCTCGCGAAAGTCGGTTTCAACCAGTCATACACTTATTACACCTGGAGAAACAACAAGGCTGAGCTGATTGAATATATGACGGAGCTGACCAAAGGAGATATGAAGGACTATTTCCGTCCTAACTTCTGGCCCAACACTCCCGATATTAACCCGTGGATGCTCCAGGGGGGCAATGAAAACCTCTATATAGTAAGACATATGATGGCCGCCACGCTGAGTTCCAACTATGGCATGTATGGTCCTGTCTATGAGCAGATTGCCAATGATGCTTATGTAGGCAAAGAGGAATATCTCAATTCTGAAAAGTACGAAGTCAGACACTGGGACTGGACCAAAACCAACAAGCTGAAGCAGCTGATCACCCGAATCAATCACATCAGGAAACAGCATAAGGCCCTACAATACACCAATAACATTGAGTTTTGCCATATTGAAAACGAGCAGATCCTGGCCTACTTCAAACGTAGCGAAGACGGCTCGAGCAATATGCTTTTTGTGGTAAACCTCGACCCTTACAACAAACAAGGGGGCTGGGTACAGGTACCAAGACACCTGATGGGCATAGACAACAGCACTCCTATACGCATGAATGATCTGGTAACCGGCAACAGCTATATCTGGCATGACGAATGGAATTTCGTGGAGCTGGACCCTTTCCAGGTACCATACCACATCTTTTCTATTGATTACTGATTAACTTATTTTTTATGGCCGAAACCAAAGGAACAATCACGGAGCCATCTGGCTGGGCTGAGCTTTTCAGACAAGAAACGTTCCAGTCAAAGCTAATGCTGCAGGTGTTGCCTCGCTACATGAGAAGCACCCGCTGGTATGCTGCCAAAACGCAGCAAGCCAAGTCTTACAAAATAGAGCAGCAGATGCCTTTTCCAATGGAAAATGGGGAAACGGCCTTTTTTATCACAATCGAAATTAATTTCACAGCCGGCTTTACGGAGTACTACTTCATGACGCTGGCCTTTGTGCCGGAAGATACCGAGATAGATCTGAAGGGGATCGTATCAAGCATTACAGTAGGTGGCATCAAAGGCAAGGTAATTGACGCCCTGTATTGGGAGGAATTCCGCAAGTCTTTGTACAACCAGATTCTTTCTCAGAAAACACTGACTGACGGTAATACCCGATTGCTCTTTGAACGAGGCAAGGTACTTCGTTCAAGCCCGGCATATGAATCTTCCCGTGTAATGAATTTCGATCAGAGTAATACCTCTATCGAGTATAACGGCAAGTACTTCTTCAAGGCTTATCGGAGACTCTTCCAGGACGCTAACCCGGATCTGGAGCTGACCAAGTTTCTCTCAGATGAGGGAGGTTTTAAGAACTGTCCGCGGTACGGAGGCAGTATCAGCTGGATCAAGAACCAGTACGCGACACTCTCGATCGGCATTATGCAGGAGAAGATTGAGAATATCGGGGAGGCCTGGAACCATACCCTGGATATGATCAATGGCTATTTTGAGCGCATCAATGCCACCGATATGGCAGTTGGTGATATTCAGGATGTAGCCAGCTTTGATTTCATTGGTCCCGACCAACTCAAATCGGATTTCAGACTGCTGATAGGTGATGATGTGATCGCCAAAGTGGAGCGCATGGCACTCAGAATAGCCGAAATGCACATTGCCCTCTTTGATAATAAGGTAGACCTGAAGTTTAACCCGATCGCCTTTAATGGTGACTACACCGTATGGTTAAAAAACAGGATTATTTACCAGGTAAACGCGCGCTTTATTCTGGTGGAAGAGAACATCGACAAGCTTAGCGGCATGGCGCAGGAGTATGCCCAGACCTTTCTGGAAAACAGAGAGTTCATTACCTCGCAGTTTCTGGCCTTTGAAGAGAATGAGCTCAACAGCAGCCGTATCAGAATCCATGGAGACCTGCACCTGGGGCAGATTCTTATGACAGAGGAAGATGATTTTTATATCATTGACTATGAAGGTGAACCTGAGAGTACCATCCGGGACAGGAAAGTAAAGCAGACTCCGCTTAAAGATGTAGCGGGTATGCTTCGTTCATTCCACTATGCGGTCTATGCCACCATCTTTGACGATAAAAATGACTACGGCCTGAGCAAGGAAATGCTCTTTGAAGCCGGTGAAAAATACTATCGGGCCGTTACAGCGATATTCCTGAATAAATATGTACAGACTGCTATGGATGGCAATCTGGACATAGGCTATAATACCGAAATCAAATACCTACTAAAATACCACTTGCTGGAAAAAGCTGTCTATGAGATAGGCTATGAGCTGAAAGCAAGACCTGACTGGGTGATTATCCCCCTTACAGGTATCAAACAAATCCTTGACGATTAATTATGGAAAAGCATCAATATATACAGGCCCATTCACTGTTTACCGAATTTGACAGTAATCTGTTCAAATCAGGTAAGCACTTCAACCTCCACGAAAAACTGGGTTCATTCCCAATGACCCGTGAGGGAGTGGAAGGCACACATTTTGCCGTATGGGCCCCTAATGCTGAGACAGTACAGGTAATAGGAGATTTTAACTACTGGAATGGTGAAGGCTATGAGCTGTATCCACGCTGGGATGGCACCGGTGTCTGGGAGGGTTTTGTACCTGAAATAGGCAAGGGAACGGTTTACAAGTACCGCATCCACTCCAATAACCACGGCCAGGTACTGGAAAAAGGCGACCCTTTTGCCATCCACTGGGAGGTGCCTCCAAAAACGGCTTCCATTGTCTGGGATGTAGACTACAAATGGAAAGACAGCAAGTGGCTCAAGAAAAGAAAGAAGACCAATCAGCTGGGCCAGCCCTTCTCGGTTTACGAAGTACATATAGGTTCATGGAGACGTAATGAAAACGGTGAATCACTGTCTTACAAGGAGCTTTCAAAGGAACTGGTCGGCTATGTAAAAGAAATGGGATATACCCATGTAGAGCTGCTGCCGGTTACGGAGCATCCGTTCTTCGGGTCATGGGGATACCAGTGTACGGGCTATTTTGCTCCTTCATCGCGCTACGGCACGCCTGAGGATTTTATGGCCATGATTGATGCTTTCCACAAAGCTGAAATCGGAGTCATTATCGACTGGGTGCCCTCGCATTTCCCCAGTGATGCTCACGGATTGTACAATTTTGACGGCACTCATCTATTTGAGCACTCAGACCCGCGTCAGGGCTATCACCCTGACTGGAGCAGCTATATCTTCAACCTGGGAAGAAACGAGGTGCGTTCTTTCCTCATCAGTAGCGCCATCTTCTGGCTGGACGTTTGTCATGCCGATGGACTGAGAGTAGATGCCGTGGCATCCATGCTTTACCTGGACTATTCGCGTAAGGAAGGCGAATGGATTCCTAATCAATACGGAGGGAGAGAAAACCTGGAAGCGATCAGCTTCCTGAAAGAATTGAATGAAGCCTGTTTTGGAGCCGTTGAAGGAATTCAGACCATTGCCGAAGAATCTACCGCATGGCCGGCCGTGTCACGTCCCACTTATCTGGGCGGACTGGGCTTTGGTATGAAATGGATGATGGGCTGGATGCACGATACGCTGGAGTATTTTAAGAAAGACCCTTATTACAGACAGTATCATCATAACATGATTACGTTCAGTCTGAACTATGCCTTTACCGAAAACTTTATGCTGCCTCTCTCGCATGATGAGGTAGTCCACGGCAAAGGCCCTCTGATTGACCGTATGCCCGGTGACGACTGGCAGCGCTTTGCCAACCTGAGAGCTCTTTATGGCTATATGTATACACACCCGGGTACCAAACTGGTATTTATGGGCGGAGAGCTCGGTCAGACCAGTGAATGGAAGCATGACGAAGCGGTGGCCTGGCACCTGCTGGACCACGACTCTCACAAAGGAGTACAACAGCTCACCAAAGACCTGAACCAGCTGTATAAATCAGAGCCAGCACTTTATGAGCATAGTTTCAGCGCTGAAGGCTTCGAGTGGATTGAGCTGAACGATTACCAGAACTCAGCCCTTAGCTATATCAGAAAAGGCAAGAAAGAAGCGGACGACATTATTGTGGTATGCAACTTTACTCCTGTCGCCAGAGAGGAATACACCATTGGCACCAATGGTGGTGACTGGGAAGAAATCTTCAACTCAGACAACAAACAATACTGGGGTAGTGGCGTTCAGAATGAAGGAGTTCTGTCTTCAACCAATGAGCCGAAGCATGGCCGCAGCCATAGCATAACGCTCAGAATGCCACCCTTGTCAGTGTGCATGTTTAAAAAGGTGAGTACTAAAAAGTAGAGTTTTTCATGAGTCGGTATTTGTGTATACACGGGCATTTCTATCAGCCCCCGAGAGAGAATGCGTGGTTGGAAAAAATCGAGATTCAGCCAAGCGCCTACCCCTATCACGACTGGAATGAGCGCATTACACGGGAGTGCTATTACCCGAATGCGTTTTCCAGGGTATTGAATGATGAAGGCAAGATCATTGATATCGTCAATAACTACGCTAAGATCAGCTTCAATATGGGAGCTACCCTCCTCTCGTGGATGGAACAGCATGCCCCCATTACCTATCAGGCCATTCTCGACTCTGATGAGCAGAGCATGGAAAACTTCGGAGGGCATGGCTCCGCTGTGGCACAGGTCTATAATCACATGATTATGCCCCTGGCGAACCGAAGAGACAAAGAGACGCAGATCATCTGGGGTATCGAAGATTTTAAGAAGCGCTTTAACAGAATGCCCGAAGGCATGTGGCTGGGAGAAGCTGCCGTAGATACCGAAACACTGGAATTGATGGCTGACCACGGTATCCTGTACACTTTGCTGGCTCCGAGGCAAGCCAAAAGATTCAGGAAAATCGGTACCGACACATGGCACGATGGTGTCAATTCTAACCTCCACTATTGGTATACGCTTCCCTCTGGCAAGAAGATAGCCCTCTTCTTTTATGACGGTGAACGCTCTCAGAACGTAGCCTTTAAAGGTTTACTGGAAAACGGAAAGAACTTCGCTCATGACCTGCTGGAAACCTTTCAACCAAACCTGGAGAATCAGCTGGCGCACATTGCCACGGACGGAGAAAGCTATGGACATCACCATAAAAACGGTGATATGGCCCTGGCCTACTGCCTTCGCTATATAGAACAGCAGGGCTCTGCCACCATCACCAATTACGGACAATACCTTTCGCTCTTTGAGCCGGAATATGAGATTGAAATACACGAAAACAGTTCCTGGAGCTGTGTTCACGGGGTAGAACGCTGGAGAAGTAACTGCGGCTGCCATACGGGAGGTGAAGGACACTGGCACCAGAAATGGAGAGCGCCTCTGCGCGAGTCTCTGGATTTTATCCGGGAAAAGATGATCACCATCTTTGAAGAGGAAATGGAGCCCTTTACAAGTGACCCCTGGAAAATTCGCGATGATTACATTTCAGTAGTTCTCAACAGATCGAAATCCAACATCAGGAAATTCCTGAGCAAACATATCACGAGAGAGCTTACTGACCTTGAAAAAACCAAGGTGATGCGATTGCTGGAAATGCAGCGCCATGCACAACTGATGTACGCGAGCTGCGGCTGGTTCTTTAACGACATCTCCGGGATAGAAACACTACAGGTATTGCAGTATGCCAGCCGCGCCATGCAGCTTGCTGAAAGCGAGTCTGGTGTAAAACTGGAAGAAGACTTTCTGGAAATTCTGGACAAGGCAGAAAGTAACAAAACCGAGGAAGGAACCGGGAAAGACATTTACCTGCGTGAAATTCAACCCTATGCCCTTTCTCTGACCCAGGTGGGTATGCACTATGCTGTCGCCTCACTGTTTGCCGATAATCCTCAAAGCCTTACCGTTCTTAATTATGACTGTAAGAGTCTCTGGTACGAACGCAAAAGTGCCGGCATGCAGAAACTGGCTTTTGGTACCACAGAGGTAAACTCTAAAGTTACCCTCTCCAAAAAGCTATTCAGCTTTGTTGTGCTGTATGTGGGTCAGCACCATTTGATCGGGGGTACCTGCGACCGCCTCACTACGGAAGAATTCTCTCCGATAGAACAGGCGCTCAGCAAGGCCTTTGAGCAGAGTAACATTGCTAAGGTGATTGATATTATCAAAGAGAAGTTCCAGGCGCATAATTTCAGCTTCTTCGGCATGTTCAAGGACGAACAAATGAAACTGGTGGATCAATACCTGGACCATAGCATGGAGCTTGCTTATGATTCTTATCGTAAGATCTACGACCGCAACTACAATGTGCTGAATGTTATGAAGGGAGCTAAGCTACAGATTCCGGATATGCTGAAGCAGAACATTGACCTGGTGGTCAATATCGAGCTGAATGAGTTACTCTCGAATGGAAATTTCAGTCTTGAAAAATTTGAAGATCTGGTAGAAGAAGTAGAAAAGTGGGACATCAAGCTTAACGAAGAGGCACTGAACAGCCATCTGAACGACAAGCTGGAGCTACTCTTCACTGATTACCTCAGAGACGTTTCCAACACAAGACTACTGGAAGAAACGCTGCAAAGCATTCAGCTGGCCAAAAGAATCAGGTTAAGCCCTAACCTGGTCAATCTTCAGAACCATGTCTTCAACTTTGGTCGGGATATGATACAGGCCAATGAGAAGCCTTTTGACGGACAACAGGCCGTGATGGCGCTCATTGAGAAGATTGCCTCTGAAATCAACATCGATTTGACTGGTTTGAAAAGGGAGGCTTTAGTAGTTTAGCCTCCTTTAAACAGACCGAATGATGAGAGGAATACGGGCTTTTGGCTACTTTTCTGTAATGGTACTGCTATTCTCCTGCGGCTCAGGAGATATGCCAAATGAGGACAACAGCTGGACAGGTGCCAACCTGCGAGGTCAGGTAAAAAGTGTGACCGAAGTAGGTTTTCAGGCGACTAAGCAGAACGGAGAATGGGTAAAAGGTACCCGAAACCAGATATACAACATAAAGCAGTATACTACCACAGGCTTCATCATTTCAGAGCGCAGGTACTATTCTGATACCAATGTGCTCAGTGCCGGTTTCGACTACGTTTACGATGATGAAGGAAACATAACACGCATCAATGCCATTGACCCTCAGGGTAATATTACCGGGTTTTCTGATGTGCAGGAACGTGAGGGGAAAGTGGGCATCAGAAAGTATGCTGACTTTTTTGGTAATGACGCCAATTCCATGGCTACCGGACATACGGAAATGACCTGGAAAAACCATCGCCTGATGGAAACCAAAGCTTACCAGATTACGGGAGAGCTTATCAATCATGTGACCTATGCCTACAATAGCCATGGCGATATAAGTTCATTTTCCATTGACAACAA
This sequence comes from Roseivirga sp. UBA6061, assembly GCA_002427745.1. Classification (GTDB taxonomy): domain Bacteria; phylum Bacteroidota; class Bacteroidia; order Cytophagales; family Cyclobacteriaceae; genus Roseivirga. Next base: position 70,808 of record DIYF01000106.1, on the reverse strand, counting down.
TGCTCCCAATCAAAACGATGTGGTCATTAAATCGACCTACCTGGAATATGACGACCAGGGCAACTGGCTGAGACAACTCAAAGAGTACAAAGGCTATCCTGTCACCGAAATTCTCGAGAGACGTTACGAATATTATGAGTAGAGGTCAGGTATCTGGCTGACTAATATTAATATGGAGTTCAATACCTATAGCCTAAGGGTGGGTGGTACATTTTTCTGGTAGAATTCGTTAGCTTTATAGTATGCCTAGTGTAGAAGTATTCGATAATGTCAACGACCTCAAAGCGTCTTATGAGCGTAAACCGGCAAAAAGTCTGGAGGAGGCTCTGGTTCGGGTTCTTGACTTAATGGATTTCTACAGTTCCTTGTCTGAGTATACGCCTTCTTATGATAATGATCATATCAAGTGGGTAGAATTAAAGTGGCCAACAGATGATCAATAATGACATCCGGGAATCTCTGACGAAAGTCGCAAAAACCTTGAATGAAGAATCTGTTGAATACATGATTATTGGTGGTGTTGCCGTGGCAACATATGGTTATTACAGAGTTTCTGGTGTCTACAACAGTTCTCTGCCTGAAATAAAACATGACATCGACTTTTGGTACAACCCTACCCTAATCAACTTCACAAACCTGACAAAAGCACTCAATAAACTAGGCATTAACGGGCTTGACGATATAATCTTTGATCGAAACAATTACCTTAGAATTAATCACGACATATTCAGGACAGAGTTCTTACCTCAAATGACCGGTTTACCTTCTTTTGTAGAGAGTTACAAAAATGTCAAAACCATCTCATTGGGAGAAACAGACCTTTATGTTATTGGGTACAGTGATCTGATAATCAATAAAACAAGCTTGGGTCGTTCAATTGACAAAGAAGATATTGAGCAATTGAAAAGACACAACCCTAATAGCTGACCTCCTCAAAAACAAAAACAGCCGACACATCAGGGATGCACGGCTGCTCTCTGGTCCTGACCTCTCAGGACACACCTATGGAATCTTTGAATCTGCCTGGCAGATTATTCCGTAGCTCTCAGGCGAGATTAAATCCGGAATATGCAATAAACTTTCTATTCCATCCGGAAATCTCTTTGAATCAGATGCTTCGCCTCGTTCAACTTATCGCCATAGCAGTGCTACGCCATCAAAGTCAAACTTCCTGATTCTTTGTGCTTTCCGGCTTCATTACGAATTCTATCGCAGAATCCTGATTAAACGGTTACTACAGAGTTTTCTTCGAAAGTCAGGTTGTTGGCAACGTAGGCATCAGCCGCCCAATCGTTCTCCCAAACTTTACCATCAATGAGGTAACGGAATTGGTAATCTTTACCTGACTCCAGTTTGATAGTAGTTTTAAAAGTACCAGACTTTAACTTCTTCAGCTCAGTAGCAGTTTCGCTCCAATCGTTGAACTCACCTACCAAAGTAACTTTAGTTGCTTCAGCAGCAGCTTCTTTAGGAAGCTCGAAAGTAACGTTCGCCTGTGGCTTAGTTTTTAAATACTGTTTCTTAATGCTCATAACTCTAATGATTACGGAACAAAGTTTTTCAAAAAACCAATAGTCTGTTCACCTCAGAAGCAATTATTTGATGAAACGATTGCATAAAATCAGCCAGCTAACTCACTCTCTGCCAGTAAGTTTTTAATAACAAACGTTTGATTTTTCTTTAAACGCAGATTCGCGTAACCAGCCTCTCATTTGCAACGATGAGAGCAGCCCTGAAAGCATCTGAGGTTTTACTGTAGCGCAGCCACTGAAATCATCGAAAAAGTCGCAAAACACCCTGAAAGGACTCCTGAATCAGCTGATCATTTACGATAATCTGGTAGGTAAGCTTGTAGGAGTACCGGCCGTCTGGTGCGGGCTGACCATTAACACGACCGTCCCAGCCGGCATGCTGGTCATCGGTAAAAAAGACGGTATTTCCCCAGCGGTTGAAAACCTGAAAACGGTAATCGCTCAGGAAGCAATTTGTCAGCGGAGCAAAGCTGTCATTCTCTCCGTCTCCATTAGGGCTAAAGGCGTTGGGCAGATCTACTCTCGGAATCAGTTCACCTACAGCCACATCGAGCGATGTCTGGCAACCATTGGCATCTGTAATAAAAACGGTATAGTCTCCCTTGGCCAGATCCACCGCCTCAGCTGTCAGCTGATTCACCGGGGTCCACAAAAAACTGTAATCAGGTGTACCCCCTGTAGCTTCAATCCTTGCACCGCCATCCGCTTGTCCGGGGCAAGCCTGCATCACCTGAAGGCTTTCCAGGTCTGGTTCAAGTCGTGGTGGTGCCGCCACCGTAAAGGGTAGCCTTGCTTCACAATTGTTTTCATCCAGTACTACCAGTTCGTAGTCCCCCCTTCCCAGATTAAGTATTTCAAGTTGGCCTCCGGTCACTACTCCGCTCTGCCCATTCACGGTATACCGGTATCCGGGAGTTCCTCCCGCTACACTCACAATGATACCCCCATCTGTACTTTCAAAACAACGTGTCATCACCGGTTCAATGAGGTTTATCATAAGCAGATCCGGTTCAGTCAATGCGACAAGGCCCTGCACCTGACAGCCGGTGGCATCCGTCACGGTATAGGTGTAGTCTCCGGCACCAAGGTTATCTCTGCTTAAACCAGCACCTCCGTCACTCCAGGCTACAGAGGCAGCCCCTGTTATACCCGTAAGACTCAGATCTATGGTGCCATTGGTATCGCCATTACAAAGCGGATTAATCTGTAAGACATCCACTGTGATTTCTTCCAGCAACTGCACATTAAGTATATCAGAAAAGCCCTCACAGTCAGTAATCGTGGGATTAAACTCCCGGTAAGACACCCTGCCTGATGTGGCACCGTCATTCCAGCGAACAGCAATCTCATTACCATCAGAGGCACCCAGAATCTGGCCGTTTTCCACTGACCAGTTGTACTCTGACCCCGGCACCTGGGGAATGCTGTAAGTGGTATTCAACCTGTCTAAAAAGCAGACCTGCACCGGCCCCTGAGGAAGTACCGGGTCCAGCTCCAGGTTAATTTTCACCGGCAATCTCAAGGTATCGCTGGTACAGCCTGCATTACTCTTCCCTACCAGTTTAATCAGGGCATCATCATTAGGCCCTCCCCAGTCCACCACAATATCTGCTGTACCCTGACCGGAAGCAATGACACCTCCCTCCACAAACCATTCATAGGTATCTGCTCCCATGGCCGTGGCCGTATAAGGTACTCTGCCAACCGATGGACATATAGACTGACTGCCACTTATTTCAGTTAACACAGGAGAAGGGTTGACATTGATAGTAAAGCGGCCTACGCCTGAACAGCCACTGCCCTGAGCGGTAACCCGGGCATAGAGTGTCTGACTGGGGCTGTTCATAACAAAGTTCCGTGCATTTACAGAGTTCTCACCCAGCAAAGCATCATTTTCTGTATTGTGATAAGTTACATCCACATCAGACTCTCCATTGGCTATATCATCGTTGAGCTGATTGAGGTCGAAGGGGACCAGGCCATCGCCATCTTCATCGCATACCTCTACATCTTCAACCACAACCTCAGGTACATCGATTAAAGGAGAAGCCGAACTCCATTCCAGTTCAAAGCCTGCATTGGTCTGAGAGAAGTTATCTATTAAAATGATGTATTCTTCTCCGGCCCTTACCGGTAAGGCACTGACAAAACCATTACCCAGACTGCCCGGGCCTTCCGAATCATCGCTTTCTGAACTTCTGAGTCCGGTATCAGCAGAAACTCCTGCGGCCTGAGGGTTGGTAGAGGAGCAGCGTATGGAAGCTCCCAGGTTAGAACAGGATACGTTGGGGCCATAAATGGCAAAGTCAAAATCATCCTGATTGTTGTTAGGTCTGATGGCAAATTCCAGAAAACCATCCCGGCTGATAGGCACTTTGAGCCACAGGCTCTGGCTCTCACCAAAACCACAGGCCGGTGGCTGATTATTGGGGTTAGAAAAGTCATCAGAACCGGTGCCATTGGAGTTTAAGGACAGGTCGGCATTGCCACAAACCACCAGGAAATCACGGCAGTCAGACTGGGCGTACAGGCTACTCACCACAAACAAGCCAAGTGCTATGAGAGAAAGTCTTGTCAAGATACCTGTCAATTCAATGGTTGGATTCCCTGTTATAACGACCAATGGCTAAAAGGTGCATGATATTAAAAACAATCCCTGAGGAAATGTACCTTTACAAGTGTTCGTTTCGAGATACAAATTATATGTTCAGAACTGAAATACCTCCCGCAAAAGCGAGATTTAATGTAGACCTCAATACTGGCATACTGTCCATGGGCTCATGTTTTGCAAATGATATGGGGCAGCGACTTAGTGCTCATAAGTTTCGGGCTATCACAAACCCCGGAGGTATTCTCTTCAATCCTTTATCCCTGTTTCAGTTCATCGAAACAAGTGTAAAAGATCTTACCCCTCCCTCCTCCACTTTTTTGGAACACGAAGGAATTCATATGAATCACCTCTTTCATTCAGAAGTCTACGGTAGCACCAAAGAAGCCATCGATGAACGCATAACTGAAGTAAAAAAACAGGTTAAAGAGGCCATTGAAAAAGCAGATTTAATCATACTGACATTCGGGACAGCCTGGGTATATGAGTTGAAAGCCGGGAACATTCTGGTGGCCAATTGCCATAAAGTGCCTCAATCTCACTTTGAAAAGAGGCTCCTAAGTGTGGATGAGATCGTGAGTAGATTCACGCGCATCAGGGAAATGATTGAGGAATTCAATCCGGGAGCCAGGTTTTTACTGACCGTCAGCCCAGTAAGGCATGTTAAGGATACAATGCCCCTGAACAATGTCAGTAAATCTGTCTTACGTCTGGCCTGTCATCAAATCAGAGAGCAATTTGAAGAAGTGGATTACTTTCCCTCCTATGAGCTGATGCTGGACGACCTGAGAGACTATCGCTTTTACAAAAAGGATATGCTTCATCCCAATGAGCAGGCTATTGACTATATCTGGCAAAAGTTCACAATATCTTTCTTTTCCAGTGTAGCCCAGGCCTTCACCTGGGAGTGGTCAAAACTCCGGGCTGCCATGCAACACAAGGCCTTCCACCCAACCTCAGCGGGGCACCAGAAGTTTCTGAAAGACTTAATTCTGAAAGTTCAGAACCTCAGCGATCGGGTCGATGTTTCAAAGGAACTAAGCGATCTGAAATCTCAACTTATTTAACCCTGTCCTCAGGATATGCATACCAACAGACTGGCCCAAACCTCTTCTCCTTATCTGCTCCAACATGCTCACAATCCGGTGGACTGGTACCCCTGGGATGAAGAAGCCCTGACTAAAGCAAAAGCAGAAAACAAACCCATTCTGGTGAGCATCGGCTACTCGGCCTGCCACTGGTGTCATGTCATGGAGCGGGAGAGCTTCGAGAATGAAGCCATAGCCCAAATCATGAATGAGCACTTTATCTGCATCAAAGTAGACCGGGAAGAACGCCCCGATGTAGATCAGGTATATATGGAAGCCCTGCACGCCATGGGACTACAGGGTGGCTGGCCACTCAACGTCTTCCTGCTTCCGGACCAGCGTCCCTTCTATGGCGGCACCTATTTTCCCGCTCAGGGCTGGACCAATCTGTTAAATCAAATTGCCAGGGTCTTTCAGCAACGCTATGACGACCTTGCCAACTCGGCTGATGGTTTTATGCAAAGTATAGGTGCAAGCGAGGTGAAGCGTTTCGGACTGGCACCTGCCGGCACAGAACATAGCAAAGAAGAGTTACACGAAGCTTTTCAACGCATGTCACAGGACTTTGATCAGGAAAAAGGAGGCATGGACCGGGCTCCTAAATTCCCCATGCCCATCGTTTATTCAATGCTCTTTAAGGAATATGCCGTCAACGGCACTCAGGCGGCACTGGACCATGCCATCCTCACCCTGGACCAGATGGCTCTGGGAGGTATTTACGACCAGATTGGTGGTGGTTTTACCCGTTATTCCACTGATTCGGACTGGTTTGTACCACACTTTGAGAAGATGCTCTATGATAACGGGCAACTGGTAAGCCTCTATTCAGAAGGTTATCAGGTGACACAAAAACCACTCTATCAACAGATAGTCTACCAAACCATCGACTGGTTAGAGCGTGAAATGACAAATGCACAAGGTGGTTTTTACTCAGCTCTGGATGCTGACAGTGAAGGGGAAGAGGGCAAGTTCTACCTCTGGCAACCGGAAGAGATGAGGGCCGTACTCGGTGCCGACTCAGAGCTTATCATTGACTACTACCACATTACAGACAGAGGCAACTGGGAACCCGGCAAGAACATCCCTTTCAGAGATGAGACTGATGCAGCGTTTGCCTTGCGCCATAGCATTGACCTGGAAGAATGGGAAGATCAGGTTTTAGCGGCCAATCTGCAGCTTCTTACAGCCAGAGAGAACCGTGTAAGACCCGGCCTGGATGACAAAATACTAGCAGGCTGGAACGGGCTTATGTGTACCGGGCTGGCAAATGCCTATGCCACTTTCGGGGAAGTCCGGTTTCTGGAAATGGCCATCCGCAATATGGAGTTTATCCTCAGAGAAATGCGTTCTGAAAACCGACTTTTCAGGAACTACAAGGACGGCAAGGCCGGCATAGATGCTTACCTGGAGGATTATGCTGCCGTCATTCAGGCACTGACAGCTCTATATCAGGTTACTTTTAACGAGTCCTGGCTGGACCATGCACGCCAGCTGACAGATTACGCCATTACCCATTTCTTCGATACAGAAGAAGACTTCTTCTTCTTTACCGATGTCAGTTCTGAAAGGCTGATTGCCCGAAAAAAGGAAATCTTTGATAATGTGATTCCTTCATCTAATTCGCTCATGGCGGAAAACCTGTACTCTCTGGGGCTTCTGTTGGATAATCCTGATTATACCGAGAAGGCCCTCAGTATGGTCAGCCGGATAAAAAAAATGATGCCGAAAGCCCCGAAAGACCTGGCCAACTGGGCGGGACTTTTCAGCAAGCTTACCCACCCTACTGCTGAAATCGCCATCGTTGGTGAAGACATTACAGATGCCATGCTTGCTCTGAACCAGCATTACATTCCGAACAAGGTTGTGGTGGCTAAGAAGCCTCAGGAAACAAGTGATCTGGCGCTGCTGCAAAATCGTGACATGGTTAATGAAAAGACCACCTGGTACCTTTGTTATAACAAGGCATGCCAGCTACCGGTAAACAGCCTGGAAGAAGTATTGAAGCAGTTGGGAATTTGAATAGTAAGCGTACATTTTTTGACTAATTTACGTCTCTGAATTTCGAGTCTGCCGCATTAATTGAATAACCTCCAGCTAAATATTGACGCCCCTGCGGGAAGCGATACCCTCTTTGCCGATATAGCGCTCCCGGTTCCCATCCCAAGGCTGTTCACCTACCGGGTACCGGAAGAAATCAGGGAAAGCATTTGCCCCGGGGTACGGGTCATTGTGCAATTCGGAAAAAAGAAGGTTATCACGGGCATCGTGGAAAAACTCCACCATACTGCTCCTGAGGTATACGTAGCCAAGCCCATTCTGGAACTCCTGGACACTGAACCTATGGTTACCGAGCGACAGATGGTTACCATGCGCTGGATGGCGAAGTACTACATGTGCACCTTGGGTGAGGTGGTAAATGCAGCACTACCTTCCGGCTTAAAGCTCAGCAGCGAATCCCGCATTCAGTCACACCCTGACCACGACTGGCAGGAAAGTGAATACCCTTTTGATGATCGGGAGCTGGTCATTCTGAATGCGCTGGACAGCAATGACTCGCTGACCTACCGTGAAGCCGCAGACCTCATTGCCATGAAAAGTGCCTATCGCTACATTAAGTCACTGGTGCAGAAGGAGGTCATCATTATCTACGAAGAGGTCAGGGAAAAATACAAGCCCAAGCGCGTTAAAAAGATCAGGCTGAGTGAACAGTACATTCAGAATGAAGAGCAGCTGGAACTCCTCTTTGCGCAGCTGGAAAAAAGGCCCAAGCAGAGCGACATTCTCCTCAAATATCTGCAGGAAGTACCTATTTATCAGTCTCCTGAAACCAACGAGGCCGGTATACCCAAAAACACCATCAGCCAGGCAGGGCTTTCAACTGCTTCTCTGAGCACCCTGATCAAAAACGGTATCATGGTGGAATTTGAGGAGATTGTTTCCCGGTTTTCAGACCTCGATCAGGGTAGTAAGAGCATAGAGCTCAGTGAAGTACAGCAGATGGCTCAAAATGAGATTCTCAGTCACTTTGAAGATAAAAATACCGTGCTACTCCATGGAGTGACCGGCAGCGGTAAAACAGAGATTTATATTTCCCTGATTCAGGCGGCACTGGAAAACGGTGATCAGGTACTTTACCTACTGCCGGAAATCGCTCTTACAGCACAGATTGTCAATCGTCTGAAAGCTGTCTTTGGAGATCAAATGGGAGTTTACCACTCCAAATTCTCTGACAACGAACGCGTAGAAGTCTGGCAGGGTCTCCTGGATGGCCGGTTCTCCTTTATTGTGGGAGTACGCAGTGCTGTCTTTCTGCCCTTCCGGGACCTGGGGCTGATCATCGTAGATGAGGAGCATGAAAACTCCTACAAACAATACGAACCCGCACCCCGCTACAACGCCAGAGATGTAGCACTTTACCTGGCTCATGTTCATGGGGGTAAAACCATCCTGGGCTCTGCTACACCTTCTATTGAGTCATATGCCAATGCCGAAAGCAATAAATACGGACTGGTAACCCTGAGCCAGCGCTACGGTGGCTCACAACTACCCGAAATGATCACTGCTGACGTTCGGGTAGAGCGTAAACGGAAGACCATTGTAGGACACTTCTCTTCTGTACTGGTAGAAGCTATACAGCAGGCCCTTGAGAAAAAGGAGCAGGCTATCATTTTCCAGAACAGGCGGGGTTATTCTAACTATATCACCTGTGAGGACTGTGGTTTTATACCTGAATGCCCTCACTGTGCCGTAAGCCTTACTTATCACCAGTATAAAAACCAGCTCAACTGCCACTACTGTGGCTATAAGGAACCCGTACCGGTTACCTGTCCTGCTTGTGGCAGCACCCGGGTACGTACGGTAGGCATGGGTACTGAAAAGATCGAAGAAGACCTGCAGCTGGTTTTCCCTGAGGCACGCATACAGCGCATGGACCTGGAAACCACCCGGACCAAATATGCCTATCAGAACATCATCCATGATTTTGAAAAAGGTGATATCGACATTCTCGTAGGCACCCAGATGGTGAGCAAAGGCCTGGACTTTGACCGGGTAAGTGTTGTAGGGGTTTTTGATACCGATCGCATGATCCACTTTCCGGATTTCCGGTCGATTGAACGCACCTACCAGATGGTTACCCAGGTAAGTGGCCGGGCAGGCCGAAGAGATGTACCCGGTAAAGTGATTCTGCAAACCGGTAATCCTGACCAACCGATCATCAAGCTCATTCTTGAACAGGACTACCAGGCTTTCTACAGGATGGAAATGCGGGAACGTGACAATTATCACTATCCCCCTTTCGTAAGAATGATCAAGATTCTGGTAAGAAGTAAAGACAAGCAGCTTACCGCCAGGGCCGCAGATCATATGTGCAATATCCTGAAAGAAGACCTGGGTCCCTCACGTATTCTGGGACCTCAGGAGCCTATCATCAATAAAATCAGGGATAAGTACCTGATGGAAATCTACCTGAAGGTGGAGAAGAAGTATAAAATTGAAGCAGTGAAAGATATCATTTCCGCTGCCTACATAGAGTTGCTGAAAACAAAGGAATACACTTCTGTTGAGTTCATCTATGATGTAGACCCCTATTGATATGACCCGGGATTTAGTCATACTCTCCGGCTCGGCTCATCTCGTCCTCTACCTGCTTTGTTTCTTTCTGCTGCCCCGACTATTTAAAAATCGGAACGGGTACAAGAGTCTGGGTGAAAAGCTGATGGCCGCCAAAGAAAAGCAGCTGAAGACTAACCCGCTTTTAAGATACTTTTCAAGGTCAGTGGAGCAACAGAATATCGGGATAGCCAGATGCATCATTGCCGGTTTGATTTTTCTGAAAGCTATGGCGATGGCTCTGGTTGGGATAACCGGTGCGACTCTGATACTTGTCCCTGTACAAGCGGTGATGATGGCCTCGCTCACCAGGCAAATCCAAAAAAGAGGAATCCCCAACGAAGATCTTTCGAGGGTAACAGGTTTTCAGCTGGCTACCATGATCATCGGGGCTGCTACAGGCAATCTGATAGGCTGGAGGCTGTTTATCGATGATTTGACTTTGACCACAACTCTAAATCAGGAGTTCAATGCCATCATAATAATGCTACTGGCCATGCTGTTTCTCTCCTGGCTAACGGCCGGCAGAGAGGTGAAATTCTATCGGAACAACCAGAGACTCATCAGCTAGATTTCAATTGAGCCTACTCCTTGGTTTCTTCATCTGTGGTTTCAGCCTCAGATGTATCAGGCTCAGCAGCTGACTCAGCTTCAGTTTCCTCCGCTCCTTCTTCCTCGTATTCCTCACTCATTCTCTGTACAAAATAAGAAACCTCTTTGCCTCCGGGCACCTCCAGTTCTACCAGGTTTTCCGGCTCCACCTCAGGCTCTTCTTCCTGGTTTCCATACTTGATAAGCCCCCAGGTCATAATGACACTTGTAGCAATGATAGTCACCAGAATGATATCCTGATTGAAGCTGGCTGACTCTAAAGAGGCAGGAATAGAAAAGAATAACAGTACGGTAATGAGGCCGCGAGGTGTGATAAAAAGCTCGGGGAGTATAGATCCCTTCCAATAAAACAGTTTAAGAAAGAGAAAACGGGTGATAAAGAATACGGCTACTATCAACAAACCAATGCCCCATAAGCCAATATCTATCAGCCCTGCCAAATCCAGCGATGCCCCGAACATCACAAAGAAAAAGGTGCGAATCACAAAGGCAGATTCTTTGGTAACCAGGTGCAGGTTCTTCAGGATGTCGTCCACTGCCTTCTGGTCCACCCAGCTTTTGAGCTTCCCGAAAAAGAAGAGATTGCAGTTATTGATGAGCAGTCCAAAGACCAGGATGATGACCAGCGAAGACAGGTGCATTTGCTTACCAATGGCGTAGAGCAGCATCAGCACGGCTATTAGCAAAAAGAACTTCACATCGCCCGTAAGTCTTTGAAAGAGCATCACCAGGGCATAACTCACCACAAAGGACACGACAATGGTTATCACAATATTACCGATAATGCTATAGACAACAGTATTGGCACTTTCCGCCCCTACATTGTCTTTCAGGAAGTAGAAAAACATGATCCCGAGAATATCTGAAAAAGTACTCTCATAGATCATAAATTCCTTTTTGCTCTCAATCAGCCGCCCGACACTGGGTATCACAATCGCGCTACTCATAATGGACAGCGGAATCGCATATATCAGAGAGACAATGGGGTCTTCTCTGTAATACTGATTAATAATGAAGGAAATAATAAAGGCACAGGCCACCAGACTAAGCAGGGCCACTAAAAACGATTTCCATATAATCGGCCATTTTTCCCGTGTCAATTCAAGATCCATCGCCCCCTCCAGCACAATCATAATCAAGCCGACAATTCCGATGATCTCGATTGTTTCTTTTACAAAGGCACTGACACTGAGGTCATAGAGCTTTAACACAAATTCCACCCCCACTCCCAGCAGGATCAGTAAAATCACGCTCGGTACATTTGTCTTTTTGGAGAAGACGTTAAAAACGTGAGAGAAAATGATCACACATGAAAGTGCAATCACGAGACCGTATGCATTCATAGTCTAATAATAGGGAAAAGTGTCAAGTTCATAACGCAGATGGCCTGAATTATTTGGCAGGCCTCATTAAGACCCGGACAAACAGGCAAAGGCATTTTCTGAACCAATAAACCGGTGAGGACAGGCAGCCTTTCGTCATGAACTGTCGTATTCAGGCTGAAGCCTGAGAAAGCAGCGCGGAAAGAGGCGAACCTATTGACTGGTTTGGTTGTTCCTATTTCAATCGTAGCGGAATAAGTTGTACTTTTGCCAAACTTTTCTTGCTGCAGGCAGTAAAAGAAATTCAATACAAAAACAGCATTGCAATAGCATGGATAACGAGAATAGTAATTTGTCGGAAGAGTTGTTGAAGGACCTCGATATTATCGGTGATAACCATATCATGACTTCACTGGAAACCCCAATGAGAGAAGATGCATTTGAGCTGTCCGATGAGGAGAAGATTAAGACCATTGAGCATCATTTCGAAAAAATAATGCTGGCTTTGGGACTGGACCTGACAGATGACAGCCTGAGAGGCACCCCCCGAAGGGTTGCCAAGATGTACATCAATGAGCTTTTCAGGGGTCTCGACCCGAAGAACAAGCCTAAGATGAGCACTTTCGAAAACAAGTATAACTACACCGAGATGCTTGTTGAGAAGAACATTACCATTTATTCAAATTGCGAGCATCACTTTTTGCCTATAGTAGGTAAGGCCCATGTGGCGTATATCCCTAATGGTAAAGTGATTGGTTTGTCAAAAATCAACCGTATTGTTGACTATTATTCACGCAGACCTCAGGTACAGGAAAGACTGGCCCTGCAGATATTGAATGAAATCAAAACCACTCTGGGTACAGAGGATGTAGCTGTTTTTGTAGATGCCGAGCACATGTGTGTGAGCTCACGTGGCGTCCAGGACCAGACTTCCTCCACTGTTACCATTGAGTACAGCGGCAAATTCAAGGAGGAAGACACAAAAAGAGAATTCCTAACCTATATCAATGATTAGCTTAAATGAGCCTTTACGAGCAATACCCGCTTTCCCTTTATAATTCACTTACCAAGAAAAAAGAAACATTCGAACCCATTACACCCGGCCATGTAGGCATGTATGTCTGTGGGCCTACGGTGTATAGTGATGTGCATCTGGGGAATGTGCGAACCTTCACCACCTTCGATGGTTTTTTCCGGTACTTCCGATACATGGGTTATAAAGTGCGCTACGTACGGAATATCACCGATGTAGGCCACCTCGTGGGTGATGCGGATGAAGGAGAAGATAAGATTGCGAAAAAGGCTCGCCTTGACGCATTGGAGCCTATGGAAGTGGTACAGAAGTATACCAATGGCTTCCATGATGTTATGAAGGTATTCAACGCACTGTCTCCTTCGATAGAGCCTACGGCTACCGGGCATATTGTGGAGCAGATTGAGACGATTAAAACCATCATTGACAATGGTTATGCCTATGAAAAGGATGGTTCCGTCTACTTCAATGTGCGTAAGTACAATGAGGATTTCACCTATGGTGAGCTTTCAGGGCGCAATGTCGATGATATGCTCTCCAATACGCGTGATCTTGCAGGGCAGGATCAGAAGAACGACCCGCTTGATTTCGCTCTCTGGAAAAAAGCAGAGGACGGCCACCTGATGCACTGGCCCTCACCCTGGAGTGAAGGTTTTCCCGGCTGGCACCTGGAGTGCTCTGCCATGAGTACCAAATACCTGGGTAAGACTTTTGACATTCACGGAGGTGGAATGGATTTGAAATTCCCACACCACGAAGCAGAAATAGCTCAGAATAAAGGCTGCAACCATGAGGGTGGTGCCCGCTACTGGGTACATGGCAACATGCTCACTGTCAATGGCCGGAAAATGGCCAAGAGTGAAGGCAATGGATTCACACCTGAAGAGTTGATTACGGGCAACCACAAGTTGCTGGAAAGAGGCTATAGCCCTATGACCGTTCGCTTCTTTATGCTGCAAAGTCACTATGCCAGCACACTGGATTTCAGTAATGCAGCATTGCAGGCAGCTGAAAAAGGGAACAAAAAGCTGATGGCCAGCCTGGCCCTGACAGAGAAGTTGGGAGCTCCCGGAACAGGCAGTATCAATGCAGATAAATCGGCTGAAGTGAAGACTTCAATTGAAGATGCCCTGCGTAACCTGAGCGATGACTTCAATACAGCCAAAGCACTGGCTTCGCTCTTTGAGGTGGGTACCAAAATCAACACATGGTATAAAAACCCGGCTGAGCTTGCTGTTATCGATCCTGAGGTTTTTGCCTTTGTAATGAAACACTTCAGAGGAATTATCAGCGAGGTATTGGGTCTGGTGCCTGAAGATGCCGACAACACGGACTCTTCTCTGCTTGACGGTGCTTTGAATGTACTGATTGAGCTGCGCAACCAGGCTAAGTTCTCAAAGAACTACGCGCTTTCTGATAAAATCAGAGAGGACCTGAAAAACATAGGGGTGCAGCTTAAAGACGAAAAAGGAGGCAAGACCTCGTATACGATAGACTAACCAACGCTGAACTCAGCCTTTCTTCTCAAAACAATGAAGAAGAAAGGCTGAGGATTAGCATATAACAGGAGTTCGGACTACGGTCCGGATTCATAGAAAACTGAACTAACCGGTATGATCCTTTCAGGGAAAGAAATAAAGAAAGAGATAGGAACAGGTATTAACATTGAGCCCTTTAACGAATCTCAGCTCAATCCTAACAGCTACAACCTGCGTCTGCATGAAGATTTACTCGTGTATGACAACAAGGAGCTGGATATGAAAAAACCGAACCCTACCTCTCCCCTGACCATTCCCGAAGAAGGGCTACTCCTGGAAACCGGTAAGCTTTACCTGGGCCGTACTATTGAGCATACTGAAACTTCAAAGTATGTGCCTATGCTGGAAGGGCGCTCTTCGATCGGGCGTCTGGGTCTCTTTATCCATGTAACGGCCGGCTTTGGCGATGTAGGCTTCAATGGTTTCTGGACGCTGGAAATCTTCTGTATTCAACCCATTCGCATCTATGCCGGAGTTGAAATCTGTCAGATCTTCTATCATTCCATAGAGGGCGATTACGATACCTATAAAGAAGGTAAGTATCAAAACAACCAGGGCATCCAGGCCAGTATGCTCTATAAAGACTTCAGGTAAGTACTATGGAACAGGTGAAGAGATTTATCAAGACCATATTCATCTTCCCTATCCGTGTATACCAATACACCATTTCGCCCCTATTGGGTCAGAATTGCCGACACACCCCTACCTGCTCTGCTTATACTGTCGAGGCCATACAAGAATGGGGGCCACTGAAAGGCATCTGGCTGGGCATTAAGCGAATCAGCAAATGTCACCCCTGGGGTACCAGTGGCTACGATCCGGTACCTAAAAAATGTTGTGAGCAAAAAAGCTAGCTACCCAAGCTCGAAGGTGGTAATACCATAGACACGGTCTATATCAACCTCTGGCGCTTGACCATGATACATCCGGGCACATTCAAACATGCTCTTGGCATCATACTTTTTCATCAGATTTACGGCACTGGCGTTGTTCATGGGTATATCCATATACACCTGTTCTCCGGGAACGGAATTAAGCAGGGCCTGATACAGTGCTTCTGCCACATCCGGACTATCGGCAAAGAGAGGTCCCACCTTAAAACCTGACTGTGCCTTTCTCAAAACAGCATAGCCTGATATGTCGGTATCATCGCCATAAACAAATACACGACTTTCCGGTAGCTGTAGCCACTTTTCCAAAAAGGCTGAGCGGTCAAAACCAAAGCAGAGCTGGTCATAAGGGTAAAGTCGCTCCTGTTCTCCGGGAAGAGCCTCAACGATATTCGCATGTACCGGGAAGGCTTGTCCGACCCTTTCATAGCGTTCGTCCCGAAACGCAATTTTAAAACCTCCCCTTTCATAAAACGGCTGCATGACGACTACACCATCCATTCCGATGCTGGCACCCCGGTCAAGCTTTTCCAATAGCTTTTGTCTTCGCAGATACCAGAGTTTTTCTCCTATACCTCTGCCCCGATACTCCGGCTTCACTATAAAGAGTCCCATAAAGCCGTAGGCCCCCGAGTACGAAACAATTGAACCTCCGGCAATCAGCTCCTCTTCAAGAAAGCAGCCCATATATCCTGCCGGATCTGCAGCCCAAAAAGCCTCAATGTCATAAATACCGGGATTCCACCCTTCTTTGGCTGCCCAGCTGATTAGAATA
Organism: Roseivirga sp. UBA6061; assembly: GCA_002427745.1. Lineage (GTDB taxonomy): Bacteria > Bacteroidota > Bacteroidia > Cytophagales > Cyclobacteriaceae > Roseivirga. The sequence goes on along the minus strand of DIYF01000106.1, from coordinate 54,799 downwards.
GCCAACTGCTCTTTACTCAATAAATCGAAACGGAGGCTCTCTGTGGCAAAGGTCATGTGCTTAATAGTTGATCATACTAAGATGGACTGTGAATGTATAAAAGACCAGTACCTTTTGTAGACATGGGGTAGACTATATTTTATCAGTTAACGTTCTAAGTTTTTTTCAAACTCAACTATCTTTCTGACATGAGGTCAATCATTCAAAAACTCGCATTAACTGCTCTTCTGGTTCAACTTACTACCTCCGCCTTTGCTCAAAAAAAAGTGTGTATCACCGTAGACGATCTTCCCGTGGTGGGCTATGGCATGAATACAGCCGAAGACTGGAGATCTGTTACCCAAAAACTCATCGATAATTTTAAAGAAAAGGGCATTCCTGCCATCGGCTACGTTAATGAGAGCAAGCTTTATAAGTCGGAGTCACTCATGCCAGACCGACTGGCCCTTCTTGAGCTCTGGCTTTCTCAAGGCTATGATCTGGGCAATCATACTTACGATCATATAGATTATCACAAATCTACCTTTGAGGCATTCTCTGCCAGCATCGTTAGCGGTGAAAAGCTGACGCGTCCGCTTATGGAGAAGTACCAAAAGGAGCTGAAGTACTTCAGACACCCCTTCCTCAGAGCAGGTAACACACAGGAAAGCTCAGAAGCACTGGAGGCTTTTCTTAAAGACGAAGGCTATACCGCCTCCTTTGTTACCCTGGACAGTGATGATTACCTGTTTGCCCTGGCCTATGCGAGAGCTTTTCGAAAAGGAGAAAAAGATCTGATGAAGAAGATCGGGCAGACTTATGTATCCCATACAGAAGACAAACTGAAATTCTATGAAAAGCTAACGGAGAAAGTCTTTGGGCGTCAGATCGCTCAGACTTACCTGTGTCATGCCAATATGCTCAATGCCGATTACATGGATGAGCTGGCAGATATGTTCAAAAGAAACGGATATGAATTCGTTTCTCAAAGTGAGGTGTTAAAAGAGGAGGCCTACCGGGAGCCTGTGACCAAATTTGGTAACTGGGGCATGTCATGGCTGTATCGCTGGGCCCTGAGCCGCGACAAGGGCACAGAAGTATTTAAAGAAGACGTTGACGTTCCGGCTTTTATTCGGGAACTGGCGAAGTAAACCCATTTTGACTAACTACTGCAAACCAGGGTGGCAGGAGTAATAATGGAGGTTGCGGTCATAGATGAGATCATTTATAAGGTATTCAAATGAGAATTTTGAAGAGGGAACTCGCTAACTTGCTTCAAACCCATTCCGATCCATGAAGCTTTTATCCTTTTTTCTGTTGAGCTTATCTTCCTTATGGCTGCATGCCCAACAAGACATTCAGTATTTCAAATCTTTCGACAAAACCCGTATTGCTTATACTGATGAAGGAAAAGGAGCCCCTGTTATCCTGATCCATGGCTTTATTTCAAGTGGAAGTTCCTGGAACAAAACGGCACTTAAAAAAGCCTTGCTTGACCAGGGTTATCGCGTGATTGTGCCCGACCTCAGAGGCAATGGCAATTCGGACAAGCCTCAAAAGTCCAAAGCCTATGCCAGGGATGCAGAAATAAAGGACCTGAAGAAACTGGCAGATCAGCTGAACCTCAAATCCTATACCGCCATTGGTTACTCAAGGGGTTCCATTGTACTGGCCAAACTACTGACGAAGGACAATAGAATCAAAAAGGCTGTACTTGGAGGCATGGGACTGGATTTCACCAACCCTGACTGGCCCAGAAGGATACTTTTTGCCGATGCGTTCAGTGGCCGTGGCACACTGACCGGAGAAACAGAAGGAGCGGTCAATTATGCCAAATCCATCGGAGCAGATATTAAAGTCCTGGGGCACCTGCAGGACCACCAGCCTGTGACCGCTGTAAAAGAGCTCAAAAAAATAGCCATTCCCATCTTAGTTATTGCCGGTGGTGATGACCACGACAATGGCGAACCGATGGAGCTAAAAGAAGTCTTCCCGAACAGTGAGCTGATCATTATTCCCGGAGACCATAACAATACCTACAAACAGGAAAATTTCTCTGAATCTGTCATGGGTTTTCTGAAGAGCAATTAAATCATTTGTCTTTACTACCGTTAAAACATATTATGAAAGCCCTTCTTACTCTATTTATACTACTCTCTGGTATAAACTTCGGCTTTTCTCAGGCCTGCGGTGTATATATGGTGAACTACAAAGCAATGTTTCAAAACGATTCATTGGAAGTAAAGGAGGTCCGACTCCCTACAACAGTCTATCTCCACGGCATTGAAGAAGCTGATTCAAGGTCAGCGAGTTTATTATTCAAAGTAGTCGATATGGAGGTGGACGACACCATGATCTCTCATCTGACTTCAGCCAATCCTGATGCCAATTACCTGATCGGGTTGTATAAGGAAAACCATTCTGCCATTCCCGTAACTATCATTGCAAGGGACAACAACAATAATGAATTTAAGATCGGAACAGAGATTGGTTTTGATGGTCTGGAGTTCAAAATACCAGAACCAGAAAGTAGAATCACATTAACCATAAACCTAGGAACGATAACCTTCTAACCACACTTATGCAACAAAGACTCACCATTGTAGGCCTCGGAGTAAATGACCTGACAGCGGCCAACGATTTTTATCAGAATACTTTAGGCTGGACAAAACTCTCTTCAAGTAACGAGAGCATCACTTTTATGCAGCTCAACGGTATACTGCTCTCACTCTACCCCAAGGATAAGCTGGCTGAAGATGCCGGAGTATCACCCGAAGGCTCAGGCTTTAAAGCCTTTAGTCTCGCCTATAACACCCGGAGTAAAGACGAGGTGGATGAAGTTTTTGCTGATCTCAGACAAAAAGGTGTGAAGATTGTCAAGGAGCCCGAAGAAGTCTTCTGGGGTGGTTACAGCGGTTATATTGCTGACCCGGATGACAATCTCTGGGAGATTGCCTTTAATCCTTACCTGCCACTGGATGAAGCGGGGAATGTAAAGCCTTAGGGTTTCTACTATTGATTCTGGCTGAAACCCAGAACCACAATAAGTAACAGCACTAACCCAGTCCATGGAACTGACAATATGGACAAACTATCTCTGTTAATCTTTCGCTCGAAGATAAGAGCGAATACTGATGCTAGCGGAACGAAAATAATCCACCATCTGTGAGGTGCGATAAGAAGATCAAACATTGTACTGAAGTCCAACAGCCCAAAAAGCACTATGGCACCAAATACAAGTCCTATCGAGAGGTATACATACCTATGAGTTAAGGAAGCCTCCTTTTTTGAACCGAGGGCGATTAATCCAATGGCACCCAGTACCATAAAAACAAGTGCCAACATGAAGAAATCACTGGAAAACTTATTCAGGTCAATGATTCGCCATGTAAAGAAAACTACAGGTAAAACCAACATGGCAAAACCAAAGTTGAACAGATAAGAGACTCTTTTGTGCATCTTTTCTCTGGCCATGGACATCAAAACTAACGATAGTATAAGACCAAAGCCCAAATAATAGACCATCGGAAAGTAATTTTCAGGTCTGTCAGGAGGACTGCTGTGGACAAAAAGCATAACGGATGTAATGGACATATTAGGGTCATACGGTCTTGAATAAATCAGAGTTCTATGACTAACAGAGGTCCTGACTTTCTTCCCGGGTATAGGCTCTGAATCATTAACGTATATAAATCGTATTTTAGAGGGTCGTTCAAAAACTAAAACCATTCTGTTATGCGCAGCATATTCACCATCGCTCTCTGCCTTTTGCTTTCATTTCCCTGCTTTGCACAGGAAACTACCGTAAACATTAACCTTAGCCAACTGGACATTACCGGTTTTCCCGAAGAAAAGATATTCATCAAGTATGCCAGTTACAGCAGGCGCATTCCGGTTGAAAAGAAGGTGATTTCGCTGAAAGTAAAGAGCCTTCCTACCATCATCGAAATAAGAACGCTGAACAAACACAAGTTCACTACTCAAAAGATGATCTGGGTGGAACAATCAGATTTGGTAATCAAAGGGTCGATTCAGGAGAAAACCATCAACCCTGTTCCATATTCAGATTTACAGGTCATCACCGATCAGATTGATCAGAACAAAAAACCAGATCCTGTCAAAGAAGCTGAGCTGGCTTACTCCCAGCCATATATGGTGTATCTGAACAGGCAAAGAAGCTTCCTGAAAAATAAGTACCTGACCCAGCTGGTAGAAAAAGCTCCCGACAGTGTTCGTGACTTTTGGGCTTTCAGGAGCCTGACCAGCTATATGGAAGAACAAAAGCTGGTGGGCTACGACCCGGATACGAAAGTGTTTTCCCATCTGACAGCTACCAACAAAGCCAGGGAGGAACAACGGATTGAGCTAAGCGGTGAGAAACCCATCCTCATTGATTTTTCCTCTTCGAGTTGCAGACCCTGCCTGATGGATATTCCTAAAATGGTCGCCATTCATGAGGAGTACGGAGATCAGCTGGATATGCTTACGATGTGGGATGATCCTACTTATGAAACATGGACCAAAGTAACTCCAAAACTTAAGGCTCAGATTGTCTGGAATAGTCTGTGGGATGAGAAAGGTGTGATTTACAAGCGATTTAACATTAAGGTTTTCCCCACATATGCCCTCTTTGATAAATCGGGCAAGCTGATCAAAACCTGGCACAAGCCACCCAAAAAAATCGGGAAGTACCTGTAAAAATGAAGGGAGATCTTCTTCAAGACCTCCCCTCCACACGTAGAGATAAAGAGCAAACTCTATCTGTATTACTATTTTAAGGTGATGCTGAACTGTGCTCCGATCAGTCTCGGAGGTCCGGCTATAAAGGTGGGAATCCCAAAAGCTCCTCCGGTATTGCCGGCATCAATGATGAACTCTTCATCCAGCGCATTATTGGCGAAAAACATGATGTCATACTTTTGGTTGAAATTGGCTCCCAGACGAAGGTTCAACAAACCATATCCTTCCTGCTCAATACCGGCAACATTGGTTTCTTCAAAGAACACGCGCGATTTGTAGCTATAGGTAGGCCTGAAATACATTGCTACCTTCTCAGCTACGGGTAAATTCAAATCAAGACCGGCAGAGTAAGAATGCTTCGGAGTCAGCCTGAAAGTATTGCCTGCCAGGTTCTGAGCATTGCCATCAGCATCCGTATCATCAAATGAAGCATCGATATAACCATAGTTGGCAAAAGCACTGATATCTTTGGTAAAGGCATACTGCGCGGCTACTTCCACGCCTGTGGCAGAAGACTTACCTGCATCTCTGGTCTCAATTCTAAACCCTGACTGATCGGCAATAGCTATGCTCGTCTGGAAGTTATTGTAGTCATAGATATAGGCGTTGAAATCAAACTGAAGTCTGTCGCCCATACTCAAAGACTTGAAACCGGCCTCATAACTCCAGACGGTTTCGGCATTCAGTACATTGGTACCACCTGCGGTTACCTGAACCACATTGGGTCTGCGACCCCGGGCGATGTTACCGAAAAGGGTAATATCTCTGCTCAACTTATAATCTACGGCCAGTCGTCCTACCGCAGAGAGAAACTCAGCATTCGATTCGATTCTGCCATTCGTTGGGGTAAAGATATTGTTGGCCGATCCGCCAGTTAACAGGAATCCCAGTGTACCGGGGTTCGTGGCAGCCGGTACATCCAGTGCTCCGGTAATATTCTCATAGGTACCTCTGATACCTGCTGTGACACTCAACTCATCCGTCAAATCGAGCGTACCGTCTGCGAAAATTTCAAATGCGTAGTTCTCACCAAAATTGGTAGAGACTTCCTCATGGTTCGTTTTCAGGGCCAGACCTGCCAGCGGGCCGAATACGGCCGGTACGTTAGGAATATTAGATACCAGGTTGGCCTGTCCGTTAACCACCAGGGGTTCGAAAGGGATGGCTGTCAGCAAAGCGGCTTTGACAGCGTCAGGTAAATCGGGGTTACCCTGTATACTACCGCGCAAAAAAGGAGAAAATAAGGCATAGAGGCTTCTTTCATCGCCTGAATAGGGTACTGCCTGAGAACCGTCTTCATAAAAATACCCCAGACCTGTAAAGCCCCTGAACTTAGATTCGTTGCCAAAATTGAACCTGAGCTCCTGGCTGAATTGTTTGCCCCGGGAATCTTCTGCAAACCAGAGCACATCGGCCACCGTTCCATCTGCGTCAAACGACTCGTAGGAATCAAACTCACGGTAGGCGGTGATAGATGTAAGGTCCCAGGAAGGACTCAGGGTGTGATTTACAATAGCCGTAGCTCCCCATACCGAGCGGTCGAGCCCTAAGGCCTCCCCTCTTTCCAGGTCGGCACGGCTGTTCGGGCTCAGGTCTCCCCCTGCCGGTGCATAGGTACCACTCTTAAATGAAGTACCCGGAGGCGTGTCATTTTGGTAGTTAAAGATAAAATCAACGGAAGTGTTTTTGCCCGGCAGGTATTTAAGAGCCAGCCTTCCCGCTGCCGTTTCTTTTCCGTTCAGGTCGCCACCCGATACATTATCAATGAAGCCATCGCGGTAGTTATAGATACCGGCAACTCTTAAATACAGATTATCGCTCACCGGTACATTTACATGTCCTGTTGCCAGTGTCTGTCCCAGGTTACCTACACCAAATTTGATATTAGATGAGTAGTTCTTTCTGGCCTTGTTCTGAATCAGATGAATCGCACCAATCTGTGCACCTCTGCCAAAAAGTGTCCCTTGCGGACCTTTCAGTACTTCTGTTCTTTCGAGATCATACAGTTCTACTACCGAGCCGCGTGATTTGCTAATGGAAACACCGTCCTGAAATACAGAAACCCTCGGTTCTACCCTAGAATCTCCGCTGTCACTGGTGATACCTCTGACCACAAAACCGGGATTGTTGGTACTCTGAATCTGCACCTGCAGTCCGGGAACGAACTCAGACAGGGCATCGAACTCGAAAGTATTGGTTCTGGAAAGAAAATCAGCACCCAGCGAGGTCACCGCAATCGGCACATCCTTCACCACCTGACTTCTTCTCTGTGAGGTCACCACCAGTCCTTCCAGGAGAATGTTGGCCGGTAACAGTGTAGCATCCAGCACAAATCTCTCACCTGAGCTTATGGAAACCGTCTGCTCTACGCTCTGATAGCCAACAAAGCTGATTACTACTTCATAATTGCCCGCGTTTAAATTCTGAATAACATACTGTCCGTTGGCATTTGTAATAGCACCGCGATCTGTGCCTTTTATAGCCACCGTAGCTCCGGGGATAAAATCTCCTGCCTCATCCTTTACTGTTCCGGCCAGACTTCCGGCATTCTGAGCCCAAACCATCTGAGGGATCAGGCAAATAAATAATAATAGTATCGTTCTCTGCATTTTCGTCCTTTTGCTTTTAAAGGCCGAAAATTACATCGGGCGCATTGTGGCAGCGTTAGTGCATTGCTATGACAGCATTAAGAATCAAAGGCACTGTTAACCTTTCATGAAAAGTGATATCCGGTGGAACTTTCTGAAAACAAATTACCGAACAAGCCAAAGTTGAGAAGATACACCAGGGAGTGTAATCGAAAATATATGAGCTATCAGGTTACACGTCCCACTCATCATTGATCTGGGCAATGGTGTGATGGGCTGTCATATCATATTGACAAGGTACTATGGATACATAGTTGTGATCAACGGCCCACACATCCGTATCCTCTCCCTTATCATTATTGACAAAGTTGCCGGATAACCAGAAGTAGGGTCGGCCGTAAGGATCTTTTCGCTGATCAAACTCCTCTTCCCAGTGAGCCCGGGCCTGTCGGCATACTTTTATCCCTCTCAGCTTTTCATTCTGCTTGGGAGGAATGTTTACGTTCAGCGCAATGCCTTTGGCCAGGCCTTTCGTCAATACTTCATTGGCGATATGCCTGACCGGCTCACGGGTATGTTCAAAGTCGGCCTTATGAGAAAAGTCACAGAGGCTGAACCCTATGGACGGGAAGCCCTCAATGGCACCCTCCATGGCAGCTGACATAGTACCTGAATAAAGTACACTCACCGCCAGATTACTTCCATGATTAATGCCACTGACCACAAGGTCCGGACTGCGGTCTTTGAAAACATGATGCTTTGCCAGCTTAATACAGTCCGCGGGCGTACCGGAACACTTGTAGGAAATCACTTCAAGGTCCTGAAAAAGATTTGTCTCAAATAAGCGAAGGGTATCGCCAATGGTAATGGCATGCCCCATACCTGACTGCGGGCTATCAGGTGCTACCACTACCACCTCTCCCAGTTCGGCCATTACTTCTACCAGTACACGGATGCCGCGTGAGGTAATACCATCGTCATTGGAGATTAATATCAAAGGTCTGGACATAATTCGGGAGGGCTAAATTTGAATGTCCAAGTTCGAAAGCTCAGTTACATTCGCAACGAAAAAAGCAGTTTTTTTCGCATGTTCTTAAAGGGGTATCGTGATCTGGTTCACCGACCCTGCCAGACAGCTCTGCGGCAGCAAACAGGAAGATTAATAAGCGCGTGACTGCTCAGTGCTGATGGAGTTATAATGCCCGACAAGGCGTGCCATGTCGTTGATTTTGTCCAGCCTGATGCGCTCTTTTTTAATGAAGGACTTGAGGTCCTCATTGTGCCCTTCGAGCACATAGAACAAATCCTTTTTACGGCCTGTCAGCTTGTGGATTTTACCATCCAGGTTGACAATATACAGGCGATGCGCCAGTATCGTGCGTGTACCACCTCCCAGGTTTCTGTTGGACGGATTGTTAAGGCCTATCCTTCTGGTCTGACGTAAGGTATTGTTCCGGGCACTCACCGTGGCCACATACTCTCTGGCCAGCAGTGTAGACCTGCCCTCTACCACCACTTCAAAGAATCGAGGGGTTTTATGACCCGTCTTATTTTCGTAAGGCAGTGTAAAGAAGTGTCTGAAATTCTTTTGACGCTTTGGTCTGATCTTGAATGAAGCTACCTGCTGAGAAGAATAGGTCTTGGTAGTGCCATTGATGTTTACCTGTACTGCATCATGATCCAAATCGTATTTAACCTCTCCAACTACATAACTGTCATTATTGAGGTGTACTACCCCCGGATGCCATTGCTGTGATGGAAAATTCTGCCCCTCTACCTGAAAGGCAGATGAAATCAACAAAAGTGTGACTATCAACCGTTTCATATACATATGCAAACGATTGAAAAAACGAAATGTTTATGTAAAAACCTAGTTTTTGGTCTGCAAAGCTACATATTCGCTGATTTCCAAACCATAGCCAACCAACCCTACTCTCTTCTGAGGATTGTTTGAAATCAGGCGTAAATTTTTCACTCCCAGATCTCTGAGAATCTGAGCGCCCACGCCATAATCTTTGCGGTCCATTTTTACGCCAAACCTGCCCTCAGCACTGCCAGAGCTCTTTAAGCTGTCGAGTTCATCCAGTAGCCTGGAACCGCGGGCACCCTGATTCATGTAGAGTACCACGCCTTTCCCTTCCTGCTCAATCATTTGCATCGCGTACTTAATAGGGTTTCCTGTATCGCGGGTAAAACCAAAGATATCTCCCAGGGTGCTGGAAGAGTGTACTCTCACCAGTACCGGCTCATCAGGCTCCCACTCTCCCTTGGTAATGGCCAGGTGGATTTCTTCAGAGTTGATTTGCTTGTAGGCCTGCAGGTGAAAATCACCATACTCTGTGGGTAAGTCTACGCCCACGGCACGTTCTATGAGACTTTCCTGCTCTATTCGGTAAGAAATCAGATCTTCTATTGATACCAGTTTCAGATTGAAGCGCTCGGCTACCTTCTTGAGGTCAGGGAGCCTGGCCATGGTACCATCCTCGTTCATGATTTCGATCAGTACACCCCCGGGTTTCAGTCCGGCCAGCCTGGCAAAATCAACAGCTGCTTCTGTATGGCCGGTTCTTCGGAGTACACCTCCCCTTTTGGCCCGCAACGGAAAGATATGTCCGGGTCGTCCTAAATCCTCCGGTCTGGTTTCATCATTCACCAGTGCCTGGATGGTTTTAGCCCGATCGCTGGCAGAAATACCTGTGGTACAGCCATGACCGATGAGATCTACAGACACCGTAAAAGGTGTTTCGTGTAAGACGGTGTTCTTTCCTACCATCAGATCCAGGTCCAGTTCATCACAACGCTCCGCTACGAGAGGCGCACAAAGGAGTCCTCTCCCGTGCGTAGCCATAAAGTTGACAATTTCAGGGGTTATTTTCTCGGCAGCACAAATGAAGTCACCTTCATTCTCTCTGTCCTCATCATCAACAACGATGATGACCTCTCCGTTTTTGATGGCTTCAATAGCATCTTCAATCGGGTCAAGCTGGATTTTCTCAGACATGCGTTTTTCTTAAGTCAGGCAAATGTAATAAGGAAAGTATTGTTAAAAAATCACTTGGCCACCACGATGCCAAGCTGCTTACCAACCTCATCAAAAAGCCTTTTATAGTGGATGTATATTTTCATGAGCTCGTCCTGCTCCAGTGGGTTTTTGTTGGATTTCAAGTCTTCTTCTGTCTTTATCAGCAGCTCTTCGAGCTTTTTTCTTTTCAGGCGCAACACTACCTTAAAGGTGGCTTCCGGCAAGTCTTCTGACTCATGCACCGTGTCAATTTTATGCTTGTCTTTCCAGCCATCGCTGATAAAGTGCTTCAACTCCAGCATATCAATCACCAGTTGACTCATGTTGGGGTCCTGTGGGCCGATAAACTGATCAGGGCCAATCTTTTGTCCCGCTTCCAGCATACTCCCGGCCATACCAATGGCTTTACCAATCATGGGATCCTGAAAACTGATATCTCCGGTTTCGTCAACAATAAACTGAGCAATCGTAGTTTCTTCATCAAAAGCCTCTGCGCCATAATTGACAAGCATGCGCAATGTTTCCCTTTCTACATAGAAGGAAGCATACTGCGTTTCTTTGACTTCTTCCTGTACGGGTTCAGGGGGGTAATTGGCTGCTTCGACCTGCTCATTTTCCCTGAATCTTTGCTGGCTCTCCTTTTGCTGCTTCGTAATCAGCAGCTTATTGAGCTCTGAGAGCAGCACCTGCTCCTCAATATCCAGCTGATGCGCACAGGACTGGATATACACAGAGCGTTTGATCCCATCCGGAATCAGGGCGATACTGGCAATCACATCCCGAATTACCTGTACCTTGCTGGCAGGGTCCACCTTCTTGCCCCCATCCGTAAGTACGTTGGTCTTGAAGGTGATAAAATCTTTCGCGTTCTCTTTGAGGTAATCCGTAAAAGCCTCGGAGCTCATACTGCGTGAGAAGCTGTCAGGGTCTTCTCCTTCCGGAAAAACGACAGCCTTTACATCCAGGTCATGCTCCAGGATAAGGTCAATCCCTCTGAATGAGGCCTTGATACCCGCATTATCACCATCGTAAAGAACTGTGATGTTTTTGGTGTAGCGACCAATGAGCTGAATCTGTTCCTTGGTAAGAGAGGTACCGGAAGAAGACACCACATTCTCCACACCAGACTGATGCATGGAGATTACATCTGTGTATCCTTCTACCAGATAGCACAGGTCAGCATTGCGAATCTCCTTTTTGGCCTGATGGATACCATAGACAATATTACTCTTATGGTAAACCTCTGTTTCAGGAGAGTTTATGTACTTAGGCTGCTTCTTATTGTTGGTAAGAATCCTGGCGCCAAAAGCGATGGCCTTTCCGGCTACGTTATGTATGGGAAACATAACCCGTCCGCGAAAGCGATCGTAGGTCTTGTTTTCTGAAGCCAGAATAAGCCCTGCCTTCTCCATGATCTCACGCTTAAACCCTTTCTTCTCCGCGGCTTTCATAAAGCCGTCCCAGGTATCAAGGCTGTAGCCCAGGTCAAATTTCCTGATCGTCTCTTCGCTGAATCCGCGTTCCTTGAAATAGCTCAGGCCTATGGACTTTCCTTCTTCATGCTCCCAAAGCGTCTCCACGAAGTAGTCCTTGGCGAAATTGAGAATAATGAACAGAGACTCACGCTCGTTCTGGGCCTGAATCTGCTCATCCGTCTGCTCTTCTTCCTCTACTTCAATACCGTATTTATTTGCCAGGTATTTGAGCGCTTCTATATAGTTGATGCCCTCAAGCTCCATGATGAAGGAAATGGCGTCTCCGCCTTTACCGGAACTAAAGCATTTGTATATCTCCTTGCTGGGTGAAACGTAAAAGGAGGGCGTTTTTTCATTGGTAAAAGGACTCAGTCCTCTGTAGCTGCTCCCTGCCTTTTTCAGGTCCACGAAATCACCCACCACTTCCAGAATATCTGCGCGGGTTTTTATCTCGTTGATCGTCTCGTTACTGATGGCCATAATGGGACATCAAATATAGAGGCTTTCGAGAGAAAACCGTTGAACCATTTCAGGGAACTTGTGTTAATATTGAAGCTCAGGTTTAGTGAATTCTGTCTGTCTGGTAAACCAGACACAGCTCAGATAAATGTCAGTCGGGTTAATGATATAAATCGATTAGACAGATTGACAGGAATGCACTTAATTTGCAGCGCAAAGTGAGAGATATGGCATTGACTAAAGAGAATGTACTGAAGGCCCTGAGACATGTGGATGATCCGGATATCAAAAAGGATCTGGTAACGCTTAACATGATTCAGGATATTGAGATTGAAGGGAATAAACTCTCTTTTACCGTCATGCTGACGACTCCTGCCTGTCCGCTGAAGGAAGTGATCAAGAATGACTGCCTGAAAGCTATAGCGACTTATGTGGGAGAAGATGTAGAGGTCAGCATCAATATGAGTTCTCATGTGACCTCTACCCGTGACAATGCTCCTCTTTTACCGGGAGTAAAGAACATTATTGCGGTGGCTTCCGGCAAAGGCGGTGTAGGTAAATCTACGGTTACCGCCAACCTGGCCGTGGCCCTGGCCCGCTCTGGTGCCAGTGTCGGGATTATCGATGCTGATATCTTCGGTCCGTCCATGCCCACTATGTTTAACTGTGAGCATGAGCAGCCTAGCATTCGCAAAGAGGGAGACAAAAACCTGATTGTCCCCATTGAACAATATGGTGTAAAACTGATCTCCATAGGTTTTCTTACTCCTGCTGAAAATGCGGTGGTCTGGAGAGGCCCTATGGCCAGTAGTGCCCTGAAGCAGTTTATCGGAGATACCGACTGGGGCGAGTTGGATTACCTCCTGATTGATTTGCCTCCCGGCACCAGTGACATTCACCTTACCCTGGTACAAACTGTACCGGTAACGGGGGCCGTGCTGGTAACCACCCCACAGAAAGTGGCCATAGCCGATGCACAGAAAGGTCTTCAAATGTTCAAACAAGCTCAGATCAACGTTCCGGTACTGGGGGTAGTTGAAAACATGGCCTTTTTCACCCCGGAAGAACTGCCTGATAACAGGTATTATATTTTCGGTCAGGGTGGCGGCAGACGCATGGCAGAGAAGTTTGATGTGCCTTTTCTTGGAGAAGTACCATTGGTACAGGGAATCCGCGAAGCGGGTGATTTGGGTTACCCTGCTGTCATGCAGGATTCTATCACCAGCGAGGCCTTTGAAGAGCTGGCTCAGTCTGTGGCTCAGCGTGTAGCCATAAGAAATGCGAGTAAAGCGGAAACTAAAAAGGTAGAGTTAAAGGTTTAACTGTTATATTTGATTAAGCATGATAGAAAGAGTAGAAGCGGCATTAGAGAAAATCAGACCCTTTTTGGTAGCTGACGGAGGCGATGTAAAGGTGCTGGAAATAACAGAAGATCTTGTGGTACGACTGGAGCTGCTGGGTGCCTGTGGCAGTTGTCCTATGTCTCCTATGACGATGAAGGCCGGTGTGGAAGAAGCCATTAAAAAAGAAATACCTGAAATCACAGGAGTTGAGGCTGTAAATGTAGCAACAGTCTGATATCCTGAGTGAGATTAAAAATATACAAAGCACAGCCAATGGGTTGTGCTTTTTTTATGATCCCGGCTACTATGTCGGCCACCTGAAGGGGGCTCATCTTTGTTTGGGCAATTGTGCCAATAAAATCTATCTTTGTGATCATTCATTTTTTATGAATTTTGTACCATCGGGAATATAGTCAGGCATATTCTTTCGTTGGTTTGGAGGGAAGCAAGCAATGAACGATCGGGTAACGAACAAACAGTATGAGTAACAAGCCTTTCACTTTCTACAGCTTTCTTAAAAACATAGGTATCATGGTGGGTATAGCCACCATCATGATCGTATTCTTTTTCTACATCTACCTTCCTTCTACCACCAACCATGGGGAGACCATTACGGTACCGGAACTGGTGGGCATGTCTTATGAAGACCTGGATGAGTATGTTACGCAGCGCAACCTTCGCTATGAGATTATGGCAGATTCCGGTTATTCGGAGCAGTATGACCCTCTGGCCATCCTGACGCAGAATCCCAAAGCGGGAGCCAAGGTGAAAGAAAACCGGAAGATTTACCTTTCTCTGAACGCCACAGTGCCTCCCAAGGTGAAAATGCCGAACCTGATTAATACAGACATCCAAAACGCCCGGGATATCCTTATTTCTCATGGACTAAAGGTGGGGGACATTGAGATGGTACCCAACATTGCAACCAATGCCGTACTGGCTCAGAAGTATGAAGGAGAAGATATTACCGAAGGGGAATCTTTGGCGAAAGGCTCTTTTGTAGATCTGGTAATCGGAGATGGTGAAGGCTCTCAACGTTTCGCTACTCCGGATTTTCTGGGAAAAACTGCAGACGAAGTAAAATTTCAAATCAAGGCTTCTCGTTTAAAACTAGATGTCATCAACTACATCAAGGTAGACAGTCTGCCTCGTAACACAGTCTATAAGCAAAGACCACCTGTCGGGGCCATGATCCTTTCCGGCTCTCTGATTGAGATCTGGATCAATGGAGATGAACCGACTGAGCCGGAGGAAGACAATGGATCAGGTGATGATATCAAAATGAAATAGCTTTTGCGCCAACTCGCTTTTATATCATTATTGCTGTTCTCTTTCCAGGGCTTTGCTCAGATTCTGGAAAAACCGCTTCCCAACCAAAGAGGGAAAACCCGGGTAAATCTTCCTGCAAGAAATATTGATGCTCCCCAAAATTCAGAAGGTGCAGGTTTTCCTTTCTGGGATGACTTCTCTCAGGCAGGGGCCGTTCCCTCTCCCGACAAATGGGTAAACAGCCAGAATGTAAGAATCAGTAATGGTACAGGTGTATCTGCCCCTACGATCAATGCTGCTCTTTTTGACGGAGTAGATGCCAATGGAGCTCCCTATAATGCGACAAGCCTCCTCAATGGTCCCACAGACAGCCTCATCTCTATTCCCATAGACCTGAGTATGATCGGTGCAGATCAGGTCGACTCTGTTTACCTCAGCTTTTTCTGGCAGGTAAACGGCATTGGAGAATTACCTGACAGTGAAGATTCTTTGGTACTACAATTCAGAGGAGCCGATGGCAGCTGGCAAACACAATGGCACCAGACAGGAGGAATACTCAACGAAAGACCCGACTTCACCCAGGAATTGATAAAAGTACCTTCCGGCTTTTTCCATACAGAGTTTCAATTCCGTTTCCGGTCTTTTTCCAGACTGGCCGGAGCATTTGATACCTGGCTGGTGGATTATGTCTATCTGAATGAGGGGCGCTACCCGGGAGATATCGCTTACCCTGACAGAGCCCTGACGCGCAAACCTTCATTTCTCATAGGGCCCTATACGGCCATGCCTACCGAACAGTTCTTTGCCAATCCTACAGATTATCTGCGCGAGACCTCGGCTGAGTTTCTGAACCTGAATGATATTTTCCAGCCCGTTCAGTATTCCGCCATCGTTATTGACAGGGCAGCGAATGCCATTGTACAAAGACTGAATGACGGTACGGTAGCCAGTCCACTACCCGGAGCCTTTGAGCGAGTGACTTTCACTTCACCGGTCCTCGATCATAACTTACTCGACCCGAGTGCTGATTCGCTGGTACTTGAAACCAATTACTTTATACAATCCGGTGACAACTTCTTTATTGACAGGATTGAAGGCACCGATACCACTTTTATCGAGTCCATCGATTACAGAATTAACGATACTGTACAAATTGTAACTACCATTGACGACTATTTCGCCTATGATGACGGGGAACCTGACTTTGCTGCCGGCATCAACCAGAGCGGAGGAAAACTGGCCTATCGTTACGTACTGGAAGAAAGAGCCCTGCTCACGCATATCGACATCAATTTTCCATTTGTTACCCAGGCGGGCGAGCCGATTGAGCTGATGGTCTGGAGAGACATCAAGGCGAACGAGCGAGAGGATTCTGTACTGTTTCAGGACCCCTTCTCAGTCTTAAGACCTGCCTTTATTGGTGAGATGAGAGCCTATGAGCTGGACACTCCCATCTTTGTTCAGGACACCATTTATATTGGTTTTGCCCAGGCTACCAATGAGTTTCTGGCAGTAGGGCTGGATAAGAATAATGACTCTGGCGAACATATGTTCTTCAACGTGGATGGTACCTGGCGAGCTAATGAGTTTGTGCAAGGCAGTTTCCTTATGCGACCCCGTTTTGACAAAGAAGTAGCCGCCAATTTTGAAGAGCCGGTTGGTGGTGGTGAAGCCCGGATTGATATCTTTCCCAACCCCTCGAATGGTATAGTCAACATACCCGGTTCGGCCGATAACGTCAATGTTTTCGACAGCTACGGCAAGCAGGTGCTCTTCAGACTCGAAGAGCAGGACGATCGGCTTTTGGTCGATTTAAGCTTGAACAAAAAAGGTATATATTTGCTTCGGATCGTTCGCAACGGTCAGACTTTTACGAAGCGAATAATACTTAAAGATTAACAGAATCATGGAGGATATTACCGTTCAGCAGCTTAAGGCAAGACAAGCTGCTAATGAGGCATTGAACATTCTTGATGTGCGCGAAGAATGGGAATACGAGGAAGACAATATGGGGGCTAAGCTAATCCCCTTAGGAGATATTCCGGCCCGTATTGATGAAATTGCAGACTGGAAAGACCAGGAAATGATCGTACACTGCAAGTCAGGCGGTCGCTCAGGCAGAGCCAAGAAATACCTCGAATCTCAGGGCTTTACCAAGGTCCGCAATATGATTGGCGGCATGCTCGCCTACCGCGAAGAAGACTGATTTCCCCGGCTTCAAAAAATCAGGTTTCTTCAAAAACCTGCTCCAAAATCCTACCAAATCAATAGACCAAGTTTGGTATCCTTCCCTCTCCTCCTTCGACTATTAGCCCATCTCTCTCCCCTCTTCAGCCTGGTTTTTCAGCCTGACAGCCATGATTAACCTTTGATGCATAAGGGCATGGCTCAAAACCTATCACACCACTTTCTCACCGTTTTCATTAAACCTTGAGCTGTCAGCCCTGTCTATTCAGGAAACAACAGCATTATGAAAAAGAAAGGTCTGATACTCGGTATCGTATTATTGGGAATGATGGGTTTGGGAGTGCAAAGTGCTGAAGCACAAATAGTGGTCACGGTCAGACCCGCTACTCCCAAAGTAATGGTAACAAAGCCCCGCAAACCCTTTAGCAATGCCATCTGGATAGAGGGCAGTTGGGTATGGAATAAGAGAAGCAATCGCTATGTCTGGCAATCCGGGAAATGGGTAAAACCCAGGCGAAATCGCACTTATGTAGCAGGCAGATGGATCAAAAGACCCAAAGGCTGGTTATATGTACCCGGTAAATGGGTGGTCAGCCGAAGAATAAGGTCCTGATCAAAAAATGGCGGGGAGTTCAGGCAAACACCTTCAGAAAAGGTCGGGCGGCTTCTTCCAGGTTTGTACCGAAGGAGATCAACCCTCCCTGATGTCCCGCCATGGCAATTACCTCCGGCTTGCTTTTATGTTCACGGAAAAGTCGATGAATCTCTGCAGCCATTTCAGGCGTTCCATAAGGTACTTCAGCACTGGTAGTAGGTACTTCACCCAACCAGGCCTCCCATTGTACATCGTGGTGAATATGGATCACTGCTCTGATCTGCGGACTCGCTTCGTAGATTGCAGCATGGGTCAATGACTCTGAAGAGGCCTTGACAGGTCCCCGGCAAGTCAAATGGTTATCAGCGATGTTATATTTAGTCACCCTGGTATAGTGCTCTGCCCCAAGTCGGGAGATATGACCTGTCTGCGTACCGGATATTACAAAACCGGGTAATCTATCCGGAAGGATGCTGATGTTACCATAACCCACCTGATGCTGCTCATCGTAACCAATCAGACCCAGATCATACATGCGGTCGCGCCAGTGCATAAGCTCTATCATTTCCTGGAAATCAGGAGCACTTCCCTCCTGCCAGTCCAGCTGAAATTTGATTACACCGTCATCCATGGGTATGGGCTCTTTCAGGAAAAAGTGATAAGAGTCCTTCTTCAGAGGCCTCACATACGCCTCTTTCGGTAATCAGACCCGTCACCAGTCTGGCAGGGGTCACATCAAAGCCATAATTAGCAGCCGGAGTACCTTCAGGACTCAATCTCACCTTCTGTACCTGATCATTGGCCCAGCCCGAAATATGCGTTACTTCCTCCTCACTCCGTTGCTCAATCGGAATCTCTTTCACACCATCTTTGAGGTCCCAGTCGATCGTGGAAGACGGCAATGCTACATAAAAAGGTACATTATTATCTTTTGCCGCCAGCGCTTTGAGGTAGGTACCGATCTTATTTGCCACATCTCCGCAGGAGGTTGTCCTGTCTGTCCCGACAATTACCAGGTCTACCATACCATGCTGCATCAGATGCCCTCCGGTATTATCTACAATCAGGGTGTGAGGTACCTCCTGTTGCACCATCTCGTAGGCCGTGAGATTCGCTCCCTGGTTTCGGGGACGAGTTTCATCTACCCAGACATGAACAGGAATATCTGCTTCCATAGCATGGTAAACGGGAGAAGTAGCCGTACCCCAGTCCACTGTAGCCAGCCAACCGGCATTACAATGCGTCAGCACGTTGATGGTACGCTGCTTTTTCTGGTAAAGCTCCCGGATGAGTTCCAGCCCATGCACCCCGATCATGCGGCAAATTTCGATGTCCTCAGACTGGATGCGCTCTGCTGCAGCCAATGCAACAGCAGTTCTCTCTTCAGCCCCAACATCCCTTAATTCCGCCATCACCGTATCTACCGCCCAGGCCAGGTTTACCGCTGTGGGTCGCGCGGCCTTCAATGCCTGTGCTACTGCCTCCAGTTCTGTATCGGCAGTGCTTCTCAGACAGGCCAGATACAAACCATAAGCGGCTGTCACCCCAATCAGCGGTGCTCCCCTGACCACCATATCAGAAATGGCCAAAGCAGCTTCTTCAGGTGTGCTGATATCATGGATGACCAATTGGTGTGGTAATACCCTTTGATCGATAACCTGAACAGTTTCCGGATCATCCTTTTTGGTCCAGATTGTATGATAATGTTGGTTCTGAATTTTCATATTACTTATTGAAAAGCCTGATAATACTATCTCCGTCCTTTAAGTGATAAGTTCTGAGCCCGGCCTGCTTTGCGGCCACAATGTGCTGCTCAGAATCATCTATAAAGAGCGTTCTTTCAGGTTCCAGATGTGCATCGCTGATAACGTGGTGAAAAATGCGAAGGTCGGGCTTGCGCATGCCCACCTCATGGGAATAATAGGTCTTCTCCATCAGCTCGCTGAGCTGGCTATAGCCATACCGGGCTTTCAACCTTTGGCTAAAGATATGAAAGTGTATGACATTGGTATTGCTCAGCAGAAAAACCCTGTACTCATTTTGAAGTCGCTCCAGAAGGCGAATCCGCTCTTCCGGAAAATCAAGGAGGATAGAATTCCAGGCCTCGTCAATTACTTCATCACTCAGGTCTACCGGCAGGTTTTCCCTGAGCCTGTTGCGAAAAGTATCCGGAGAGATGGCCCCTGTTTCAAGGTCTACAAACAGCGAGCTTTGGCTGATTTTCGAATAATACCGTTCAAAATCGGGGATCCCCAGCTTTGCGAAAGCCCTGACGGGTGCGTCATGATCGATATTCAGGATCACCCCACCGAGGTCGAAAATAATTGCGTCAAAATCACCAATGTCTCTCACCCCGATGTTGTTTAATTAAAGGCAAATATGTAACATTGCAATCCAATTTTCAAAGGCTTTCAAAGGACTTTGGAAGGGGCCGATAACCCTGACGTAAAGTCAGGATAGACTCAATTGGAATACAAGATTTATCATTAAATCTTAGGGCCTATAACTCAGTTGGTTAGAGTATCTGACTCATAATCAGAAAGTCCCTGGTTCGAGCCCAGGTGGGCCCACAAAAAGTAGGAGCCCCACTATCAAGTGGGGCTTTTGCTTTTTCCAGGCTGAGTAAGAAGCCTGTCTCCGGACAAGAGAGATTTGGGAAGTCCAGTTAGTCTACCTTGGACGGATTGAACTCTATGCATTCAACTTCAAGATTTCCTTAGAGCCATCAGAAATCTTTACTTCTATGATTCTGGGAGGTTTTCCATATCTCTTCCAAAAATTCTCTGACATCAATGATCGAAAGCGATGGAGGTATTTCTTATCTACCAAATTGATTGTGCAGCCACCAAAGCCTCCTCCCATCATGCGTGCCCCTAAAACATAGTCCATAGATTGTGTAAGTTCTACCAGGTAATCCATCTCGGGGCAGCTTACCTCATAGTCATTACTCAAACCTGAGTGAGAATCGTACATTAAATTGCCGAACCCTTCTAAATCAGTGTTCTCCAGCATCAGACTTCCATCAACTACTCTTTGGTTTTCATGCAGCACAAAAGCAGCTCTTCTGTATAGTACTATACCCAGCCCTGCTTTATTTCGTCTGACTTCTTCAACCGTGAGGTCTCTGATACTCGTTACTCCGTTTCTTCTCTTCTGGAAGTATTCAACCACTTCATCACAAGAGGCCTTTCGGTCATTATATCCTGATGAAGCATGAGAATGCTTTACACCAGAATCACAAATAACAAACTCAAAACGACCGGTTCTCAATCTCGCATAGCTCATTTCATCTGAGCGACAGTCGAGTCGCAGGATATGACCTTCTTTTCCGAAAAGGCTTGCTGTCTGGTCCATTTTGCCACATTCCACACCAATGTATTGATGCTCTGTTAGTTGAGCTAATTCGACCAGTCGCTTTCGGGGCAGCATACCTCCGAAAATCTCGTTGAGGGCAAAGGCCAGGCATGAACATAACGCTGCCGAAGAGGAAAGTCCTGCTCCAATGGGAATATCACTGGTGAAAACACAGTCAAACCCTCTCACATCCACCCCGGCCTCCCTCATCAGACTGGTGATGCCTATGAAATAATTTGGCCAGTCTACCGATTCGTTTTTGCCAAGATAATTCAGATTAAACTGGTACTCGTCTCCCCTGTCCAGCGCCAGCACCCTACATTGCTCGGAGTGATTGAGTTGAATGGCCATGCTCATTTTGCGATCGATCGCAGCCGGCAGCACCCACCCCATGTTGTAATCTGTATGGTCTCCCATCAGGTTGATTCTGCCCGGGGACTGAAAGAGCCGGGGTTCTTTATCCGATAACCCCGCGAAGGCCTTTTTAAGTCTTTCTTTCCAGTTCATTGAAACAGGATGTAAAGGACGGTGAGAATAATACAGATACCGATGGCCCCAACGTTGAAAACGGGCCCTGTTTTGAAGTTGAAATTGCCAATGATCAATGCGTTCTCAGCATCTTTGCCTCTCCCTTCTAGCAGTGACGCAATTATCATCAGAAAAGCACAAATAAGGAAGGTATAGCCCATGCGATCAAGAAAGGGAATTTCCGGTAAGAGCTGCTTGAATATAATTGAGATTACAAAGGTAGCCAGGCCACCCACGAGGGCAGCATTGGGGGTGGTCTTCTTCCAGAACATACCCAGTAAGAATATGGCCACTACACCCGGGGTAATGAAGCCGGTGTATTCCTGGATATACTGAAAGGCCTGGTCCAACTCACTAAGCAAAGGTGCCACAGCCAGGGCCAGAACAAAACCGACCAGGGCTGCCAGTCTGCCCACATTCACCAATCGCGATTCAGAGGCAGTTTTATTGATGAACTCCCTGTAAATGTCCATCGTAAAAATAGTAGAGGTGCTGTTCGCCATAGACGCCAAAGAGGAAACTATGGCAGCCACGAGAGCGGCAAAAGCGATACCTTTAAAACCTACCGGTAAGAAGCTCAGCAATGCAGGGTAAGCTTTATCATTTTTAATGGAGCTCGTCTCTGCATCGGTCATGAGGCCAGTAATGCTCTCACCATCCAGCATACCGCCCCCGGTCAATCCTTCCTGCTGCACAAGGTAATAGGCTGCAATGCCCGGTACTACCACGATCAGCGGCATCAGTAACTTAAGGTAGCCAGCGAACATAACACCCACCTGTGCATGCCTGAGTGTTTTGGCTGCCAGGGCCCTCTGAACAATAAACTGATTCAGACCCCAATAACTTATGTTCGCGATCCACATCCCCCCTATGATGACTCCCCAACCCGGTAAATCATTATAATAGGGATGATCCTTTGCCAGGATAGAATCAAAATGACCGGATGCCTCCATCATCAGTGTCTGAAAACCCGCAATAGCCCCTGAACCATCCCCCACTGTTTCCAGAGCCAGGTAAGTTGTGAGCAGCCCTCCGACCACCAGGAAAAACACCTGAATCACGTCCGTCCAGGCTACGGCCGACAGTCCACCATATACCGAGTAAATCATAGCAAAAGCAGCAAGGCCAATCGCTGCTATGGATTGGTCAATGCCCATAACGGTCTCTATGGCCAGTGAGCCCAGATATAAGACAGATGTGAGGTTTACAAATACATAGACCCCAATCCAGAAGATAGCCATGACGGTCTTTACATTTCTGTTGTACCGGTCAGCCAGGAACTGTGGCATGGTATAAATCTGCTTCTTAATGAAAATGGGCAAAAGGAATTTACCCACCAGCAGGAGGGTAAGTGCGCCCATCCATTCATATGATGAAATGGCGATGCCCAGAGCAAAGCCGGAACCCGACATACCTATGAACTGCTCGGCAGATATATTGGATGCGATAAAAGAGGCCCCGATGGCCCACCAGGTCAGGCTTTTACCGGCAAGAAAATAATCCCGGGAGGTTTTGTCTTTGTTCTTTTTCCTGGTGGAAATGTACAGCCCTACCCCAATGATAATAAGGCAGTAAGCAATGAATACGGTGAGATCAAGGATAGACATGCAATCGATTTAATTGTAAGTTAATAATTAAACGTATTTTATACATTTATTATTTCTAAAAGTTTATTACTATCTGTCGAGAAAAATAGAAAACACTTTTTTGCTGCCAAGTTGCTCCGATATTGTCTTCAATGATATTAGTACCTTTCATCGCAAGCCCTACTGGCGACTGGCATAAAAAAAGCACAGGGCCTCACAGCCCCATGCTTCAATCATAATACACCGGTCTTAAACCACTGTTTATTCTTCCTCCTCCTCAGGGCCTCCTCCGCTATAAATAATCTTTTTGCTTACCTGCTGGGTACCGGTAGTCACACGCATAACGTATATACCATAGGTACTCTTCAGTATTGGACGTAAATCCAGAGTTAACTGGTGATTGCCCTGATTAAGATTAATCTCTGACCTGTAATAGCTGACGCCATTCAGTCCCAGAATCTGAATCACTCCTTCTACCGGTTCATCCTGCGCAAGGGAAATGCTCAAATAATCACTGGTAGAATTCGGGTACACTGT
Source organism: Roseivirga sp. UBA6061 (assembly GCA_002427745.1). Lineage (GTDB taxonomy): Bacteria > Bacteroidota > Bacteroidia > Cytophagales > Cyclobacteriaceae > Roseivirga. The sequence continues at coordinate 31,137 of DIYF01000106.1, read as the reverse complement.
AAGCTTCGGTTCTGGTTCGGGCTCGGGCTGACTTATTTGGATGGGTGCTGCCTGACCTGCCGTACCTGTTGAACCGGTATTTGGGCTGATAGTACTCGTACTAACAGGGTTTGAGGCATCTCCAATACTATAAAACTCCAGGTAGAGATTTGTAGCATCGGTCCAGCCCTTAATGGCTCCGTAGTTGTCGGCATAGCCCTCTTGATACTCTGCGGTAGTAGTGCTGACATCGGTACCATCCTGTACCAGTTTCTGATCACGTAACGAAGCGAAGCCCGGATGACCTCCCAGTCCGTTTACAAACAGCGGCAGTCCGTTCATATCTATCTTCTGATAGTTATGATCATCGCCCGCTATAATGGCATCTACTCCCCAGGCCTTAAAGGGCCATTGCTGAAGCTTATCCCGGACATCACGATTTTCGTCACTTCGGGAGTTCCAGACATTCGAATAGCCGCCACTAATGTTCCCGTCATCGTAATTGACTGAGTAAGGTGGTACGTGCATCAATACTACCTGGAAAGTTTCATCACCATCTGCCTCAGAAGCCTTTACCTGTTGCTCCAGCCACCAGGCCTGCAGACCATCCCTGTTAGGTGTTGTTTTGTTCAGTTCAACATCCGGATCATAGTTAGCATCGTATATCACCCCATCAGGCTCCTTTTCATCTATGTTTAGCATAAAGAAACGTACATTACCTTTTCTGAAGGTATAATAGCGTCCATAGGGCTCACCTGAACAGTCAGACTCATCGTTGTCCATGTCATAAGGATCGGTATTACACAGGTTGAAAAAATCGAAATAGGCATGAAGTGCATTGGTTTCTTCACCTACATCTGTATAGTCCTTATAATCGTGGTTACCGGGAATAGGGAAGAATTTATTCTTCTTAGTATAATTCCTGCGGCTGGTGATCTCATCGGCCCTGGGCGCAATGTACTTGCTGTAGTAGGTACCCACATTTTCTTCATAGCTATTTGCACATGCCATATCGGAATCGGAGTAATCATTATCACCCACTGTTAAGATGAAGTCCGGGTTCCACCCATCTATCATTTCACTTACATCTCCGGGGTTGGCCATTCTGGTAAGGTTCGCAACGTCTACTGCATCAGTTGACGTATCATCTACTATGCAGTTATCTCCTGCTACTGAACAGCCCCCGTCTTTGCAACCGAAATCACCTACGATTGCAAAACTTGGATGGTAGCTAAGCCCATGAGTTGTGGTTGGGTCATAGCCATAGCTCTCTTTTTCTGTATCATGGAAATCTTGCTTATCAAAGTAGTGTAAAGCATTGACTTCCAAACTATCAAGAGTCCAGTCATACACTGAAAATTTCTCAATGTCATCGTGTACATTCCAGGTAGTGGCCTTCGATAATTCCTGGGCGCCCGCATAGTGCAGCCTTCTGATGAACTGGTCTTCGCCAGGGTAGTACATATATAGCCTCACCATATTAGGGTAATAGGTCATTATCACATGATACTTGCCCTGTCCGTGTGACTTATTAAAGCTGGCCGGTTCATACATCCACAGGTACCAGGGGAAAACATTGCCGTAATCATCATTGTAATACCGGTTGATACCCACCACATCATTTCTACGCTCTAAACCTGCCAGCACGTTGGTGCCATCAGTGACTGAGAAAAAGGACTCACCGACCGTGTTTTCGTCAAAAGGCACCAGGCTCTCATTGTCATAGTCTTCATCGATATTTACCCAGAAAGACACGCTGTAGCCTTCTACTTCATTGTAGTCGTCAAAGAAACGGCTACCATCATGATCACTTCCCTTGGGTAAGTAGACCATTCTATTGGTATTTACATGATGAAGTGGCGAATAATGAATTTTCTCGTCATGATTAATCTTATAAGAAACAGATCGCATATCCAGGTCGAAGAGTTCTTCTGCCTGGCCCTGGGTCAGGGCTTCATTAAAGAAGCGAACATTCCACAATTTACCTTTGAAAGATGAACTCATCAATGATGATGTACTCGAGAATTTCTTGTTATCGTCATAAGCCGTAAATGTGGCATTCTCAGCATCTGCCAGACTTTTTAAGCTGCGATCCAGCGGATTTCCAGAGCTCTCATTGGCCAGGTCATCAAAGTTTTTGGCAAAAAGCGTTACATCTCCATTGGTATTGGATAGGGTAAAGAAATACCACTGTTTCTTTGTCTCATTGGGCCAGTATCCCGGTGCAGACAGGTCGTAAGTCAATTGTTTTACTGCGCTATAAGAATCATGATAATTCATAACCAGCTTACTTCCGAACTTATCGATACTGAAATAGGGGGTTTTAATGATTGTACGGTAGCAAGACGTTTTATCCGTTGAAGTACTACAGTTATCGCCCGGATTGATATCGACCCAGAAAGAAACTGAAAATGCCGATTTGGTACTGGCAGCGTCTTCAAAGGGGGAAGGAATCTTTAAATAGGCATTTTTGGTATTGATCTTATTGACTGTCTGAACCGCATCTCCACTCCACTTTTTCCATGTCAGCCACTCCTGACCAATGTTAAAGTCCTCATTGACTCTCCCATTTTTTTTGATGTATTGTACCACACCGCCTTCCTTCACCTCGTTACCATCTTCATCTCTGATAGGGAACTGATTCCCGTCTTTATCTGTAGGATAAAAGTCAAGTTTTACACGATCGAACATTGGAAAAAAGGGCGGTGTAGGCTGAATGTGTGTTTCTGTTCCGGCAGATTTATTGACACCGAAATAGGTTCCATGCCGGTTATTGCCGGAGACATCCCAGTGCCTCAATTCTAAAAACTCATCTCCTGTTACTTTTATCTTGCCACGACCATTATTTAAGCGATAGCGGTGCTCTTTATAATTGTTATGCAAGTAAATATTCATGGGATAATGGGCGGTAAGAGCATCCATATTCAGGTAATCACCGCTTACCTCCAGGTACATTTCCGCTGCCCTTTTACCCAGCATTTCCAGGGAGTTTCTGTCATAGATCAGCCCATCCTTTATGGGTTGCCAGGAATATGGGTCTGAGAGACAATAGTAGTTGTCATCAGGATTAGGTGGATCTGCACAAAACTCAACAGGATTGGTACCGGAAGACTCAATGAGATAGATATGATTTTCCGTCTCCCGGTCAGGCAAAGTCCTGAGTACAGTGTTGAGTTCATTGAAGTTTCTGGTGATACTGATCGTATTATCAGAGTCGTCTCTGAAGGTATCAGCTATCCCCGAGATAATCCTTTCACTACTGCTCATGTGGGTTGAGTTCAAGCCCCAGTCGGTGTGGTCCATTGACAAATCCCATTGACCCGCTTCTATCACAAGAAAGGGAAGCTCATCATAGCCCATGTTCGGATACTTTGTATCCAGCTTGCTCCTCATCGGGCTCACGAGGTGATCTATAAAATCAGATTTATAATCTGTAAATCGTTGTGACAGGAAAGTTGCCAGTTCAGCCTGGGTCTTACTGTAAGTGGACTGCAAATCTGAGGTTTGTCCATCGTTATACATAAGGAGTTCTTTTTGTTCTTTCTCTCCTTGTATCCAGATCACTCCTTTGAGTACGGCACGTCCGCTGTAGTTTGTCAGCATATGCTCCACCCTATCGAGCGTATTGTAAAAGAGGTTTTTACCTGACTCCATGGTGCCTGAAAAGTAGTCAGTTGAGGTCTCCAGCCAATTATCAAGTAGTACATCCTCACGGGCGTTCACTACCAAACCAATATTCCTGTTGGTGATGTTGTATAACACTTGTGCGAAAGACTGACCTATATTGAATCCCGAAAGGCCACTTGTAGCATCTGTCACCTCTCCTGTACCTGCTTTTTTCTGTAAAGACTTCCCGATCCAGGAAAACCGGTTGTAGCCGGCATGTTTGGTCACGTGATAGATAGGGCTCAACGGGATATCAGTGATTTGCGATCTGACCTGTGGAATGGTTGCCTGTTCGAACTCTTCATCCATTGAAAAATCAGCCAACTGATTATTGTTCAATAGATAAATACCATTGGGAGTAGTAATATCTCCTGGCGTAAACACACCTCTGCCGGCAGCATTGGCCTCTCCGATTACCAGAAAGACATCAATGGTTTCAGTACTGCCCAATGCACTTTGGGCCTGTAGCTTGTTACTCAGTCCGATGACCGCTGTGAAGCATAGGATACACAGCAGCACCTGAATTCTGAACATTCTGATTCGGGATAATTGACCACCTCTGAAAACAGAGGTGATCTTAAGTATATCTTTTTTCATTTTTGATTCCTTTAAAGAATTAGTCGTGAAGTCCCTTACTTCTTAAGTATCTCAGGAGTTCGTAGAGGTAATTGCTTTCCAGCATGGTGGCTCCGGGTTTATCTTCCAGAGCTGTAATACCCGGTGATGTATTGGCCTTTGCACCATAACCGGCCTTTTCAATAAGCCATCCCCATGCTGCATCCGGATCAATTAATGCGGCTTCATCGGTATGCGCTACACCTCCCACCTGAGCAGACTGAGACGGTGCCATATATACTCTTTTGCCCTGACTACGGATGTAGTAGATCAATTCCCTTAGCTCATCATAATCGTCCTGATTAACCTTTCCATCATCCCTCTTTCCACCGGCATAGGGATCAACGTTTTCCGGTAGTTTTACCAGAAATGCATCGATGTTATAGGGCTGTGACTGACCGTTTTCGTCTGTATAAGTAAGGTTCAGAAAACCATCCACATAGGTGGTCATCTCCACACCAGCACCCAACATACTCACATTGACACGTGGCATGTAAGAAATCTCTTTGAGATAGTCCTTACCATTGATGTTGAACATAGTTTGCACCACGGAAGCTGTATAGTAATCTGCCGCTACAAATTTATCATCGGTGTCACTCCCCCGGGGGGTTCTCAGGTCACCGAGAATCAGACTTCCCAGGGCTCCTTCATTCTCTGCTATTTCCAGAAAAGCCGTTAGCTGAGCCACCGGATTGCAGGTACGCTCATTTTTAGAGCAGCTATTCCATTTGTCCAGTGATACCAGAATCTTGTCCTTGCAAAAGGCCAAAACATCATCCAGTAGCTGAAGCCTTTCTTTCGACACATTCAGGTCTTTGTCTAAGAGCAGGATGTCCTTGATGTCGTCATAATTCCAGTGTCTGATCTCTGAGGTCACCAGTTTTCCTACCTCATTATTGTAGGTAATATCGGGCCAGTAGTCCAGACCGTCTGTATGTTTGGTGATGAAATACTGCCAGTTGCCGTTGGCATCTGGCTCGTGTACATCATTCACTTTATATTTGTGAGCTCCAAAGTGTTTCAGGAAATTGGAATGGGTAGCCAGGTTCCAGTCATGATAAACCACGGCCTTTCCATCTTTGGTAAGGCGAGCATCCATTTCCAGAACATCCACCCCCATATTTACCGCCAACTTAAAAGAAGCCATGGAATTTTCAGGCGCATATTGCCAGGCGGAGCGGTGAGCCACTACCATCACATCCTCAGTTCCGGCAGAAAGATTGTTACTTATGGCATTAAACCTGCCTGGGTTTTGGTTGCGGGCACCAATGGCATCGAGGTACTGCCCCATCATAGCAGAGCGGTCATTCACAAAGAAATCTACTCCTGCTTTGATCATGGCGTCCCAATCTCCACGCATCCCGAAAGGAACATCGAATTTAACCCGGCCTTTTTGCAGGGAATGACCTTCCCCATCGTCAGCGAATGGTGAAAACGAACCCGTATGAATTTTTTCTTTTGCCAGCTTGGTGATGGCCGGTAATACAGGTGAATTATAACTTTCGGGATCTGTTTCAAAAGCCCTGACTTTATACTCTTTCCATTGGTCGATGAACTTCTGAATAGCGGCTTCATCTGTGTCTTCATCCGTGATATGGCCATCTATTTTGATCCAGTCATTTACAATGGGGGTATAATCCATTATTTGCAAGACAGAAATGAGTTTTTCCTCCCCGGTTTTGCCTGGAATATTATCTCCCCATTCCTCTGTGTCAGTCTCACCGGCTTCCTCTTTTTCTTTCGTAGTTCTCAGCAATTCTATCAGCTCTGATGGGCTTTTATAGCCTTTACCCACGATTTGGTTGCTGGTACCGGTCTCTATTACTGCCGCATAGACCTCAGGTATGAATTGCTCAAATTTGTCAACGTTCAGCAATATCTGCCCCTTGGCTGCTGTGAGTGCCTCTGTCAGCGTAGGTACGCGCTCGACCGTGGTTACATCATTTGGGTCGTTCAGAAATACATTACCAAATCGATCAAGCAATTTCAATTGACTTAATTCTGAATAGTCTAATTTCAGCACCTTCTTGTCATTCGGATCATTAAAGTGATCTTCGTAATTGGTGGTTCGGTTCACGGTTTTGTCGTGCATAAGAATAACCTTCCCGTCCCCGGTTACATTCAGGTCCATTTCTGCCATGGCAGAACCACGTAGTACGGCCGCTTTAATGGAGGCTATTGAGTTAGAAGGAACTGTGCGCCAATAGCCCCTATGAGCAGAAAGGTACACGTCATTGTTGTTTTGACGCTCCTGAACGAGGAAGCTGTTTTTAGTCTCCACCATATGAAACAGGCTCATATCGAAGGTGCCGGCATAAGGAATACTAATGCTCCTTAAGGTAACGTCTTTCATTTCAACCTTGACATATACCTTAGGAAGCATCAGTTCATGGCCCACATGTCTCAGCATTTCCTTCACTGAAACGACAGGGCTTTGAACCAAAAGGTAATCAAAGTTATCCGGTGATGCTTGTGCTCTTAAATTGAAGTCAAGTTCCATCACTGCGGCTGAGGCCAAAGCCCAACCTACAGGACCTAAGGAGATGGACTCGGCTCCAAGGAAGGCCTCTCCGGCCCAAGAACGTAAGGCTTTGGAAACCGCTGCTGGTACTGTTAATCCCACAGACGACATGGACTTTGAAATACTGGCCCAGGAAAGTGCATTTTGAATATGATTATCATGGCTAAGCTTAAAAGAAGCCCTGATGTTGGCCACTGCGGCATCTACTTTATTGAATGATGGTTCATAGGATTCTACCAAATCCTTGATTTGCCTGCTGTCCACCGTTCTTAATACACCATTGCCAGGGCCTGTCTGAATCTGCATTGTGGTTTGCGTAGGAGCCCGGGTATTAGTACCAGTCCACAAAACACCATAAATAAGGTTCGTAAAGGCCTTTGTATGATCATCTCTGAGGTACACTTCAACTTTGACATGCCCCCCTGTTCCAAAGTCCGCATCCACAGCTTCAGTGGGCGTGTAATCCAGTGCATAAAACCTGGAAAGATCCATGGTAATAAAATCCTTGTCTGGATTTGTGTGTTCGAGTTCATCCTTGTTGGTTTCCTTGGTGACGGTACCAACAACAGTATATGATTTGGTATCAGCATGGTATGTAGCTTGTCCAAAGGCCGCGTAGGTAGTAAGCAACCAAATGAACACACCACAGAGGATGCTATTCTTTTTCTCCATAATATTCATTTTAAAATGGTCCGGGGACACCACATAGCTCATCTGCGAATACCAGTTGGCCAGGCATTCAGCGTGAATAAAGCTTAAGCAGCAGTCGGTTTTCCAGACCTTGTTTTTAATGACCTATTTGTCCAGCTTTTCCAGCCTGCTATTGATTTGTAGTAACATTCCCTTGAGCTCTTCAATCAGCTCGTTCTGCTCGCGAATCTTCTTTTCCTGATCAATAGTGTAAAGGGTTAGCTCCTCCACCTTTTTAAGCAAGCCCATTTCCATTTTAATGAGGCTATAGCCATTTTGGGTTACTTCCTTTGCCGAAGGAATTTCCGGCAGGTGTCTGTACTGCTGAATGTAGCTTTGTACTTCTTCAAGGCTTCTGAGCTGATAGTCAGGAGCAAACACATAATCGGGAACTCCTCCCGCTCCCAAGGCTGCATCACAATTTGTATCTGTGTCTGTATTATCGGCATCCCAAAGCTCACAGCCGGCAAAGGCAATGTCTTCTACCACAATACCATGCTCTATCCATACGGCATACTTGGCATAATATGACGAGGCAATGTCTGTATTCGCCAAATTGGTTCCGTCTTCACCACCAAAAACGATGGTTCCATCAATTTTTGAATCGATGGTCGCCTGACCACCATCTCCTGAAAGCGTGAGTCCTTTGGCACTTACTTCATTGGTTGCCGTTACTTTTGACACAGATATCTCACCATTAGATTGTGAATAGACAAATGAGGAAGACAGCCACAAAATCAGTGACAACAGGAACAAGCTTCTTATATTTCGGATTATTCTTAGAGATTTCATCTTTAGTTTTCTTTTAAGGATTTGAGTAGCTTTTCAGCTTCAGTTATTTGTTTGTCCTGCTCAATGGTATAGAGCGTTAGCTCCTCTACTTTTTCGAGCAGTTTAAGCGTAAGGGCCTTCATTTCGAATTCACCTTCTTTCAGGACATCCGCCTGAGAAGGTATTCCGGGAAGGTGCCTGTAAGTATTTATATACTTGCGCAGGTTGCTCAAAGACATGAGCTTGTAATCCTTGTCAAATACATAATCTGCAAATGCATCGGTTGGAACGTGAAGGGCATTGACCAATATTTTGCCATCTACCCAGACGGTTTTGCCCTGTACCTGGCTGGCCGAAGGACTACCATTGAATACAGAACTTCCGTTGTTTTTAGTAAACACAGATACCCCCTTCACAATCATCTCCATCTCTTTGGAGACGGTGTTGTTGAGTGATGCTATGTTGGTCGCTGTAGTACCAATTCTCACCGGGTAACTGGTTTGGATATACCCCTGACCAGAGCCGACATTCCCGTCAAACTGCGCCCGGACCTGCGTGCCTGCCGTCATCAGCAGAAAGGCCAGTACAAAAACCTGTTTTAGTATTTTCTCAATTCTCATTGGTCTTTGTCTTTAAGGCGCTCTAATTCCTGCATAGCCTGCTTTATTTCCTCGTCCATTGACAGAGTATGAAGTGTCAGTTCTTCTATCTTTTCAAGCAGAATCAGAGACAGTTTATCCAGCTCAAAACTACCGGCCTCTGTCACTTCAGCCTCTGAAGGAACTCCCGGCAGGTGGCCTTTTTCGGTATAATACTGTTTTATCCTGGTGAGTGACAGCAAAGGGTACCCGCTTTGAAAGACATAATCGGGAAAAGTGCCGGTTTCTACATGCACCTTGTCAATCAGTGCTTTTCCGTCTAACCAAACTGTATTATGCTCTATGGCATTGGCCGAGGCATGTGATGAAAAAAGGCTGCTTACATCACCGGAGGTAAATACTGACACTCCACTGACCACAAAATCCGTATGCTTAGGCTTGGTATCCAGGCCTATCATTATGTCATAAATGGTTGAACCATTCTGGTTGCTGATGAAGGTAGTAGTTCCTGAAGTCGGTAAGGCCGATGGATTTCCTGTGGAATTATTGATGTATTCATATTGCCACTGTGACCAGGCCTGATGGGACAATGCCATGAAAGCAATGAGGATCAGTATGCGCGTACGATAAAATCCACGACTGCCCGGGATGAATATGTTATTTGTCATGTTTTTCAGATTTAAGTGTTTCGATTTGCTCTAGTAAAGCATCCAGACGACTCCTTCTGTCTACCGCGTATCGGGTCAGTTCCTCGATTTTTTCAAGGAGCTTCACTGACAATTCGTCTGCAGAGAAAAAGCCCTGTTCAACAACCTCTTTCTCAGAGGGTATTCCAGGCAGGTGACCGTTTTGAGTAATGAAACCAGACAGCTCATCCATGTCCATCAGTTCATAGTCCTGATCGAATACATAGTCCGGCCAGCCACTGGACAGTGTATTGGTCGATACGTCAACTCCTTTGGCAGCCATCCCCCCTTTTACCACCCAGCGATAGTTACTGAGGCTATAATTGGGGTTCCAGTTGCTAAGAAATGTATAGTCCTGAGCAAAGAAGCTATTGCCGTGAGTATAAAACTGAGGGGATCCGTGTTTGAGCAATGAAGACATATGGCTCGTGTTGAATCCTACACTATAGAATTCATCTGAGAGGGTCTGATAAGGCATGGTAGCCTTACCCCCGTCTATGCTGTTATCAGTCACCCAGTAAATACCTCTGAATTGATCCAGCGGATACAAACCTTCAATTTTGGGCATGTAATAGTCGTCATAATCATAACCACCACTGCCATTGCTGTTGGTTTTAAATTCATGGAAGATTGGGTTACCCCAAATGGCGACACCACTCCAATCCTGCTGCCCATTGATGATCAATTCGTCTGTTTCAGGTAATTCCAGGTTGATCCATGTAGAACTTGCTCCCACATCCTCAACCTGTGCTCCCCCTGCATTACCATATACTGGTTTGAACAGCATATTTTCCATTTCGAAAGTAAGGATCACTTTGATCTCATCTTTTACAGATCCGGTATCCCAATAACTGCCATCTTTCTTTACTCCATCCTGAAAACGCACCAGTGCCCAACCTGTGCTGTTTCCGTTCAGGGTATGCTCCCAGCCATCCGGGCTTTTGTTGTGTTTGCCTGCTATTTGAGGATATTCAATTGTCCAGTCAGAAGAACTGCCTGATTTGTGAGCGTACATTGAAAAGAGTATATCTTCTGCATTGGGAACAGTGACCCCCGGATTGTTTGTGTTGTCATAATCCCTGAAAGCTCCACTTTTGTAATTGTACATTTTCACCTTAATCCAGGCTGTTTTGGAGTCATCCGCTGCGGTTAACTGGGAGCGCCACTCCTGTAGCACCAACTGCCAGCCGTGCCAGTGATCTTTGCCAAACCATCCCCCTCCTGTGTTCTTCTTGAGGAAGCTTTTTGGATTGAGGCTCACCATGTCTGATTCGGTAAAGCCCAGCTTGCCGGCAATGGGGGTCACCCAAATATGAGAACTGCCCCCGTGGTTTTCTGTGATAGACTTTGTACCACTGGTATTGTTTATGGAAAAAGGTGTCGAGAATAATTCTCCCTGGGCCAGGGAGACCTCTGCACTGATAAACAATAAGACAAAAAGCATCAGGCACTTCAGCAGTCCTTTTCCGGTTCCTGCGTTTATGGCACCCATGATTACTCTTCCTTTTTGTTGAGTAATGCCTCCAGCTTATTCAGCCTTTCCTCTATTGCCCTGAGTCGGTCTATTTCCTTCTGTTGCTGAATGGTATACAGTGTGAGCTCTTCTACTTTTTTCAACAGACCAAAATTCATTTGCACCTGTGTGAAGCCCTTTTCGTTGATTTCAGCGGCATTCGGGATACCCGGCAGACTTTTTTCTTCTTTCAGTATTTTTTCAAGCTCAGCCAGATCGAGGAGTTTATAATCTTCTTCAAAAACATAATCAGGCACTCTGGGCCAGAATTTGTCCGTAGGGTTTGCCGGGTCATCTACAGGGTTGGCAAACACTATGTCCGGAGCTACAATCAACTCCTCACTCCAGATGCCAATAACAGAACCGTGTGTTTCATAAGCTCCTCTGATACGCTCATTAATGTGGAGATTATCATCATCGTTTCCATCGGGGCCGTAGAATACCATGCTGCCGTGAAACTCTCCATCCACTTCATTATCAACAGCAGTATGATTTTTTCCCACCACAAGGTGATGGGCTGTAATAGTGCCCTCAGAAACTGTAAGGTCGCGATTGATCTCTACCTGACTGTCGCTAAGTGACATCACAATAAGCTCTGGCGATATTTCATCACCGGCATAAAAATCAAGCTGCCCGAAAGAATCCTCTCCGGGAACGGCTTTGATCGCACCCAGTAGTGAAGAAACACTGCCGCTATTGCCGATTGTCCCGAACTCTAGAGAAAGAGCCCCTAAACCATCTACCCCTACTTTGTCTGCCCTGACCGCACCACTGATATTCAGGTCATCCGACATGTGTACGTTGTTGCTGTTGTCGATTCGGATACCTGATTGACTTAAAGTTGCATTTGCTTTAGGACCTGCATGGAGATGTAAGCCGGAATACCAGTTATAGTAAACTCCTGCTTCATAATCCGTTCCAGCGTAATTGGTAAGATACTTCACTCGTGCTGTGCCTGCCCCGGTTTTTTCCGCAATGGTCATACTATGCATCTCGCCATTTAAATACTTCATGTTTTCAGTATCCAAAATAGGAGTCCAACCCTCCCCATCTTCAGAGTGCCAGCGAACCAAACCACCACCATTGCCCTCAAAATAGCCATCTCCTCCTTCACCGGCTTCATAGAAGTTTTTGTCGTAGTAGACAAATCCGTCTGTTTGTTGAATGTGGGCACTGGTCAGCTCGCTGTTGACCAGCGATAAACCGCGTGTATTCAGATTAGTCACATCAAGGGAATCGGTAGTCAATGCCTGTGTCACATTCAGATTTCCATTAATAAAACTGCTATTGTGTACCATCAGAGCACCATGCACATTCATTGAGGTGTGAATATCCACACCGGCAGTGTTGTGCCAGGTCAAAATGGGTCTGGTTCCTCCGTTGGTCACACCAAGTGCACCTCCGGTATATCCAAAGAGTGCCGGGCCATTGGTGCCACTTTGCCATCTGAGGTAGTGATTCTGATCTCCGGTTCCTCTTAGGTAAATGGGCCGATTGTTCAGGTAAAAACTGTGATTCAGAACGGGAGTGGAACCTGAGCCACCTCCCCAGCCGAATTGCGCTTCTGCCAGGTTGCCGCATACCATCAGGCATACCACAGCCAGGACAAACATTTTAGTTGTCTTTCTCATGTTGGGTTTTGGGTTAAAGCGAATGTTCTGTTTTTCAGCGGGGCGAACTGGTCCGCTATCTTTGAAGCTTCACTAGGAAATACCCTGAGGTACCGGGTATTACTGGTGGAAAAACCCCAACATTTTCTACTGTCCACGTTATGTCCACATACTTTGCAAAGAATATTCAGGAATGCCTGTTATATGTCAGGCAGGATTGACACCTAACCCAGGGATGCCAACAAAAAACCATCACACCTGAGATGTGATGGCTTCTGAAACAGGACTGCTTTTGCAGTCTTACCTAATCTGTCGGAATTCTGGCTCATCCTGCCATCGGCAGGCAAGCTACTTCCAAAATTCCCTTTCTATGAAAAATCACTACCCCGTACAGGTATGTGAAGTCTTAATCATGGAGTCCTTTATTGCGTAAATAGCGCAGTAACTCATAAGGGTGATTGGTCTCAATCAATGAAAAGCCATTATCAATCAACCATCCCCAGCCCTGGTCAGGATCAGTCCTGGAGATGGCATCGTCATGTCCCATGGTATGGTGTACCCAGGTGGCCGCTACAAAGAGTTTGACTGGTTCGGCTTTTAATTTTTGCCAGATTCGATATGAATCAGAGTCAACACTATCTATCCTTACCTGATATACCGGAAAATCAGCCTTGCGCATATGCTCATTGGTATGGTTCACCAGGTCCGGAATTTTGTATTCAACCACAGGAACATAAATGACCTCTTCCAGTAGTGCTCCGAATTGCTCAACTGCTTTGCTGTGAGAGAATTTCGAAACAAAGATGGTTTGCTGAAGGGTACCTGTACGTTCCAAAACGGGAAGAATTTCACGAACTGTGTTATGCGATTTGTCCAGATAAATCAGAATCTCGCCCCTGGCCATTATCATCACTTCTTCCAGTGTAGGAATTCGCTCCTGAGTTACTGTACCACTGGCATCCTTCAAATACAGGGTTTTGAGGGAATCCATGGACCAGTCTTTCACCTTTCCTTTACCGGTAGTCGTGCGGTCCAGTGAGCTGTCATGAATAATCATAGGCACACCATCACTGGATAACCTCACATCAATCTCCAATATATCAACCCCTGCTTCTATGCAGTTTTTAAAACCACTGAATGAGTTCTCCGGTGCCCATTGCCAATCGCCACGATGGGCGGCTACCATCACATGTCTGCTTTCAGGGTTAGTTAGTTCATGTAACAGAAACTCAACCCGATTTTCGAATTCCAACGGTTCTTGTACTTCAGTATTTTGACAATGGCTGAGCGAAAGTATGCAAATGAGTAGCAGGACAATCTTAGTATGGTTGATCATGATCTTAAATCCATTAAGGCTTATTGGTGTAAATTTCGTTCTCTCAAATAGTTGATGAGTGCTGCGGGGTAATCCGTTTGGATAATGGCCGGCTTAAGTGCAATCATTCTATCAATAGCAGTAATGTCCCCATTCATAAAAGCCTTATCAATTGCTTTCAGACTATTGATAAATGTTATTTGATTATTGCTCCTGGCTTGATCCATTATGTCCCGGGTAAAAGTTTCTTCCTTCAGATGAATCAATCGGGACTGAATCAGAGATGCATAATGTCCTACTTCTTCAGGCTCAGCTGCCAAAGGCAATATGGCATACTCCGGATCGATGTTCTTCATTCTTCTCACATCTTCCTCAGAGCCGATAAAGCTGATTACCTGATGTTGCATATCAAATGTTTCCAGCTTAGAGTAGAGCTTTTGATAATTCACCGCCTTCAGGTCCAGGTTGAGTATAAGGTCTTTTCCCTTACACATATCCAATACCTGATGTAGTGTAGGAATCTTCTCGAGGGTCAGTGAGTCGTGAAAATATAGCGACAGTTGGAGAAGGTCGGTATAGCTCAGCTCTTTCACAGCCCCTGTACCATTGGTGGTCCGGTCTATGGTCGCATCATGCATCAACACCAGGCTGTCATCTTTGGTAGTCCTTACATCAATCTCGATGATATCAACCCCTAAGGCCAGAGACGCCTTAATAGATGCGAGCGAGTTTTCCGGAGCCTTTTTATGGTAGGCCCGATGGGCACATACCAGGATCTGATCTGCCCCCAAGGTCCGGATCTTTTGAATGATTGCAGTTTCCTCCTGATGGCTAGCGGGTTGACAAGCCATAAGGAAGAGTAAAAGTGTGAATGTAGTATTGATTGCTTTTTTCATCTTAGTTCGACTCATAGGGTTCGGATTCTGATTTCACACCGGCCTGCGATTGTTGATCATCTAATACAAAAACTTTGAACCGGCCACCGCCCTCATACACCCTTATAAGGACATGACCGTTTTGAGAGGCGTAGAGCGTCTCTATCAGTGATGGAAAATCCTCTTTAGTTACTAAACTCATATTCGTGGAGAAGACGGTAGTATTTATCTGAGCAAGTCTTTCCAACACGTCCTCCTGAAAATGCGGATCATGTGTAGTCTGATGCACGGTCACCTGAGGTAAGAGGGTATTCAGGAAGTAGGCATTATTGGCATCTTTGTACCCGTGATGGTTAAGCGTCATGGCCTCAACCGGCCCGATAACCGGTGCCATTACCGATTCAATATCGAAATCCGGCCAGTCATTTTCACCGGGCATATCAGCTCCCGTAAAGTAATCGAAGGCTCCGTAACTGACCTTGAGTGCAATGCTTAACGGGTTTTCATTGAACTTACCATTGACCGGATTTACCAGATAAGGAGTGAATTCATAAGTATGAACCTGTTCATCAATACCTGACCAATACTCCTGATTTGCCTTAAGCACTCTTACCATGAAACCAGGGTACCTTTCGGGTGCATTTTTCATGATGATCTGATCATTGCTTCCTGCAATGGCCTTTTCCACTTTCAATCCCCGGGTGGTAATCTGGTAGTCCAGAAAGCTGAGGTAGTTTCCAAATGCCTTATCCGGTTCGTAGTATGCCTTTAAGTCTTTAGGGTAGTCATAATCCGGCCATGCACGATCGATCACCGTTTTGAAGGGTATAGTGGTTCCTACCTGTGTGATACCCGTCAGACGATAACTGCCCTGATCTGATATTGGAGCATTGGTGTAGTCACCTCCATAATGGTCATGATGAAAATGCGAAACCACTGCATAATCAATGGCTGACTCAAGAGACTCAGGCATCATTTCAGCCACGTAATGCGCAATCCACTCACCTGGTTTTTTGGTGGCATTAGGGTGAATTGGATAGGGCCCGTCTTCCGGTCTTTCAATCTCTCCGGCATCATACAATAGCGTTGTTCCATCTGGAAAAATCATAAATGTCGCATCTCCCCTGCCTGTATTGATATGATGGATATCTAAAAAACCTTCCTGCCAGGGAGGTAACTCCGGGAATTCCTGGTCAACCGGTTCTTCTGCTGCGGGAAGGGTAACGGCAGGGGTGCCCCCTTTATCACAGGAGGTAAGTGTGATCAGAAAGAAAAGTAGCAGAGTAATATTTATAGCTCTGAACATAGTTTAGCGAGATTGGTAAGGCCCGAATTTTTCTTTAACCGTCAGCTCATAAGAACTGCCATAGTCCAGAATGATGATGTTGAAATCGCTACCTCCCGGGTTTACCCTTATAACAACATGTCCCTGTGTACTGAGATATGACTGATCAATCAGGGCCTGTAGTTTTTCTTCTATATGCCCTCCCCTTTGTATAGCAAATGCTTCGATCTCCTGGCTGGCAATATTGGTGAGTACATTTTCCTGAAAATGCGGATCATGGATGGCCTGATGAACTGCAATTTGAGGATCAAGCTTTTTTAAAAAACGGGAGTTGGTAGCATCATGGTAACCATGATGATTTAGTGTCAGTGCATCCACCTCGCCCATAATTTCTGCCAAAGGAGTTTCAATATCGTAGTCGGGGTAGTCATCCACTCCTGATAAATCTCCTCCCGTGAAGTAGTCGAAATCTCCATAGGCCACCTTTAATCCGATGCTCAGCGGATTTTCACTGTAGTATCCCTCCGTATTGACCAATGGCGGATTGAACTCGTATTGTACCAAATGATCGCCCTGCCCCATCCACAGCCATTCATTCGATTTGACGTTGCGTACTTCAAATTCAGGATAGCTCTCCGGATGTTGAAGTAGTACAATTTGGTTTTTGACACCCGGCCTGATGGCCTGAGCCTTCATGGTACCGGCTTTCTCATGTGCCCTGATAAAGGCATAATAGTTGTCCAGGGTGATCTTACCTGAATTCAGTAAGGGATAAGGGTAGTCATATTGAGGATAACCACGGTCGAGCATATTCCGAATGGGGATCAAATCTCCCAACTCTGTGATACCTGAAAGCTGGTATTCGCCTGTTTTTGACCAGGTGGTTGCAGAGTCTATATGGCCGTAATGATCGGCATGGAAATGCGAGATAACAGCATAATCTATGTCAGTCTTTTGGTTTACCTGATTGATGTAATGAGCCAGCCATGCTCCGGCAGATAGGGAGTCTGACGGATAGAGTGGATAATAGGGTTTCGTAGTACGTTGCCTGGCGGCACCGGCATCAAACAACATTGAAGTACCATCAGGAAAGATCATAAAGGCTGCATCTCCCCTACCTGTGTGAATATGGTGTATGTCAAGCATACCGGCAGCCCAGGGTTCAAAGGGAGTGTTGACGGATGAAGTAGCCGTGCTTTGCAGGTTCAGGTTGCTCTGATTATTTACGGATGAACCACAGCTAAAGAAAAGGCACGAAAAAAGAGGTATTAAGAGGTGAAATCGCCACTTCATAGCTTACTCATGTTTAAAGAAATTCAGGGTAGTTTTTAAATGGCGATTGCCAGGTGCAATCGCCATTTAATTCAATCTGTGTCCGGATTATTTATTCAGTCTGAAGGTAACCCCGAGCCAGAAAGAACGGCCGAAGACTACATCTTCAATTAACAGGTCCGTTCCCATGGTGTATCCTCTGTCAGCATTAGTAAAGTTTCTGGCTTCAAAGAAGGCAGTCATGCTGTCGTTGAGGTAGTAATTGGTAGTGAAATCATATTGACTGAAAGCTTTCCAATAGGTGTCAAAATTGATCGGGTCACTTGGGTTGTCATCACGGGCATGCCTCACATGGGCCGGGGTGTGATTCAGTGCCAGACGGGCATCAAACTTTTGAGTTTGGTAGAAGAGTTGAACATTGGCCAGAATACGCGGCATATTGGCAATACTGCTTACATACTGGTCCGGATTAATCTCTCTGCGTCCGGAAATAAAGCTCAGGTTGGTATTCAGGCCCAGGTTACCCAGAAAACCGGGGAGTACTCCTTTGAAATCGCTTTTGATGAAATTCACTTCAAAGCCGGTCACATCGAAGCCAAGGCTGTTAAAGTTGGTCGTTACCAGGTAGCCATCATCGGGGTCTACAAACTGATCGGCCTGGATATCATCAGTGATATTTTTATGGAAAAGGCCCAGCGCAAAGATACTGTTCCCTTTGTCAAAGTAATATTCAAATTGTGCATCAAAGTTGTCCGATCTTCTTGGCTTCAGATCAGGGTTACCAATGGTTCTCGTTTCAAGTACATCATCTACCACCGTTACCGGTGCCAGTTGCTGATAGTCAGGTCGGCCAATGGCTTTATTGTATCCTGCCTTTAATTTCAGATTCTCTGAGATAGCCAGTTGAGCATTCAGGGATGGTAACAGGTTCTCGTAGTTGTTTTCTACAGTCAACAGTACGTTTTCATTTCTATCACCATTAATGGCTGGCACCCTGATCAGGTCTGTGCGGGTAGACTCATAGCGGAGCCCTCCTATCAGGGTCAGACGGTCCAGCTGAAGAGTGCCTGAGAAATAAAGTGCTGATACTGTTTCGTCTACAATAAATCTGTCTGCCAGGCTAATGGCACTGGCTCTGTTATAAAGGGTACCAAAATCGTTATTAAGACCATTTACATCCGCGTTGTTTGCCACCCACTGCTCAAAGCCTTCATTGTCAAAATGGATCAGGCCTACCTGGCCATTGTTAAAGAAGGGGTGGAAATAATCCTGCAATGGAAAGTCAGCAAAAGTCAGGGGCAGGCTGCTGTCATAGTTGCTGGACTGATTGATTCGATCAAACTGGTGATCAATCTGTCTGTAGTTAAATCCCGCTTTGAAGCTGAACGGCCCTTCATCGTTGTCAAAAGAGTAATCCAGTTGTCCGATGGTAGCCTCTTCATTATCTCTAAAAAGCCTTCCACCTACATAAAAACTGTCCCAGTTGCCAGGGTCGGTGTAGATTGAAGGTGTGTCAAAGTTAAGGGTAAAGTCTTCCAGGTCTTTACCAATGGTATAGGTTCCGGAGAGCCTGTCGTCAAAGTTAAAGTTGAAACCTCCCCACGGGCCATCTTGTCCGAGGTACCCTTTGGTTACCCCAATCTTGCCTTTGAAGGTTGATTTACCTACAGTGTAATGGGTATCGAAAAAGGTGTTCTGTACCCTATGCTCAATGATAAACAGGTCATATGCCAACTGTACCCTGGAACCGTTGAAACTGCCTCCACGATTGCTAACCGTTGCTTCATCGAAGTCAAAATCCCTGAACCGGTTTTCCATCCGCACCTCATCATCTGTTTTTTTGTAATAGTTCGTAGAAACACTCATATACAGGTTGTCCACAGGTTTGAATTCCAGTTTACCAAAACCTCCAAATCGCTCAATTACATTGTCGTATGTAGTAGCGTAAAACCTGTTTGGTACCGGCAGGTTGGGGTCATCATTCAGGAAGTTATAATTCCTCTTGGGCACTTTCAGTTCGTCACGGTCTTTGCGGTTGTAACTTCCCGAAAGGACTATACCAAATTGCTTGTTGCTGCCAAATCGCTTGGTGATGGTAAGGTCAGAACGGTTAGAAAGTCCGTTTCGTCCTGCATTATTTCTGAATTGCTCAGATCTTGGAATTTCATCAAAAGTGTACTTACCCAGCGTTGCTCTGCCATTGATGAACATATCCTCCACATCAAAAGCACTTCGGGTCTTGAGGTTGAAAATACCACCGATGGCATTGGCATCCTGATCGGCTGTTCGGGACTTGTAAACTTCAATTTTTGAGATAGCAGTCGAAGGAATGGTTTCAAAATTAGCTACCCTCGAACCTCTCGAACCACTTGGAATAAATACGCCATCAATAGTTGAAAAGGTATAAATAGGAGGCAGTCCTCTGACACTTACCTGTGTAGCCTCATCTTCCTGAAATACGGTATGAACACCCGAAATTCTTCTGGCAGCATCAGCTGCTGCAAAATCGGGCAGACGTCCGATATCGTCCTGAACCAAAAACTCGGCCATTACCGGAGCAAGTTTTTTCAGGTTGATCTGCTGTTGGTTCTGAAGTTTGAAGCCGGTAACCACCACCCCATCAAGGTCAGTCAACGCTGCAGTAAGCTGTAGATTTATCACCGAACGGTCATTTATGGCAATCTCCTGGGTAGTGTATCCTACAAAAGAAAATACGAGCGTTTTGGCATCGTCCGGCATGGTAAGCCTGTAGCTACCATTGGCATCCACGATAACCCCTAGGTTAGGGTATTCCTTGATGGCCACAGAAGCTCCCGATAAAGCTTCTCCCGTAGCTGAATCAGTCACTCTTCCTGAAATAGTTTTGTCAGGTAATGTCTCAATGGCGGGCTCTTTTTCTCTGCGCTGATCTTTGAGCACTAAAATCTGGTGGCCAATTCTTTTAAACTTGAGTTCGGCTTTTTCAGCTACATCAAGCAAAATATCTCTAAGATTAGTTTCTTGTCCGTGGTAGCTGAGTTTGATTTGTCTGGGCAGCGCATTTCTGCTATACCCGAACCTAAATGAGGTCAGGGATTCAAGCTTTTTGAACACCTGCTCCGGCTGTGCATCTTTAATTTCAATGAACAGTTTCACCTCTGCCAATTCCTGGCTTTTCATTTCATTGGCAACGATTAATTGCAATGCAATCACCTGGACTAAGAAAAAGTAAAAGGCAGCTTTTGATGCGAACATCAATAGTTTAAGTAATGATGATTTCATAGTTTTGTTAAGTCTATTATGATTGTTCCGGATCGCCTTCCGGAATGGTATTTAAGATTAGGACCCGGTATCTGCTCCAACAGTGCCGGGTTTACTGTTCTTACCTGGTAAGCTCAGCTTTTCATGGGTATGTAAGTAGTCTTATAGGCGCTCTCAGTTTGATTCTCAGTTGGTACATCCTATTCCTGTAATAGTAATCTTCTTTTCATCTTCAAAGTGATGGGTAGTCCCCGTTATGAGTTCCATTTGCTCCATAACCTGTGCCAGCGTAGGGTTGTCAAATCGCAACTTCAGGTCGCATAAATTCCTCTGTTTATCTTTAAACTTAAAATCCACACCAAACCAGTTCGATAGCCTCATAGCCGCCTGTTCCAGGTTTTCACCATCGAACAGAAGTATTCCTTCTCTCCACACGATGTAATGGTTTACATCAACCGTGCGGATCGTCATTTTTTGATCATTTTTCGTATACCTGACTTGCTGCCCCGGAGTCAGCACCTCTACATGATCATTGGCTCTGACTTCTACCCGGCCAGTAGCCACAGTCACCTGCGTACTGTTTTTTATACCGGTTTTGATGTTGAATGACGTGCCCTTAACCGTGGTTATCAAATCTCCGGTAGTTACCTGAAAGGGAACCTCCGATTTGGCTACTTCAAAAAAAGCTTCTCCAGTCAAAGTGATCTGACGAGCATCTGTAAACTCCTCGGGAAAAGTAATAGAGCTACCGCCATTGAGCCTGATACGGGAACCGTCATTGAGCTGAAGTGTTACCTTTTGCCCACGTTCAGCAGTTCTGGTGATCATTGTAATCTCAGACAGCTTTTGTGCATCGGGCTTCAGGTAGAAATAAGCGACACTTGCTGCAGCCAATAATAACAAAGTAGCGGCTACTTTCCGTATGCCGAACCTCCTGGCTGGTTTTACAGATTCATAATCGTCTATTTGTCGACTGACATTTGAAAAAATTTGTGCCTTAAATTTTTCCCTGGTGCCCTCGCTAAAGGAATTCCAGATTTCCTGCCCATCCTGAAAAGAATCAAAATAGCGTTGAAGAATCAGTTTTTCCTGCTCTGTACAGTTTCCCTTCTCATGCTTTTCCAACAAATCCGATAACTGATATTCACTCATAATTAGGTATTTGTCTACATGTACCCTGTTTGTCTACATCTACCGGAACCCGCAGGTACATTTAACATTCCCGTAACACATTGTCAAAAAAGTACAACTGCTTAGACGTAATCAAACATTTTCAGGCTATTGAACCCTACAACTCATCATTGAGAAGTGCCGATTGGTTTATCTCTACGGGCAGGTGATAAAGATTGAGATTATGCTATGAAGAGCAAGAGTAAACCTGCAGCAGACAGCCTGCTTTTCAAGTGTTTGAGAACCGAATGCAGGTACCAGTCGACAGTTCTTTGGGACAATTCAAGCTGATCGGCTATCTCTTTGTTAGACAGGTTTTGGAAGCGGCTCAACTCAAAAATTTCCTTGTATTTAGGTGGAAGTTCATCCAAAGATTCATTCAAGGTCTTCTCAAGCTGGTTAAGGTCGAGCTGTTGCTGTGTTGAGTTAACACCTAGCACGTTGGAAAAATGTTCCTGATGGATATCAAGCAAGGGGGCCTTTCTTAACTGTTTGAGTGACTGGAAACGTACAGCCTTGTACAGATACCCGGATACGTTCTCAAGCTCCAATGTTTCTTTTCTTCTCCAAAAATCGAAAAAGACTTCTTGTACTGCATCCTGAGCTCTGTCTGCCTCCTTCAGTACACGAAATGAAGCCTGAAAGAGCGCGTCCCAATGTTGCTCATACAACTGACTGAAAGCCAAACGATTGCCTTTCTTCAGCTCTTTCATGAGTGACTTATCTGAAACCTGCTCCTTGCCGGGTACCATAGGTGTTATTGCCGATTTAGGTATTTCAAATAAGTAGAATTATTGTGACAAAAGCTCAATGATGAGGTTAACCCAAAATTAACAATAGGCTGTTGTACCCAGATTGTCCACGAAATGGTTATAAACTAAAACAAGAGAATATCATAATGTCAATTCACATTTACCTACTCAGTATTGGAGTCATCCATTAAGAGCGTTTAGGTCACGAGGTTTCTCGCCAATCAAAAAGTCCCTGTTTCGTCCCGATAGCTATCGGGACAGGTGGGCGTCCACATTGAAGATCAGCCAGTTACCAAAGTGACTGGCTTTTTTATGCCCTGGTTACATGCTTTTGGAAAGCCAAACCTCAGTTAAAAATCACGATGGCAGTCATAACAGATTTCAGACTCTAGAAAGCCTCCAACAACTTGCAAGTATTTGATGTATCAATCCTCAAAACCGACCAAAGTTGAAAAACGGTACAATTCCTTCAGCCCCCCCAGTCCTAACTTTCTTATCATGTTTTTACGCAGGGTTTCTACGGTAAAACGCACCAGCATAAGTGCATCGACTATCTCATGTACAGTTTTGCGCTGAGCAATCAACTTCAACACCTCAATATCTCTTTTAGTCAGGCGTTCCATCAAAACAGATCGATAGGCCTCGTTTTCAATATTCTTACCAACTGCCATACCCCTGAGTTGCGTATGAAAAAAATTGTCACCTGGTAAAAGATGGTCTCGACCATTCTGGAAGTCTGGGTAAAAAGTCAAAAACTGTTTCTTGAAGTAGTCAAAGCTCTCAAGTTTCTTTCCTTCTACCTCGAAAATCTCATTAACCGTCTTATAAACATTTTCAGGTGCCACTCTACCCTGTAATTCTTGCTCTTTTTTTGCTTTTACATAAGCCTGGGCTTCTAATTTCCAGGCCTCTGACCAAAACTCTGCTTGATACTGAGGTGGGTCTACAAGTTCCAAGCTCGATTCGATCGACTCTTTCAATGCCGAAACCTCTTCTCTGATTCGGCCTTTTGTATAAGCAATGGCTCTGATAACAGTATCGAAGAAGCGCTTGAAATCATTGTCAATATCTAACAGAATGTAACCCTCCGATAGGTCCCAGTAAAGCAGCAACTGTGCCGAACCTGTAATACCTTCAATACCTGGCAATACTTTTAGAAGTTCCTGTTTATTAAATGGCATGCTGCTGGTATGGCCCACAAAACTCTCAGCCTCAAACTGACCAGGTACTTCAAACTTAGTCTCCCAATATTCTAAGAATGACTTATCCCAGTTAGCATTCTCTTTCTCCAGAAAGTCTAATCTTAGTCTGTCAGTAACAGCCTCCTTCAAAGCACCAAAATCTCTCCTCAACACTCTATTGAAGGAATTTGCCCCTTCAGTACTTGAAAGCACTACACCCGTGATGCTACCCAACATAGGATCTGGCAGTTCATTCTTAACACAATCCGCATATGTCCTAACCCAACGTTCCATACGATCGAAATTAATTCTCCATTTTCTACTTCGGCTAGGCTTTATATAAGGGCGTTGATTAAAGTACAACACCAATTTGTCTTTGTAGAAAAGCTCATCCATAGTCCTGGCAACAGGCACCTCCCACCTCCACAGCTGAGGACAATAAAGTTCTCTAACAACTTGTGAACCATCTGCGGTAGCAAAAATCAACCTATCCTTTGACTGATCTAAAAGTTCGTCATTGTTCCAAACAAGCTTGGCCAGATCGGTAATTGTCTTGTCTTTCTCTATATAAAGGCTTGGCATTTCTTCTATGAATTCAAGCGTACTTTCTACAAAATCTTCTTCTGGTTCTAGAAAAGTGTCTAGGGAATGCATTTCGATAAACGCTTTATATTCTTGGTAGCTGCATAGTTTTACTTCGATCTTTTCGGTCATCTTTCAGTGTAGTTTCGTCATTTTCAGCAATTCTTGAGCCAAAATTATTAATCACAACTTAACCGTTAGCGCATAACGACCACCTATTATTTTGTACTTGGAGGAGTATATGAATTAAAGAGAATCTGTCTGATTCTTCTCTAAGAAGCTCGGGTAAACAAGTTGCTCCGCGATCTCCCTGGTGGTCATCAGTATTCTTCGGAGCATTTCCTGGGCACCCATTGCATACTTGTTATCATTGATAACATGGAAGGTGTGTAGGCCATAAGGAATGGTATTAAAGTCATGCTGTTGAGTATGGTTTCAAATACAGCTTTCTTCTTCAACTTATTCAATCTGTTTTAGAGCCTCGTATTAGCTGACAATTCCCTCCCCCCTTCCAACTCACTGTTTTTAAACTGAAATGTCAAGGAAAACCTATCTCGTTTTGGAAGTTTAACGCTCTTACACCTTCTAACTAACACCACAAAGTCGGTAATACTTGCCTATTTGTTTTGTAAGCAGAAAACAAATCAATAGATTTATCAACTAAATAAATAGGTAATGAGAAATTTCATAATGCTGCTGCTTTGCTTGTGCTTCTTCCATGCTCATTTAAGTGCTCAGATAAGCTTGCCTTTTCACTATGACAAACACATTGTTCTGTCAGGGAAAGTCAATGAGCATTTTGCGGCTAATCTTGTACTGGACTCAGGAGCAGATGGCCTGTATCTGGACAGTGCCAATTTTGCTGAAACCGGCATCAGGGTTCAGCGAAGTCAGCAGGCATTACTTCCCGGAGCAGGTAGCACTCCACAGAGAATTATGGTTATACTCGACACTATCAAGACCACATTTAATGGTGTACCCTATATCCCCAGATATACACCCCTGATAGCGTTAAGGCCTATTTTGGGGGAGGGCGTTGACGGGGTTATTGGTATGAGCTTTCTCAGAGACTATATAGTCGAATTAGATTATCAAAAGCGTATGCTGAAGCTTATGAAACCAGAAGAGTTCAGTATTCCTTCTGACTACGAAGCACTCCCCATGGAGACCAGAAATAATCGGATCTACGTGGATTTGAGTGTAGGCATAACTGAGGATGACGTAATTCAGGAAAAATTCCAGATAGACTTAGGCAATGGTGGCAGTCTGGACATTACCTCTCCGGTTGCCACAAAATATGACCTGGACAATAAAGCGGGGAAAAGATTAAAGTACAGGAACGTTTCAGGGGGTATAGGAGGAGAAGTACAAGGACATCAGTTTCGAGCCCGATTCATACGCATAGGTAGTTTTAAAATTGATTTACCGGTCGTAGACTATTCTTCTGATAATTCCGGAGCCCTGGCCAAAGAGGAAATCGGGGGATTACTCGGGAATGAGATTCTCGAAAGGTTCAAAGTAGTTTTTGACTTTACAAACTCGAAGCTCTATCTGAAGGCATTCAACAACACAAAGCCCTTCCATTCCAATCTCACGGGTTTCTCATATACTGACAGAAGAAAGGAATACAAGGGACTCCTGATAACCGGTTTGTTTGAAAATACTGAAGTCTCCGAAGTTGATATGAGAATTGGTGATGTCATCACACATATTAACGGTCTGGATGTGAACAAGATGGAGATGAAGGGCATTAGGGCCACTCTCAGAAGAATTAATCAGAAGGTGAAACTGGTGGTCTTAAGAGATGGCAAATCCCTCAATAAGGAAATTACTGTGAAAGACTACCTGTAATCGCTGATCTGTTCTCTTCTGTAATAGAATGGGTAAGAGACTTTCCAGTGCTCCAATTACCAAACTGATAGCCAATCCTTTTATTGAAAGTTTTTCTGTATTGTAAGTATTCGAATGCGCTATCCAAATACAAGGTAAGGCGCAGACAAACAGCACAATATAGGCGAACAGCGGCATATTGACAGAAGTAAGCCCTGTCAGATCAAATATGATTTCTTCAACAATCGTGTATCCAAAAATGGCAAGTGCCAGGTTTGCCCCCTTTGCACCTCTGAACAGAAGCAAAGTCGCGTTGAGTAGCATGGCACTAATGATCAGGAGAGAGAATTTCAAATAGTATTCAGATTTGAAATACGTGCTGAGTTCTACCCTTAACTCCGTAATCATGAAGAAATAGACAATAAGACTCACGGAGACTATACCTAAAAGTACAGATGCTGTTTTTCTGTTAATCATCTCAGATTCAAGATAATTAGTTTTGGAATTTTAGCAATGAGCTAAAAACCAGCCGGGTATTTAATTAGTCACAGGAAATCTTCCGAAAAACTCAGTGCACACATCAGGACTACCAGTAAAGCGAAATTACTTATTTACGCTAATGGTATAGTTGCCTGAAGTTCCGTTGACGAGGTTGGCCTGTCCTCCACCATCGAACTCGAAAGTGAAAACAAATGATTCCTCGGTCAGGGTGATGATAGTAACCAGCTTACCATCATCCAGACTTTCAACTTTGCTACTCCCCAGACTAAAGAAGATGCTGAACTGATCAGAGGTAGCTTCAGCCGTGTAGACTGTACCCGTGGCATTCTCATCGAATGTAGCAGTAGTACCAGATGCAATATTGAGGTTTTGTGCCGACAACTCTGCCACTCCCGGAAGAAGGAAAGCAAAGAACAGTATAGTTTTGCAATGCTATTGGGGCGGATTACAACAGCGCTTTTTTTGTTTGCAGTGGGCAAAGCCGGGAGTCCATAAATTGATGTTTTGGTCAATAGCAGGCTCCTTTAAATCGGGAGACCTTACTCAGATGGCCGAAAATGCCCCACACATCAAAATTTTCCGCTACCCACTTGGGTAGTTATTCCGCGAAACCGCAATTATAAGTCAGAATTAGCTATTACCTGACACTTATTCACAGACCAGATCAGCCTGGGAAACAGATAATCAGTCAGCCTCCTTTCTTAAGTCACCGCAGTAGCTGATTGCGATTATCCGAGGTAAGGCTTGACAATGTCCACGGCTTCTGTGCGTGAAGTAATCTCAAGTTTTAGAAAAATATTTTTGAGGTGGAACTTTACCGTGTTCCGCGATATGGAAAGCTCTTCGGCTATTTGTGGGTTTGAGTAACGCTTTGATAAAAGAGAAAGTACCTCTACTTCTCGTTCTACAAGATCAAATTGCTCAATGAAAGCTTTTATGTCAGCCTGATCATTGGCAGACGGTCCGCGAAGAATCTTAATACGGTTGTCAAGAATGTTCTTAATTCTGGCCAGGAACTCTGAAGCATTAAAAGGCTTGGTAAGATAATCGTCAATGCCAAGCGTAAGCGCGTATAACTTGTCCTCATGATCGGCACGGGCGGTGAGCATGATAAGAGAAACCTGATGAAGGGCCTCGTCTTTTTTAATCTCTTCCAACAGTTCAAAACCATCCATTACAGGCATCATCACATCAGAGATCACGATGTCGATTCTTTCTCTCTTGAGAACATCTAATGCTACTTTTCCATTCTCAGCCTTCCGGATCTCAAAATAAGGAGCCAACGTTTTAGCAATAAAGTCCCTCATCTCCGGATGATCTTCTGTGATGAGTAGTACAGGCCTATCTACTTTAAACCGTTCGCTGTAGTGGGTAACTGTATTTTTTAATGCTTCCTGTAAAGATTGATCGTCTATTGAGGACAATAAAGCGACAGTTTCTGCTCTCACCTCCTTTATGGGAATTGAGAAGGTAAAAGTACTCCCCTTGCCCGGTTTACTTTCAGCCGTAAGGTCTCCACCATGCAGGTATGCAAGTTCTTTGGCCAGAGCCAGACCAATCCCCGTCCCGCCTTCTGCCTTGGTGCCCGGTTGTTCAGATTGATAATAACGGTCGAAAATACGTGGCAGGTCATCAGGGTGAATTCCTGTTCCTGTATCGGATACTTTTATCGTCAATTGATCTCCAGCTTTGTTATCCGTTACCTCAACTGTGATACTACCTCCTTCCGGAGTGAATTTCAGTGCATTGGAAAGCAGGTTGTTGACTACTTTGGTACAGCGTCTTTCATCCATCAAAATGGCGAGTTCCTTGTCCGGGCCAAACACATACTCGAGCTGAATTGATTTATTCGCTAAACCTGCCTGATAGTCGGATAACAGCAATTCAAGGAAGTCATTGACCCTTACCGGGTTTTCAACGAGCTTTAGTTTACCGCCATCCAGTTTGGCCAGGTCCAATATCTCTTCTACCAGAGAAAGTAAACTTTCTCCGTTTCGCGTAGCAGTTTCCAGCGTTTGGCGTACTTCAGGGTCATTGATTTTATCGTTGTGAATTAATGACTCTATAGGAGCATTGATCAGCGTAAGCGGGGTTCGCAATTCATGAGATATATTGGCAAAAAACCTTGTCTTCACCTTATCGAGGGCCTTTAACTTTTCATTGGTTTTCGCAACTCGCCTTCTGCTCCAATAAACAAAGCCTGCTATTAAAAGTAATATGAGTGAAAGTACTACGAAAATCCATTTCTGTCGGTTTTCCAGTTTCTGCTCACTTTGTAAGAGTTCATTTTGCAGTTCTACCCTGTCTACCTCATGGGTCACTTCCATCTCCGCCAGATTCTGGAGATACACATCACTGTTAAGGTCAGACTGCAGGTAGAAAAATGCATGATAAAAGTCCAGGGCCTCTTTAAACCGGCCAAGGTCTTTATAACAGACAGAGAGGTTATTTAACGAGTTGGCTGCCAGACCGTTTATACCATTGATTATTGAAACATCAAGTGCTTCCAGGTGATAGGGAATAGCTTCATGATAAGCCTTCTTTGATCTGTATTGAAATCCTATATTGTTCAGCAGGTACGCTGTCATCAAATGATTACCGATGGCTTTTGCAAAAGAGAGCCCTTCCTTAAGTCGTTCAATCTTCCGCTCTTCCTGTTGGTACAGTCCGGCTACGTTTAAACTCCTGGCCAGAGATTCCATCATCAAAGTATCCGACCTATCTAGATTCGCTTTCAGCAACGCCACCGCCTCCTCGGCATATTTTAATCGTATTCCGCGATCATCTTCCAATAACATTCTGGCATAAAGCATGTAGGATTTACCCAATGGACTTTCCAGTGATTCGAAGATCGGGATGGCGCGGTTAAAGTAATCCTCAAAGGGTCGGTCCCTGACAGATCCCAGTCTGATAATATTGCCTAATTCGTAGGAAGCGACAGCAATACTCCATGAGTCACCAAGTTTCTCGGCCAAAAAAAGCGCCCTGGAAAAATACTCATAGCCATCACTGTTGCCATAGCCCCATTTAGACATCCTGCCGAGCCTCAGGTTCAAAGCTATTTCCTGTTTTTCATTCCCCTGAGCCTTTTTGAGCTGAGCTTTAGTTTTCTTCAGAGCAGCTGCCCATTCCTTGTTTTTCAGATTATCAATGACTTTGTTGATCTGCTGAGCAGGATCATCTCTGGACAGGAGATGTACGATAGAGTCCGTTTCACCGGACAATTGATAAACCTGCGATTGCCCCTTGATCATACTAGGCATCATAAACAAGGCTGAACAAAGCACTGTTGAAACGTACTTGACAAAAAGGTTCCTGTGATGCTCCAGGGCAGTCATTCCATGTTGAATTGGCTTACGCCCGAAGATAATATTGAAATCCATTATATCCAGTGTCCACCTGATTCTCTTCGTTTGCTATCGGACGAATATGGAATTCAAAAGCCCCGCTATAAAGTGGGACTTTCCTTTTTAAACCTGATCAATGAGGGTAATCTGCCTGTCGTTGAACCTCTATCTTCCAGGAGCCGATGCATGCCACAACCGCCACGGCTTTAATGTATAAGCAAACGCATAGGTGGTCAATGTAAAATCAAATACACTTAAGAGATCATTGTCTTACATTCCCGGAATCATTGTACTTGGAACTTTCCAATGCCAGCTCTTTGAGCAGCTCAAGGATAAGGACCCAGTTTGCTGCATCCAGTTTATTTCCCTCGTAAAACTCTTTGTCAACCGTCAACGGAGGCACATCAATGCCTGACAAGGCAGATACCTTCGTGCGGTTTGAAATAACGTCTTCTCCCCTGTATTGAACTGTCTCATCAACACGTATTTTTCCTATTCCAATTTTCGATGAGTAACGGAAGCTGTAGGGTTTCCCGAAGTAGTCGACCTCTGAGAGGTATTTAATCGACAAGCCTTTTATACTGGCTGTCAGATTTAAAAGCCCTCTCCTCTTGTTAGAGTCTCTGATGTGAATTTTAAAGCCTTCATCGCTCATAATCGGAACGAGTACATACTTGAGGTTTTTCTCCGTATCAAATACGCGGACGGACTTAACCGGACTGCTTTGATTTTCGAATCTATGGTAGTAGGCAATTATTTGATTATCGGAGTTGAGAACGCTCATATAATCTCCTTCTTCAAACGCTACATTATCCAGGCTGATAGTTACCTGATCAGAGTTTATTTGTGCCTGAACTACCTGAAAAAGCATCAGAAGCAGGCCTGCCAAAATGGGTTTTCTTTTCATTTTATCCTGTTGATTAGTTTGGTAAGATTTGACAAGAACTATGCCATGGCGATGATATACGACTCCATAGCCGACAAGACCCAAAACAACATAACTAATTGACTATCAAAACATTAAACAAACCAACAATATATCACCCTCAATAGCGAATACTTCCGGTCAGGGAGCTTGATTCGCGCCTTCTGCGAGCCAAAAACCTGTTAAATAAGACAAATAGCAGGTTTTAGCTT
>DIYF01000030.1:12442-31670 GCA_002427745.1 Roseivirga sp. UBA6061 | reverse complement strand
AGAGGCTAGTTTGTTATCAGATATGGCTTTGTTCAGATGGGTGAGCACAGTGTTGGTGAAGGCACCATTTGTGTTGCCACCTCCAATACTCAGAAATTTTTTTCCAACTAGTGCTGCCAGTTTTCCGGCACTTTGAGACAGGGCAGTGTCTACGTCAGCCCAACCGCTAAAAGCTATGCCTATGGTGGCTCCGGGAAGAGGGGCACCGGAAGCGTAGGTCCATAACCAGTAACCCATATGAGGGGCTGACACCTCGGCAGGAGCAGGCTCAACTGCAGTGGTGGCAGGTATATTGAGCAACTGTCCTACCTGTATCAGATCAGGATTCAGTCCGGGATTGGCATCGGTAATGTCTGAGGTTGTCAGTCCATGGCATTCACTGAGTTCACCGGCAATTTTGGCGTAACTGTCTCCCGGTCTGATCGTGTACCGGAAACCCGAACCTGAGGAGTCAGCTGGTATTGAAATGATCTGCCCTGCCCGTAATGCTGATGCAGGCGTGTTGGGATTGGCAGACTCAATTCGCTGATAGGAGATGCCTGCACTGGAAGAGATCCCGTTGGCAATAGCACTCAAAGTATCTCCTGATAAAACTGTGTATTTCAAAACATAGCTCATATCTCAAAAGTAAAGCTGTCTAGAAAAGCTCCATTTGTTCCGGAAGTAGTCTGAAAGACTTGCGATGCAAAGGTGTGACGCCCAGTTCCCGAATAGCATCCCTGTGTTTTTTGGTAGGGTAACCAGCATTCGATTCCCAGCCGTAGCCGGGGTACTGTTGCGCTGCAGCTTCCATAACGGCATCCCGGTGTGTCTTAGCCAAAATGGATGCAGCGGCTATAGACATGTACTTGCCATCTCCCTTGACCACACATTCATGTGGTAAATCCTTATACTTTTTAAATAGGTTGCCGTCTATCAGGAGTAATTCAGGCCTGACTTTTAGCTGATCAATAGCCCGGTGCATGGCCAGGAAGGAAGCGTTCAGAATATTGATCTCATCTATTTCTTCATGGCTCACTTCCGCAATAGCCCAGGCAATGGCGTCTTGCTTGATCATTTGCTCAAGCTGATCCCGGTCTTTCTTCTTGAGCTTTTTGGAATCATTCAGCAGTTCATTCTGATAATCAACCGGCATGATAGCCGCAGCTGCCACCACAGGACCAGCCAGTGGCCCGCGGCCTGCCTCGTCACAGCCAGCCTCTATTTTTCCAGATCCGAAATTCGCTAATAGCATCCTGTCGATAAACTTAGGATATAGCCGGAACAAATAAAACGAATCTCTATTTTTGAGCCATGAATCCTGAAGAAAACCCATGGCAAACCCTGAGTGAAAAACTCATCTATGATAACCCCTGGATTCAGGTGAATGAATACGATGTGATCAACCCGAAGGGAGGGAAGGGCATCTATGGTAAAGTCTCCTTCAAAGGGCTGGCTATCGGTATCATCCCGATAGATGACGAGGGCAACACCTGGCTGGTAGGACAATACCGTTATACCCTCAATGAGTATAGCTGGGAGATTCCTATGGGTGGGGTGCCTTTTGATGAAAATGTGGAAGAAGGAGCACTCAGAGAGCTGAGAGAGGAGACAGGACTGATCGCGAACCGCCTGGAATACCTGAGTAAAATCCATACGTCCAATTCAGTAACAGATGAAGTAGGGCATGTTTATGTGGCCAGGGAACTTACCGAAGGGGCAACTGAATTTGACGAAACAGAGGATCTGGAAGTGAGAAAGCTCCCGTTCAGGGAAGCATTGGATATGGTGCTGGAAAACAAAATTACCGATAGCTTAAGTGTGGCAGGCATTCTCAAATATGCGCGTCAGATAGGTATATGACAGAGCTACTTAGCTATAAAGACAACTTTTCCAAAACGCTCAAAATCGCTTACCCGGTAATGCTGAGTCAGATAGGTCATATTCTGGTGGGTATCATCGATAGTTTAATGGTGGGGCAACTAGGGCCTGAGCCGTTGGCAGCATCTTCTTTTGTGGGCAGCGTTTTCAGCGTCTTTATGATGTTTGGGATCGGGCTTTCATTTGGTATCACGCCCCTGGTAGCTCAATCAGACGGTAAGAAGGACCACGATACCATTACCCGCGTTTTACGGCAGGGGATCATTCTGTGTGCCATAGCAGGGTTTGTGCTTTTGCTGGGCCTGGGCCTGGTATACTATGCTTTGCCATACCTGGGGCAGACAGAACAGGTGGTGAGCCTGGGAAAACCCTATTACCTCATCATTGCCAGTTCCATTGTGCCTCTGATGGTCTTTCAGAATTTTAAGCAGTTTACAGAAGGGCTCTCTGTTACCAAGCAAATGATGTTCATCACCATTGCTGCCAATCTGATCAATGTCGGGCTCAATTACCTCCTGATTTTTGGGAAAATGGGCTTTCCCGAACTGGGACTCAATGGAGCGGGTTGGGCTACCTTGATTTCGCGTATTTTCATGATGACAGCCTCGTTTTGGTTTGTACTGAAAGGCAGACTGTTTGTTCGCTTCAGAGATGGATTTAACCTGTTGAAGGTCAAGGCCGGTTATTTCAGGCCCATGCTACAGATAGGGATTCCGGCCGGTACTCAGTTTCTTTTTGAGGTGGGAGCTTTTAGTGTAGCAGCAGTTATGATGGGTTGGATAGGCGATAAAGAACTGGCTGCTCACCAGATTGCCATTGGGCTTGTTGCGCTGAGCTATATGGCGGCCACCGGTATCTCGGCAGCTTCTACCGTGCGGATTGGCAACCTTATTGGTCAGTCTGACGGAGTGAATTTATTCCGTGCCGGGAATGCCAACTTTGCTCTTTCCCTCTTCGTAATGTCTACCTGTGCCATACTTTTTGTGTTGATACACGATGTGGTGCCGACCTTCTATATCGATGATGCAGAAGTGATTCGGATAGCCGGTTCGCTCATTGTAATAGCCGGATTCTTTCAGCTTTCTGACGGAGTGCAGGTGGTAGGTTTGGGCAATCTTCGGGGAATGTCTGATGTAAAAGTACCCACGTTCATTACCCTGGTGGCCTATTGGGGACTGGCCATACCCGTAAGTTATGTATTTGGCTTTGTACTGGATTTTGGTCCGGAGGGTATTTGGTATGGACTATTGACCGGACTGACGGTGGCAGCGGTGTTGCTCTACTTCAGGTTTAAGAGATTGTCGAACCAGAAGGCCCTCGACTTTCAAAAAGTTCACACAGAAAGCAACCCTTGAGTCTTCAGGGAGTCTTTACTACAAAACAAGATAATCATACGCAAACTACCGTTATGAGGACACTATTGACAATACTATGCATCGCTTCGTTTGGCTTTACGGCCATGGCCCAAAACAAAGAGACCCGGGACGTTCGTGATTTTGATGAAGTGGTGATGAGGGTTTCAGGAAAAGTATTGATTACCCAGGGGAACAAAACGGAGGTGATCCTTGAGGGAGATCCCGACCTGTTGGAAGAGATAGAAACTGAAGTAAGAGGAGGCCGGCTGAATATCAAAAACAAACGAGACCGATGGTGGAACAGCAATAGAAGAGGTCGTCTGACCGTTTATATTACGGTAGAAAAGCTGAGAGGCGCCTATGTCAGTGGTTCGGGAGATATTATCAGTCAGAACACATTGAAAACAGACGATTTTACAGCTTCTATTGCAGGTTCAGGAGATATTGAAATTGATCTGGAAGCTGAATATGTGGTTTCAAAGATCTCCGGTTCAGGTAATATAGAGCTTCAGGGAACGTCTGACAGAGCAAAGCTTTCTATCAGTGGTTCCGGTAAATATCTGGCTGAAAAACTTGTGGTAGGCGACTATGAAATCAGTATGAGTGGCTCGGGCCGGGGTTCCATTAATGTGGAGGGTGACCTGGATGTG
Source organism: Roseivirga sp. UBA6061 (assembly GCA_002427745.1). Classification (GTDB taxonomy): domain Bacteria; phylum Bacteroidota; class Bacteroidia; order Cytophagales; family Cyclobacteriaceae; genus Roseivirga. The sequence goes on along the minus strand of DIYF01000030.1, from coordinate 27,805 downwards.
AGAATCTCAGGAAGCGGAAAGATCTACTATATGGGCAAACCCACCAGTGTCAATTCCAGTGTATCGGGGAGTGGCACAGTCAGAAGAATTAACTAGAGACAACCAACTCAAAATAAAACATCAAGATCCGGCCCCCTGCCGGATTTTTTTTATGAATACGATCAGGCCCTGAATGATCAGAAACTGAGCAATCAGGTAGGTACTCATTACCAGCAGGGAAGATTGTGGGATAGGCTCCAGAAACTTATTGATCGCGAGCATACTGTCGCTGGCAAGAAAGAAAAGGGCGCCACTCATAACAAGCCAGAAGCTCATCTTATTCGTGCGTTTCCATCGTTTCCGGGCTGTCATGGACATAATACAGATAATGACGGTATAACCCAGGGCAGGGAAGTACATCTCTCCCAGATCCTTTTTCACGATACTGAAAATCACCAGACCAAAAAGTATAAAGGGTATATCCTGCCATTGTAATCTGAACCCTTTGCCGGCCTCCTCTACGGCATTCATATTGATGATGATATAAACCAGGTGTGCCAGAAGAAAGGTGGCCAGGCCAATCATAAAAAAGAGGTTATTATAACGGCTGAACATAAGCAGCGTGTCTCCCAGAAAAGAGAAAAGCAAGGCTGCCATGACGAAGCGGTTGAGCGGAGTTACCGGTACACTCTGGTAGAAGTAAAAGGCGAGTGCCGGCATCAGCATGGGCTTGGTAAGCATTTGAATATCACTCTGACCTGAAAGACAGGCCACCAAATGAAGAAGGCCTATGAAGAGATAGGGCAGAAGGTGTTTGGGTGCGCGCATAGTAATTATTCTTAAACTTCAGAGTCGGGCCCTGAATCTGTGTCTTCCGGCAAATCCCGGAAAAGCTGACGATAACTTTTCAGTTAGTTGAGAGCAGTTGCGAAGGCAGATTAAAAAAATCAGGCCGGTTCTTTTATGAAACCGCGCATCCAAGTTAAGCCAAAATTTAGAAAAATGAAGGCGAAGGCGGCCATTGCTGCATTCACGATAAAGGCCGTCTGGATATTCTCTATCTCGTTGCTGTAAATATAGCCGGATATAAAGGCTCCCAGACCAATGCCTATTTCGAGAGCAATATACATGGTGGCAAGTCCCTTTCCCCGGGCATGCTCCAGGCTAAGGTCGATGGTCCATGCGTAAATGGTAGGGGTGTTCATGCCTACAGCCAGTCCGAAGGCAATGGAGCTGGCCACAAACATACCCTGGGTATGTGTATAAGCCACCATCAAATCAGCAATCACAATGGCAATGGCGGCATATTTCAGCACAATCACTCTGCCATATTTATCTGATGTTTTACCTGCCAGTATACGGGCTGCCAGTGAGGCAAACACGAAAATAGTGAAGAAGATACCCTTGTCTTTTTCTTCGTAACCTACTTCTACTGCGAGGTCCGGCATAATGGTAAGTGCGGCACCAAAGGAGAATGAGGTCAGCAGAAATAAGAGGGAGGGGTTGAAAACCCGAGGCTCCAGTATCTCACTCTTTCGCACTTTCAGCAATGAAGGTCTGAACTTTACTTTATCTGTCAGGGTTTCCTTCATCCCGATAAGAATGACCACGGACAGCAGCGCTACGATAGAGGAGGTATAAAACATGGTGTCAATACCATAAGCAGCAGTGATTCTGGGGCCTATTCCCGGGCCGGCTGCCATGCCCAGACTTCCGAAAAAGCCGGAGTATCCCATGGCTTCTCCTCTTCTGTCCGGAGGTACGATATCCGCTATATAAGCGGCTGTTCCGGTAGGTTTAAAGCCGGTAGAAAAGCCGTGAAATAACCTCAGCAGCAGGAATGCCCATACGCTACCCAGCATGGGGTAAAGGAAACCCATGACAAAGCAAACACCGGCTCCGATGATCATGACCGGTACCCGGCCTATGGTATCGGAGAGCTTGCCGCTAAAGGGACGGGACAGGCCTGCTGTAATGGTAAACAAAGAAATTACATAGCCCTTATACTCTCCACCACCAAAAGAAGTGAGATAATCGTATAAGTCCGGAACGATCATGTTGAAGCTGCTGAAGAACAGAAATGAACTAAAGCAGAGCAGCCCGAACTGGAATGTATAGATCTTTTGTTTTGCCATATAGTCTTTAATCAAAAAATGGGGCTCAGGGCCCCATTTCGATTTATTGCTGCATTAAGTATGCTTTTATAAAATCATCAAGGTCTCCGTCCAACACATTTTGGACATCAGTCCGTTCCACGCTGGTACGATTATCCTTAATCAGCTTGTAGGGGTGTAGCACATAGTTTCGGATTTGTGACCCGAAATCCACGCGCATTTTATCACCTTCTACCTTATCTCTTTCGGCATTGCGCTTATCCACTTCCATCTGATAGAGCCGGGATTTCAGCATGGCCATGGCCTTTTCCTTATTACCCAGCTGCGATCTCGATTCCGTGTTTTCGATAATGATCCCACTGGGGGCGTGCTTCAGCCTTACACCGGTCTCCACCTTGTTTACATTCTGTCCACCAGCACCACCGGAACGGAAAGTGTCCCAGCTGATGTCTGCCGGATTGATATGAACATCAATCGTGTCATCCACTACCGGATAGGCAAATACTGAGGCAAATGAAGTGTGCCTTCTGCCGCCAGAGTCGAAGGGAGAAATACGTACCAGTCTGTGTACTCCGGTTTCTGATTTGAGCTGTCCGTAGGCAAATTCGCCCTCAAACTCTATGGTAGCTGATTTTATACCTGCTACTTCACCGGGCTGGTAGTTGACTTGTTTTACCTTGAAACCTTTGCCTTCACCCCACATAACATACATGCGGTACAGAATTTCGGCCCAGTCATTACTTTCTGTTCCGCCTGCTCCAGGGTTGATTTCAATCATGGCATTCAGCTGGTCTTCTTCACCACTGAGCATCTTCTTGAACTCAATCTCTTCCAGTATGACAAGGGCTTTCTGATATTCAGCTTCTACTTCCTCATCGCTCACCTCATCCATTTCGCGAAACTCCTGCAGGGTTTCCACATCTCCGAGGGCCGTGTTTACTTTTTCGAAACTGTCTGTCCAGACTTTCTTATTCCTGATGCCTTTCAGGAATTTCTCAGCTTCTTTGGGGTCATTCCAGAAGTCGGGCTGGACGGTAACCGCTTCTTCTTCTTCTACTTCTCTTTTCTTGATATCGTAGTCAAAGATACCCCCTCAAGGCAGAAACGCGTGCCTTTAAATCTTTCAGTTGGTCTGAAGTCATAGTTCAAATTTTTGAAGCAGCAAAGGTGGTAAAAGGCCCTGGATTTTTCAAGCTTTTGAGCGCTATAAGCCCACGATATATGCTTCAAATTTCGGCTTATGTAATCTGATGATTTTCCTGCGCATGATCCGTAGCGCATAACCTGTGGTAACCAGTACACCTGAAGTGGTGGTGACTCCTCTGTCCAGAGAAAAGTCGTTGCCATCAATGACACTGTGATTGAAAATATCGAGCGCGAGAAGTCCCACGCCTATGGTAGGCAGGGCAGTTTCTGCGGCATTCCAGATAGCGGGTCTGTTGCTTGAAGCGTTTCTTATATCAACTTCATGAAGCTGATCTATGAGAATGATGTTGTTTTCAAGAATGATAGTGCTGTCTGCAAAGTCGGTGATCCTGTCTGTAAAGAACTGATCATAGCCCTTCATTTTATAGGTGATCTTGTTCCCTCTGAAATACTGGTATTTCCGGGTAGAACCTTTTTTTCTCAGCGTGAGATAGACCTGGGCATCGGCAGATGCCATAATCATTGAAAACGCTGCCAGCAGGAAGATAAAACGGACCTTCATATGCCCTGCAAGAACGTAAAAAAGAATGTTAAGTTTGGTTAAACTTTAAGTGTCCACCCAAATTTATCGTCCACTTTTCCGGTCTTAATTTCATCCAGGGTCTGGAGTACACGATGTGAGAATTTACGAGAGCTTACATCGGCCAGTTCAAAGATATCGTCTTCAAAACCTATAGCTGATATCTGGGCGATGGTAGCCGCTGTACCGACACCAAAGGCTTCCTGGATTCTGTTTTGTCTGGCAGCTTCTACGATCTCGTCAACACGTACCGGTCTTTCATCCACCGTCACACCCCATTCTTTGGCCAGGGTCAGCACGCTGTCTCTGGTAATACCATTCAGAATAGTGCCGCTGGTAGGGGCAGTGATCAATACATCGTCAATGATGAACATGACATTCATGGTACCCGACTCTTCGATGTATTCGTGTGTCTTACCATCTGTCCAGATCAGCTGATCAAAACCTTGTTCCTTTGCCAGCTTGGCAGGATACAGAGAAGCAGCGTAGTTACCGGCAGTCTTGGCATAACCTGTTCCACCCTCAACCGCTCTCACAAAATTGGTTTCAATCTTCACCTTAACCGGAGCTGAATAGTATGCACCTACAGGGCAGGTGATGATCATAAAACGGAAACGCTCCGGTGTCTTGATACCGATGTATTCATCCGTAGCAAAAACTACCGGACGAATGTAGAGTGAAGTATTAGGCTGGGAAGGCACCCATTGACTGTCGAGCCCTACAAGGTCTGTAAGTGCCTGCATAAACAATTCCTCAGGAATCTCAGGGATGCACATTCTCTCAGCGGAAATATTCAGGCGCTGTGCATTGCGTTCAGGTCTGAATAATATCACCTCACCATCAGCACTCTTGTGCGCTTTCATACCTTCGAAAATGGAAACACCGTAGTGAATGGCCATGTTGGCCGGGCTCATAGGTAAGCTTTCGTAAGGAACAATTCTCAGGTCCTGCCAGGCACCGTCATAGTAATCGGCAATGAACATATGGTCAGAATATATCCTGGCAAAAGGAATATTATTCTCGTCTAATTCTGAGATCCTCGATTGGGCTACCTTTTGAACTTCTATCGCTACAGTATCTATCATAATCGGAATGTTTTATAGGTGGGAAAGGGCGCGCAAGTTACTCAAAACCCTTACCATTTCAAACGTTTGCACCAGGTTGAAAGGTTTCAATCTGATGTCGTGCAAACTGTCAAAGCCAAAGAAAAAATCCTAAACCAGGTCTGTTTTAGAAGGATGTTTTATGAAATTCTGAATTTCAATCGATTGCAAGGTGTTGGGCTTTTTGAGCAGAATTCTGAAAACTCAGGAAATGCCCTGTTTGACCCATAGAAAATTATCCCCTGGGTTGCCATTTTACCTCTTCAACCCCCAACTCAGCGGCCATTTTTCTTCCCAGAATAAAGAGGTAATCCGAGAGCCTGTTGAGGTACTTGACAGATAGCGCATCTACCGGTTCCTGGTCGTTCAGGGCAATGGCGATGCGTTCTGCCCTGCGACAAACACAGCGAGCCAGGTGGGCAAATGAAACAGCCTGATGTCCTCCGGGGAGTACAAAGTTTTTCAAGGGTTCCAGACTCTCATCCATCTCGTCCATGGCTTTTTCCAGCACTTCGATGTCAGACTCAAACATACTCGGCTTTACTACCTTGTCTTTACCGGGTTCGGTGGCAAGTTCAGCTCCCAGGGTGAAGAGCCGGTCCTGAATTTCTTTGAGAAAGTCCTTTCTCTCTGAATTGACCTCCTGATCTCTCAGTAGTCCAACGTAGGAGTTCAGTTCGTCAACGGTGCCATAGGCTTCGATACGAATATGTGCCTTGGAAACACGAGCACCACCCAATAAAGAGGTGGTGCCTGAATCTCCTGTTTTAGTATATATCTTCACGCTTTTTACGCTTCTTCTTGTTCTAATTTATAAGGATTGCCCCGGGTTGGATTCTCGTTCTTCACATCCGTTTCGATCAAACCATCTCTGAGCCTTACGATCCTGTGCGAATAGTGAGCGATATCATCTTCGTGTGTTACCATAATGATGGTATTGCCTTTGTCGTGCAGATCGGCAAACAGATCCATAATATCGTAAGAAGTTTTGGAATCGAGGTTTCCTGTAGGCTCATCTGCCAGAATAATGGAGGGATCATTCACCAGGGCCCTGGCAATCGCTACTCTTTGTCGCTGACCACCTGATAATTCATTGGGCTTGTGATGAGCCCTGTCTCCCAGGCCTACTCCTTCCAGTGCCTTCAGCGCTTTTTCCTCGCGCTCGGCTTTACCATAACCTGCATAGATCAGGGGAAGCGCCACATTTTCCAGAGAACTGGCCCTTGGTAAGAGGTTAAACGTCTGAAATACAAAGCCAATTTCCTTATTGCGAATTTCAGCCAGCTCATTCTCCGTCATATCGCTTACGTCATTGCCATTCAATACATACTGACCTCCCGAGGGAGTATCCAGGCAACCGATCATATTCATAAGGGTAGATTTTCCGGAACCGGAAGGTCCCATAAAGGAAACATATTCTCCCTGGTGGATATCAATACTCACCCCTTTTAATGCGCGGATGGTTTCGCTACCCATTTGATATATTCTGGAGATGTTCGTTGTTTTTATAATTGAGCTCATAAGCGTATGACGATTGTGAATCGCCTAAAGTTTAATAGAATACTAAATATTTCAGCAAATGTTTAAACGGTTTTGACAGTCGGTTGTTTTAGCTGCCGTACAATCAAATGTTTAACCGTATTAACCTCCGGTAAAAAGAACGAATTCTGAATTTGGCGGCAAAACTTATTCCTTAAGCGGAAAAGGTCGCGGATTGAAGGCTCAGAAAGGCGTCAGTCTTTTAACCTATTGTGGAGGTTGGTTACGCCATGCTTCAGCTTTCTGTTCAAACTGAGTTAAAGCCTCCTGCAAATCTTTCTCTTCTACCACGTCTTTCAAGGCTGCGAGTGCTGTCCTGCCGAAAACGGTAAGGCCTGACTCTATGGACTGAAAAGCATAGGCCTTTGTCAGTTCCAGGTCGTAGCGGTTAATAGACACTGCTTGTCTTAACAGTTCATACAGCTCCTGCGGTGACAGCCCCTCCTTTTTCAGCGTGGCAATTACTTTCAGTGTAAGGCCTGTATTGAAACTGTTGGCCATGGCCAGTTCTTTTAAGACCCGGGTTCTTTCTTTTTGCTCCAGATTGGCCAGAGCTGATTCATCCCAGTCAGTGCTGTGCTGTACGGTCGGCAGGTCTCCACTCCGGATCAGTTCCTTCAGCAAAGTGACAGATGTATTATCAAAGTTTGCTGACCGGGCGTCCTCAAGGTATTGAAGGGCGTCTGCAAAGGCTCCCTGTTGCGCTGCCCAAAGCCCCATCATGTAGGTGTATTGGCCTCTGTTGCTGTTGTAAAGTGCTGTGAGTTGATTTAAATCTCTAAAGGCCTGGTTGACATTGCCATGATGATAGTGCTGAATAGCCCGTCCCAGCAAGGTGAAATCCCTGATGTCATTGTTCCGGGGAGAGCTCAGGTAATAATCTATATCAGAAATTACCCTTTCATAGTCAGGATTTGAAGGCCTCAGGCTTTGGTTGTATAAGAAGAACAAGTCTTCCTGAACCAGTATGGTGTCCTCAGCCAGTGCAAGATTGGTTTCGAAGGGCAGGTCGAGTTTATTGGCGATGGCTTGTATGTTGGCCAGAATTCTGAGGTCTTCATGCTTCGTTTCAGGAAGTTGCTCCTCTCCGGTAAAGGGGCTGAAATAGTCCAAAGCCCTCAGGTTAGCTTCCGTCACGGCCGAAGACAGATCGGCACGATTGAATGCCATGAAGGCACTGTCGTAGTGCTGAAATTCATAGTAAGCCATGCCCAGGTTGTTCCTGACTTTCCCGTTCCCGGATTTGTCTTCTTTCAGTGCCAGCAACTTGCTGAATAGCTGATTCTGATCAGAATAGAAGTTGGCTAATGCCACACGTGCCTTCCCCTCTTTATCCCTTTTCAGAGCATTTCCGAGTTTTTTTACTACCTCCACCCGGTTATCGGCTGCTTTGAAACTCATGGCCAGGGCATAGTTGGGCTTGAAGCCATAGAAGTCATAAAACTGTGCCTGCTTATAGTATTCACGGGTCAGTACATCATTGTCCAGTGATTCACTCATAGAGGCCAGAGCATTATAACGGGCAGCTTTTGCCTGAAAGTAGGGCTGCTTATCCAGGAAATAGAAAACTCCCACAATGAATACAATGTGAAGTATCCTGCCGGTCAGGAGAGGGGCCCGCTGACCACGAAAAAATCTCCCTTCGACTGATTCATTGGTAAGCAGGGAAGGAGCAAAGTTGATGAAGGCATAGATATAAAATACAGCTGCTCCGCCAAGCTGTGTCAACAGAATGGTCATTTGCAACAGCTCACTCAATGAATCATTACCGGAAAGTTCCGCGTAGCCGATCAGTATCAGTGAAAGTCCGGCTAAGGCCGGGTAGAGCCACTTTTTTATAAGCTCAATGGGAAGAGCCTCCTCTACTACATCCAGTTTGGCATTGATACAGTAGTATCCACTGACTATGGCCAGAATCAGTATCAGATACGGGTCAATAAGGAAGAGGTCCAGATCAGTTTCTCCGATCTTATTGAGAAAGAGTAAAACCAACACAATGATGTAGATAAGCCCGATACTCATAAAGTGTATGAGTCCGTTTTTGCCATTAGGCGCATTTCGTGTGGCTATACTGAACAGGCTGTAAACATTATCGGCTCCGACAAAAAACAAGAATAACAGAACGAGCAACAAGGGTGTATAGAGCCCGAAGGACATACTGAGCGTGACAGGGGCAACTACTTCGGAAAACTGTCTGATGGACAGGGCGAAAGCTCCGTATATCAGCACTGTGGAGAGTGTGCGGGTAAAGAGCGAATGGTGTGGCTTAATGCTTTGAAAGAAGTAGGTAGTACCTCCAAAAATCAACAGAAGTGCATAGGCGATGTATTCAGAGAAAAACCCAAGCTCCTCAATCTTCAGTTGCATCAGGATAAAGAGCATAAATCCCGTACAGAGAAGGTACCAAAACCGGCTGAGGTATGTAAGTGTAACAGAAACTACGCTAAGGCAAATAAAAAGCGCCCAGAAAAGTACTGTGTTCAGCCAGGGAATCTGCTCGTATGCAGTGCCCGTCTGGTAATGTTGCCAGGTGACCACCTGATCGAGGTTGATACCAAAAGACTGCCCGTTTGCCCGGAAGTATTCCAGAAAGAGCGGTGTTTTGATATGCGTAGGAACCGTATGCCAGGGCAGTACCCAGTCATTGCCGATAATGACTCCCGTGGTACAAAAAAACAGGCCTGCTATCACCAGAAGCATCGTCAGACTCAGGCCGGTGCGAAAGGTTTTATGAGATAAGGTTGAAGACAAAGAATGATGTTATGATGGATGACCTTACAGGAGCTACCTGAGTACTTTGGGGACTTTAAAGAATTTATCGTCTTTCTCAGGAGCATTTTTGAGAGCGGCTTCTCTTTCGATTATTTGCTGAGCCTCATCAGCGCGCATGGCATTCACCTCCTGCGTCATATGCGTGAGAGGGGCTACTCCTTCTGTGTCCACCTCTTCGAGCTTGTTTACCCAGGTAAGAATGTCACTCATGTCGCTTAGAAGTTTGGCCTCTTCTTCAGGTTTGATATTCAACCTTGCCAAATGGGCTACTTTATGTAGTGTTTCTTTATCTACCTGCATGGTAATCTCTGTTCGCCTCTTTTAGTTTAGCCTGTGGTGATCTCTACGCTGTGATTTCCGGCCTTTATAGTGCTTTCTGTCACTTCCCTTTGCCCGGTCGGGGCGAGCGGATGAACTATTTCCCGTGCCCATCACCAAGGGGTATTCATTCGCCAAAATTATATGATTCCTGTGAATAGTGGTTGGCACAATGAGGATTTGTTGCGATGTAATGAGAATTGGTCATTCGCGACCCTGTGCAGTCCGGGAATCTGGTCTCAATAAACAGGCAAAAGAGCTGTGAGAGCATGGCCAAAAGCTTTGTCAACTGCTATGGACATGGTAATTTTGTGAGGTCAGAAAAGATCAGATTCTCGCTCTTTTTAATTTATTTGATTTGAATTGTGTTATTTAATATAAGATAATGCATAGGTTATATTTTACCAATATAGAGTAATCTGATTTGTGTTGGTTGTTTTTGCGGAATTCACTTCTTTTGCCGCCCGACTTCCTATTCACCTAACACTTTTGGTCCTCTGGACTGCACTGACAAGATGAAATCAGACACCGTCAAGGCCCTTTTCAGGCTGGCTATCTTTGTAAACTTCTTCTGTTTTTTTAGTACACATGCTCAAACTTCCCGGTCCGATTACAGGCTTCTTTTGAAACAAAGCCAGGACGAGGAGAAAGCGAAAATCTACCTGGACTGGAGCCGGGATTACTTCGAGAATCTGAACTTGCATGACTCATCAAGGCTTTTGGCGAATGAGGGGATAGCCTTTGCAGAAAAGCATAATCAGACCTCTGTAAAGGCTGAGTTGCTTACCATGACGGGCAGGTATTTTACCTATAAGGTTCAGGTAGACAGTGCTGTTGCCTGTTTCGACAAGGCCGTTGCTCTTATCGGAGAAGATGACTTTGAGCTTTTAACCCGCATCATTGACTTGAAGCTCGAGGTGCTGCTGGTGGGGCATCGTTACCACGATGTGATATCTTTTGCAGAGCCATATATAGAACTGAAAGAGATCAGTAAATACAAGCAGCGATGGGCCAATATACTTCTGAGTGTGGCCGATGCTTATTCCAGAACCTTTCAGCATGAAGAAGGCCTGCAATATGCCAATATGACCCTTCACTTGTCACAGGAAGAAGAGGACTACGATATGGTCATTGATGCCTACATTCTTATCTCCGGCATTTTCTCAAATCAGGGTAAGTACTTTCAGGCCTTGGATGCCATGCAAAAAGCCTTTGACTACGAGGAACATATGGACCTGAACCAACGGGCTGTTACTTATGGCAACCTGGGGGTGAGTTATGTCAGGGTGGAGCTTTATGAAAAGGCCGTAGAAGCCTACCAAAAGGCCCTTGAACTCAAAGACAACCTGCCGGAACATTTTGAGCCCTGGGTCATAGGTCGGGTCGGCTCTGTTTATCTGCAAAAGGGGGATTATGAAAACGCACTGGCCTATTATGTCAGGGCCAGCAGCATGTACAGAATGTTAAAGATGGAAACAGATGCCATCTACAACGATCTTTTTATTGTCAAGTGTTATACCCGCCAAGGCAACTGGGTAAAAGCAAGAGAAACGGCACAATCTGTTGAGAACAAGATCACCCGATTCCCGAACTCACAGGGGCGACTGAACTATGTGCTGGCCTACACCTATTTCTGGCTGGCCAAAACAGACCTGGCCTTTGATGATTTGCGTGATGCCAAAGAGCATGTCGACCAGTGTCTGAACTACAGTGAAAAGGTACGCAATGTGGAGCTGGAAAAAGAGGTGAGTGAGCTCGCAGCCGATGTCTATGAAAGAAACGGTTTGAGCAGGCGGGCTCTTCCTTTCCTGAAGCGTTTTATTGTGCTCAAAGACAGTATGAGCAATAATAACCTGGAAGCCAAAATGGTCAGCTGGGAATCCAGGGCTGTTCTGCAAAAAAAGGACTTTGAAAATGCTCAGCTTCGCCTGTCTAATGAAAACCTGGCTCTGAAAAGAAAGTCGCTGATCACGGCCATTATTGCCATTACTTTATCAGCAGCCATCATTGTCTGGCTACTTGTATTCCGGCTTAAGATCAAGAAACGAAACCTGGCCCTGGTAGCACATGAGAATGAGCTTAACAAAGAGCTCTCTGATCGCCAGTCTGAAGTAGTAACCCTTAAAAACCAGCTACTCGAAGCGGAGTTGAAACAGCACAGTATGCAGTTGCTGAATAAAAACCGCATCATTAATCAGATGAAAGAGCAGCTCAGCACTTCGGGGAAGAGAGAGGGAAACCGTATCCAGATGATTCCGGATGTCTCAGACATACTTTCCAAGAACCTTAATTCTGACAAGGACTGGGATGAGTTTAAGCTGCATTTCGAACAGATCCATCCTGGCTTTTTTGCTTCATTGCTGCAGCAATACGCCAATATTACTCACAATGAACTGCGTATATCGGCTTTGCTCAAACTTAACCTGTCGACTAAGGAAATCGCCAGTATTCTGAACATTCAGCCTGAGAGTGTGAGAAAGTCCTGTCACAGGTTAAGGGTCAAGATTGGTCTGGAAGATGATAAGGCTTTAAGAAGAGTAATGATCCAGGCGTAGACCACCCTTATTTTTTATTCATGAAATCGAGTGTTTTGAGAAATGGTCTCATCTGGCTGTTTTTGGTGATATCTGTCACCTTGGTAAAGGCTCAGGAAACTGAGAAGGATTTTGCCCTTTTGCTACAACAGGCCCGGGAGGCTGATAAGGCCACTTTGTATTGGGAATGGGGCGAGCAGCTGCTATTGACCCGTTCAGCGGATTCCACAATCCTATTGGCTCGTACAGGGATTAAACTTGCAGAGAAACACAAGCAAGTGACAGTTCACAGTCAGCTTTTGGGAGTGATCGGAAGAAATTTTGCCTACAGCGGACAGACCGATAGCGCACTTTACTACTTCGATCAGGCGATTGACCTGGTAGAAGATATTGACTTCGAAACTGTAACCTACCTGGTGAGCCGCAGGCTTGAAGCACTGGTGGCCGTACACCGGTACCAGGAAGTACTCGACTTCGCAGCTCCTTACATGGATCGGCCTGAGATCATAAGGCATAAGCGCAGTTGGGCCAATGTGTTGCTATCTGTTGCAGATGCCTATTCCAGGACGTTTCGTCACGAGGAGGCTCTTCAATATGCCATGATGATGTTGCAACTGGCTGAAGAACAGCAATTTTATCCCCAGATTATCAGTGCCAACATCCTTATTTCTTCCATCTACTCCTACCAGGGAAAGTACTACCTGGCGCTCAGGCACACACTCGATGTTACCGGCTACACTGAATATATGAGTCCTAATCAGGTGCTGGTTTCTTATGCCAATCTGGGAGTAAGCTACTCCAGGGTAGAGGAATATGATAAGGCCATAGCAGCCTATAATAAAGTACTTGAGCTGAAACACAACGCTCCCAAACACCAGGAAGCCTGGACCATTGGTCGCATCGGATCTGTCTATTTGAAACAAGAGAAGTTTGAGGAAGCGCTGACCTATTACAGGCAGGCGGGTGAGATGTATAATGCCCTGGAGATGAAGATGGATGTACTATACAATGATCTGTTTATTGCCAAGACTCTGTGGAATATGGATGATTTCTCAGCATCACAAAAAACGGCCGGGAGCATTTATAAGAGGCTGAGCAAAATTCCCAATGAACAGGGCCGGCTGAACTATTCCTGGGCTTATGCTTTCTTTTGGCTGGCCAAATCCACTAATTCCCTCAATGAGTATATTCGTGCCAGGGAGTATGTTGACGAGTGCCTCAGGTATGCTGATATGGTGCGAAATGTGGAACTGACAAGGGAAGTGAGCGAACTGGCCGGAATGATCTATGAAAATACGGTTCAGAGTGAAGAGGCGCTTGTTCACCTCAGAAGGTTCATTTCTCTTAAAGACAGTGTTGATGTCCGCCATTTGCAGGCTAAAGTCATAGGCTGGGAGTCAAAGCTTGAATTAGAAGAAAAGGATTTCGAAGCAAAAGAGCTGTCACTCTCGTACGAGAACCTGGACCTCCGGAAAAAGTCAGATACCCGGTTGGCAATGGTTTTACTCTGCCTGGCCCTGTTAATCATTGGCATACTCGCCTCAAGGCTCAGGATAAAGAAGAAAAATCTTGAACTCATCCGACATGAGGGTCGATTGAATGACAAACTATCGCAAAGGCAGCTGGAATTGTCTTCTCTGAGAACACAAATACTGGAAGTTGAACTGCGACATCATGGCCTGCGAATCCAGCAGAAAAATGAGATCATCCATGAGATGAAGCAAGAATTGAAACGTGCGGAAAATGAGGAGGGGAGAATTCAGATGATTCCCAATTTGTCTGAAGTGGTAGAGCAGAGCCTTAGCCCGGACCACGACTGGGACAGTTTCACTTCGCACTTCGAACAAATCCATCCACAGTTTTTCTCAACACTGGCCTCGGAGTATCCCGATCTGACTCAAAATGAATTGAGAATATCGGCCCTGATCAAACTCGGAATGGGCTCAGAAGAGATAGCCAGCATCCTGAATGTGAAGCCAACAAGTGTAGCCAAATCAAGAGACCGTCTGAAAGCAAAAACGGGAGCCGATTCGGACGAACACCTGCGTGAAATCATTTCCAGCCTCTGATCTTTTTCTTTACACTATTCGGCAACCAGTTTGAAAGCGGGTTTTTATAACTGCCTGATTGCTATTGTGTTGAAATGATTGTCCCGCTTTTGTCACAGAGCTGTCCCGCTTTAGTAGAGCCACTTTCAGTCTTCTTTTAGAGTGCCCCGACTAGTCTTGCACCAGTTAACGACTGGAACAAAATGCAAGAACAAATTAGGTCGTGCCTGACCTGTAAGAAGGCAAAAAAGACAGTCATCCTTTTACTGTTTCTGAGTATCGGCAGTATGGCTGAACTCAGTGCGCAGACCTACTGGACCAATGGGGATGGCAGTGACAACAACTGGAGTACTCCGGGAAACTGGTCAACTAATGTGGTACCCTCCCTTGTCACCGATGAGGTGGTTTTTGACGCTGCTCATTCGGTGGATGATTGTACCATTGATGTAGATGTATCTGTCAAAAGTGTGGTGTTGCAGGCCAGCTACACCGGTACGGTGACTTTTGCGGCCAGTACTTTTACAGTAGCAGATGATCTTGAGGTAAATGCAGGTCGCTTTAATGGAGGGAGCTCCGGAGATCTGGTAGTAGGTAAAAACCTCAGGATGAATGGAGGCATATTTACCGCTTCTACTCAAACCACCCGGATCAGTGGCGGATATCTTTCCAACACGGCTTTTTTTCAAAAAAACGGAGGAGAAATAATCCTGGAGAATGCGGGCTCACTGGCGCTTACATTGGATAAAACCCTGGAAGTAACAGATCTCACCTTCAATGGCTATGACGGGGTGATTACCGGCACTGTAAATGTGCTGGGAACCCTTGAGTTAATAGACGGAACCATCAACACCGGTTCGATTACTCTGCCCGGAGATTTCACTCACCACTCCGGCTTTGACGGGAGCACCAACAGTGGGGAAGTCTCCGTTACCTCCACCACCGGAAAGACCCTGGCCTGGCAAAAGGGAACCATGCCCAAAATGGTAATTGAGTCAGGTTCTGATGCTACCATTCAGGGACCTTCCGTCACTGATAACCTTGTGGATAATGTCATAACCGCTCTGGAACTGAATGGTGGAACCTTTGATGCTCAGGGACATGATTTTGCGATTACGGATTTTCTGCAGACAGGGGGTGTCTTCAATGGAAATGCCAGCGCTACGGAGATCACCATAGCCTCGGCACAAATCACAGGAGGGACATTCAACGCCCCTCAGGTTCTGAAAATTG
>DIYF01000030.1:9535-12369 GCA_002427745.1 Roseivirga sp. UBA6061 | reverse complement strand
CCCTCAGGTTCTGAAAATTGAAACATCATTGGATATAGATAATGAGGCTAGTTTCGCTCATGGAAATTTCAAGGTCAAGACCAGCACCAACAGTAACACCCGGTTTGACCTGGCAGCCAGTGTGAATTTCTATGATTTTGAGATAGACGGAGGTGCAGAACTGGAAGTTGTGGATCAGGATGTGGTGGTTACCCATGATTTACTGCTTACGAGAGGCACCATTGTCGGAAATACACTTGAGGCGCAGGGGGGAATCACGCACTCAGCATCCTTTTTCGGAGGGACCGGCACCTTTAAAATCACCAGCACTTCTAATGAGACCATCCAGTGGGTGAACAGTGGTAAATTCCCGAAAGTCACCCTGGCTTCTGGTACAAACGCTACGCTGGTCGGGCCTACTGTTTCTTCGGCTGCTCATAACATGGAAGAGCTGGTAGTGCAGAGCGGTACTTTTCAGGGGAGTACCAGTACCATCAAATTCAACGAGGACGTCTCTGTTAGCGGGGGCACATTTACTGTTAGCAGTGTTACTACCTTTGATCAGAATATAGCTGTCACAGGAGGTGCCTTCAATGTTTCAGCCAACAGCCTGATCTACGGTAACTTCGAGCAAAACGGAGGGGTAAGCACTGTCAGTGGTAGTGCTACCATCGATCTCAGGGGAACCTTTACTCTGTTCAGCGGAACTTTTAATGCTACTGCTGCGGCAGAGCTGCAATTAGGAGGTAACACCACTTTATCAAACGGTACTTTCCAGGCTGCTCCGACCATAGACTTTAATAAGTCTCTGAACCTTAACGTCAATTCTGCGGCTACATTTACCCATAACAATGGCCTTGTCAAGGCTACCGGTACCAGCCTGACCCTGGACGTGCCTTCTGCCGGTTTCAGCCTTTATGATCTGGAGATCAACTTTGCTGTCAGTGGAAACAGGTTTCAGATTTCAGGAGGTGATCAGTCCCTGCAGGTGGACAACCATCTCTATTTAAACAAAGGGCGGATTTCAGACGGAGATCTGGTGTTGAAGGGTGGTCTCACCATGGGTACTGAGTTCAACGGGTCAGTTTCTGACGGTACGCTGGTGATTGATAGTGGTATTAGTATCACCCTGAATACTTCATCCAAATTCCCTCAGTTTGAACTCAACAATGCCGCAGCGGTAATCAATGCACCAGCCAGTGGTACATCCTTTATTACAGGTTCAGGCCTGGTCACTGATGGTACGATTGTGGTTAATGGAGGGGGGATTGAGCTGGAGGTGAATGACCTCACCATGAATGGAGGAACACTTTCAGGCACAGGTGCGTACCGCTCCAGAAGGGTCATTGTGAATAATGGTGGAACTTTTAATGCCCCGGCCGGCAGCGTTATCTGGAAAAAGCTGGAGGTGAACAATGGAGGAGTGTTCAACGGAGGCAGTTCCATCGTTACCCTTGGAGGAAATTCAGAATTCAATACCGGGGCGAATGTCACCCTGCCTGACAACACGGGCCGGTTAAATGTCGATCAGACCCTGAGTTTTACCACCCCACTCACTTTCGACCACAACAATGGTACTGTCTCTTTTACCAATATTGAGAGCACAGCCTCCTTTCACAATTCCCGCCTCACTTTTGTGAACAATGTGGTGGGGCTGTACAACCTGGTAGTCGAAAAGCAGGATGATGATATGAACCTGACGATTACCGATGGCTTGCTGGTAGAGGGGGATCTCACCATTGACACCGGATATCTCTCTTCCAATTCAGCTATAGAGCTCAAGGGTAATCTTGATATCAATCATGCTGCTATGGCATCCAATGCGCCCTGGAAGGAAATCAGTACCACCGCTAGCCTGACATTCAGTGGTACCGGTCTCCAGACTTTTTCCAGTGATAATGGCACAGAGACCTTCTTTCACCTGATAGTCAACAATACGGGAGACGGGGTTTCTTCTGAAGCGGCTATGGTGGTCACCCGGGATATCACCATGACACAGGGAGATCTCAACATCAATGCCCATGAGATCGATCTGGGTACCATTGGGGAGGTTATTGGCGAGGCCAACGATCGCAGAATTTATGGAACAACCGGCAGTGGCATCAGGGCTTCTGGTGTCAATTTGCTGGCGACCAACAAGGAGTATGCCGACATCAGAGGGCTGGGACTTACCATTACCACCGGAGGATTTGTACCCGGTACTTCAGGACTTTTCAGGGGAACCAGTCCCGTTACTTCCAACGGAAACCAGGGAGTGGCCCGGTATTATGAACTGACACCTGCCAATTCCGGCAATCTGGATGTAGATATTGAGTTCAGCTACTTCGATAATGAGCTCAACGGGCTTGATGAAGCCGTACTGGAACTCTGGTCATTTACTACTGATGACAGTGATTATCGCATGATGACGAATAATCGCACCAGAGATGTCTCTGCCAATATCATCACAGTAGATGATTTGTATGAGATGAACCGTATTACGCTGGGAACACTTGAAGCTTCGTTACCCGTCACCCTGCTTTATTTCAATGCCACTGCTGCCGAAGAGGGAGTGCACATAAAATGGTCCACTGCGTCAGAGCAAAACAATGATTCTTTCAGTGTGGAGCGCTCACAGAATGGTACTGACTGGACCATCATTCAGGACATGAAAGGGGCAGGCAGCTCGGCTTTAACACGGCAGTACGAAACCTGGGACAGACAGGCACCCTCAGGCAGGGTTTACTACAGGCTCGGGCAAAGTGATCTCAACGGGACAAAGTCGTTTTCGGAAATCGTGAGTGTGGAGATAGATCAGGACTTCGGCTCCGATCTTTCTATCCGGATATTTCCCAATCCGGTAGCACAATATATGA
>DIYF01000030.1:9224-9466 GCA_002427745.1 Roseivirga sp. UBA6061 | reverse complement strand
GCACAATATATGACGGCTGATCTGGGGCGTCAGGTCGATAGTATCGAGCTCATCATTATGGATGTGGGTGGCCTGCCCCGTCTGACACAAGAATTCAGGTCTATACAAACTATCAGGCTGGATACTTCCGGTCTGCCCGGAGGATTATACCTCGCTCTTTTCAGGTCTGACGGCCAATCTTTCACCAAAAAAATTATCAAGCAATGAGAATATCAGAAGGAAAAGCGCAACATATGAAAGTT
>DIYF01000030.1:8120-9143 GCA_002427745.1 Roseivirga sp. UBA6061 | reverse complement strand
CCTATTCTAAGTACAAGTGGGTAAAATCGAAGAACCTCTTTTGCGAACTCAAAATCAATTCAGACATACTGAAGTATAAAATGAAGCTTCCCGGGCAATTGGTTTCCTGGGGTGGTTTCTCAAACAAAGTCGAAATTCCATTGAATGTCATCTACGGGTTCCGGGTAGACCGGGGCTGGCTGGCGATGAAGCGACTGACACTCTACATCTACAATGAAAATGCCATCAGAGGCAACAAACAACTGAGAATCATTAAACCGCTCAATGTGGGTATTCTTACAAGTCAAAGTAAGAAAGACCTACTTGAAATTGTGTCTCGTTATGCCGAGTGGAACCAGAGCCATGGTCTCACACACGAGCACTGGTTTGTTCCCTTTAATGCCGATGATGTAGCATGATGGGGACAGGTTTGAAACCAAAACAAGCTTTGATAGGGGCTTGTATGTTGCTTTTAGGACATGAGTCAAGGGCACAAAACTTCAACAAGTATTATGAAGAACCTAAGACCAAAATAACCTTTGGTATTGGTGCTGCCGGCTATTATGGAGACCTCCAAAATGAGCTGATCATTCCGTACCCCAGTGCTACTGTGATGTTGAGTCATAAGTTATCACCACAGGTACACATACGAGAAGCTTTGAGCTGGTATGTGATAGGTGCTTCAGATGAGAATTCACCACATGCCGACCTCAGGGAACGCAACCTTTCGTTTATATCATCTAATGTTGAGATGTCTCTCACTTTGACCTTCGACCTGATTCCGGTTTACCACAGAAAGCCGGTAGTTAATCCCTTTATCTTTTTCGGTGTTGGTGTGACCACACTCAATCCAAAGGCCAGGAAAGGAGGTAAGACTTACAAACTCCACAAGTATCATACGGAGGGAGTGGCCTACAGGAGGCTGGCCATGACCTTGCCTGTCGGGGTAGGTATTAAACTCAGGCTCAATAAAAATGTGAGCCTGACAGGAGAGATCGGGTATCACTTTACTAACTCTGATTACCTGGATGATGTCAGTACAGA
>DIYF01000030.1:0-8072 GCA_002427745.1 Roseivirga sp. UBA6061 | reverse complement strand
TACCTGGATGATGTCAGTACAGATTATCCTGAACTTGCCAGCCTTCAGTCTGTTGCCAGAAGCTTAAGCGACAGACGAACTGAACTGGGACTGCCTCAGGCTAAGGAGGGAGGTCAACGGGGGAATCCTGAAAGGAATGACGGGCTGATTATACTGAATATAGGCCTGGAGGGAGCACTGGCCTATTTCTTCTATCGATAGAGATCAAAGGGAACTTCCACTTCCTTTTGTAGTGGGGAGCCGCCTGCGCTACTCTTTATCTGTCATGAGGGTAGTAGCAGGTGGCTTCGTATTAGTCAACCTTTTTCAGCTCAGCTTCCAGTATAGCTCTGACCTGCATTTTGAGTTCCTTTACAGCGGCCTCATCGTGGCCTGCCGGGTGAATCGGGCGGTGTACTTTCAGTGAGACTTTACCTGTACGCATGATCAGAGGCTTTTTATCCGGCAGGATGATATGATTGCGGTGTATGGTCACGGGCACGATCGGAACCTGTTCTTCAACGGCCAGTTTAAAACTACCCTCTTTGAACCGAGCCATTTCAGGTGGGTTGCGGCTTACAATTCCTCCTTCTGCAAAAAAAACAATACTGAAGCCTGCCTTTAAAGCTTCCCTTGCCTGCGCCCAGCTGGCATAGCGTCCCTTCAGGCTTTCACGGTTTACCAGAATATGAAGCTTGCTGTACATATAACCCCAGACAGGCACTTTTCGCAATGAGCTTTTACCGATAAACTTAAAGTTGTGGTGGATCAGTCCCATGGTGGGGATATCCAGATAAGAAAAGTGGTTGGCGCAGAGTATGTAAGACTGTTTTCTATCCAGTGCCTGCTCATAACTGATCTCTGTGCGGTTGAAGGGCATTAAAAAGAAGAATGCTCTGGCCCAGATCCAGTTGAGGGTTGAAGCCATTTTTTCCAGGGGCTTTACAAACATGGCCAGCAGAAAGAAGGGCAGCAGGATCAGGAAGATTAATGCGAAAATAGTGAGCCCGTAGGCTGAGTAAATAAGAAGTGGAATTCGCATGACCAGTTAAAGGGGCGAAGATAGCTTTTTCAATCTGTACCTGCCAACAGGCTTTGTTGAATGTTGGTATCAAAAAAATCAGATTTTTTCTCCTTTCTCTGATGACCTCTCCAGGAAAGCCTGCACAAAAGCATTGAATCAAATCAAGTATCAATCAGAAGATTTGATGATGTAATGAGTGTGTTGTTCGGTTCGCCTGTGAAAAGACTACATTTTTTTAAAAAAATGCTCACCTGTCTTAGGCTGCTGATACTAAGTAGTATCAATCTGAATATGATATATAACTAATATGAAATCAGTTAAAAACGTTTTATTAGGACTAGGTGTTGTATTTGCCGTTGTTCTTTTTGACTCATTTATAACAAAAGATTCAGGAGCTAAAATTGGCTACGTACGATCGGTCGAGTTGATTTATGGTTATGATGGTACCAAAGCCGCTCAGGCCAAATTTACTAAGCAAAAGGAGGCATGGCAGGCCAACCTTGATACCCTGAAAGCCGAATTTAACCGGTCTCTGGCTGCATTTAACGAGGGACAGGCTAAGATGTCAAAGGCAGAGTTGAAAAGACAGCGACAATTGCTTGCCTCTCAGGAAAGCCAGTTACAACAGTATGCACAGGCTATCACCGAGCAATCTGAAAAGCAGGACAATGAAGTGATGCAGAGTGTTCTGAATCAGATTAACAGCTTTACAGAGGCCTACGGTAAAGCGCAGGGTTATGATTTCATATTGGGCACCAGCAGTGACGGAAACGTGCTCTATGGCAAAGGAAGCCTGGATATTACTGAAGAACTTTTAGAGGCACTTAACAAACAGTATCATGGACAGTAAGATCATCAGAGCCTGTTTGTTGGTTTTTGTTTCGGCCCTGCTCTTTTCAGCATGTGGTTCAGACAAAGGAATGCTAAGCTGGGCGGACTATCAGGAATGGATTCATGATGAATCCAACCAGTTAAAGAAGGTTAAGCAGGTCAATAAGATTAACATAAGTGCGCTTTACCTGCCTGCAGATTACCTGGGGTTCAGAGACTTGCTCAGTAGTAAAGCTGTCATTGATTCGGCAGGGTATCAGCAAGCAAAATCCAACTATCAATGCGGACTGACATTTCGCATATTAATCGAACCTGAAGAGAATGGAATAAACCTGCTTTATCATAAGGTAGGCAGTGAGGGGGCCTATAAAGCGCGCATGAATGCTCTCAGTTTTAGTGGTGATCAGTACATCAGTATGTCTGTCGGATCCAGTATTTACCCTCCCGTTCTGGTTAATTACGAAGGATACAATGAGTTACTCAATCGGGTGATTTTTACAGCGGTCTTTCAACCGAAGGAATATAGTTGTGGTGCTTTTCAGGAGGATTTAGCAGAAGTCACGCTCACATTCGAAGACCCGTTCTGGAGTACGGGCGTCAACAATTTTACCTATGGTACATCAATACTTACCAATGTACCTCAAATCAATATGAACTAGAGGAATATGAGATCCAGAAAAAAGCTTTTCAGATTTTTAGCACTGTTTGTGGCTTTGAATATGGTTGTTTCAGCCGTTTTACCCACAATATCTTTTGCGCTCACATCAGGACCGACACAGCCTGAGTTCACGAGTTTTGAACCGGTAGCTACCACGAATATGGTCAACGACTTTACCGGTGACTTTACCTATAATCTGCCACTTATTGAAGTGCCTGGGCCTCATGGCAGTAGCTATCCATTGTCTCTCTCTTACCATAGTGGGGTGATGGCAGATGAAGAGGCCTCCTGGGTAGGGTACGGCTGGACACTCAACGCTGGTGCTATTAACAGGGCTGCTAAAGGCTTACCAGACGATTACAAGAATAAAGCTGTAACCAATTATAACAAAGCTCCAAAAAACTGGACAGCTACGGTAGGGGGAAGCGCTGCTTATGAGTTTTTCAGCAAAGATATTCCGGGTATAAGTGTTGGTCGTACCTATCGCTATAATAACTATAAGGGGTTTGGAGTCAATGATAACTTTGGTATCAGTTTTGGCAGTGGTATTCTGAATATTGGGTATGGGGTTGATAATGGATCAAGCGGCTTTTCTCTTGGTCTTAACCCTGGTAAGATTTTCGAGAAAATGAAAGATGATAGTGATGATCAGCTTGAAAAACTTACTTCAGATGCGAATTTCCGGTTTTCCACAAGTGCTTTGGAAGAGAAATACTCTCCGGAGGGAATGGCCAGGACTGCCCTGAGTGAACTGTCTTCAAGTATTTACGGACTCTATATTTCTTCTCAGTCTCCAAAACCTGCTACACTACAGCCCTATCAGGGTAAATCCATCAACCTGTCATTTGCTCTCCAAAAGAATCTGACCAATATACCGGCAGGTAGAACGACCAATATTCGAGGTACCTATACCTGGCAGGAAAATCTGGACTCAGTTCGTTCGAATGCCTATGGCTATATGTACAGTGGTGATGCCAGCATGGATACGGAAACGCTCAGCGAAAATCTCATGGATTATGGAGTTGATGGGGGATCAACTTTCAGCAAGAAAGATACAATCCTGGGAGTCCCTTTCAACCAGGCCGATCAGTTTGTCGTGACCGGTGAGGGAGTTGGTGGTGGTTTCAGACTTCATCACCGGAATATCGGGCACTTTGGTCCGAAAGGAGCAAAAAGCTCCTTTGAAATTCGTCAATTGGGTGGAGAGCTATCGATAGGTAAGGCCATTGGTGCGGGACTCGACATTGGTATTGGTAACAAAAAATCAGAGCTTAAAGACTGGGACAGATTTCCTGTTGGCTCGGGTTTTTCAAAACTCAGTGATCAGACGGTGGACGAACCAGTGTTCTTCAGGTTCAACAACGATATGGGAGGCAGCCTGGGTGCTGATATGGATGATGAGAAATTTAGTGCCTCTGTTGGTAACTATGACTATACCTTAGCTGAATCCGGCTCCTTTTCATACAGTCCAAACAATAATGAACGCTCCGGCAGATCATCCTTTATTGGCTTTAACCTGAACAAGGATGTATATACTTCAGGACTGAACCCAAGCTATAAGGCTTATTCCAAAAGAAAAGACCTGATCACGCTGGCTCATAAGTACGATGAAACCCTGCAGGACAATATTGGAGAGCTGGCTATTTTCAATGAAAACGGACTCAGATATATCTATGGATTACCTGTTTATAACAAAAATGAGGAGACTTATAGCTTAGGTGTATCGGGGGGGACTATTCAGAACTATAGCAGGGTACATTTTCCTGCCAATGAGGTAGATAGGGTATATGATGCACCCAAGCTTAAGATGGGGCAGCGAAAATACGGAGCCTACGCTTCCAGCTTCCTGCTTACGGAAATTACTACGCCCGATTATATAGACAGAGGACTGGATGGTCCTACTATAGACGATTTTGGAGGCTATACCCGATTCAACTATAAAAAGGTCTACGGTCAGGGCGGAGAGCACAATAAGTGGTACAACTGGAGGACTCCGTACAACGGGCTTGAGTATCAAAGAAATACCCTGTCTGATACCCGTGATGATATTGGCTCAGTGGTAAGTGGTGAGAAGGAAATTTACTACATGCAGAGTATAGAAACCAAAAGCCATGTAGCGATATTCCATTTGTCAGACAGGGCTGGAGACTCTTTTGCGGCTTTGCCAGGTAAAAACGCGCTACTGGATGGAGCTAAATCCAATGATAGGCTGAAAAGACTGGACAAGATAGAACTGTATCCCATCAGCGCTTTTCCTAAGGACGATAATGGCCTTTTGGTGAGAGAGGCTAACGGAACTATCAAGGTGCCTTCTAATACAGACGCTATTAAGACGGTACATTTTGTATATGCTTCAGCTGCCAATGAGCTGGCTAAAAATGCTCCCAATACTAACAGCGGCAGGGGAAAGTTGACTCTTAAGTCAGTGTATTTCGAATACAATGGGCATGTCAATGAAATAGGCGAAAATATCAGGATCAGTCCATATCAATTCGAGTATGCTTATCCTGATCAATCACAGTATCCTGCCAAATACCGTACGGTGGATGATGTCAGAATCCAAACCGCTGCGAATCAGAATCCGGACTACTCTGAATTTAATTCAGATGCCTGGGGTAGTTACCAACCTGATGGTGCGGGCAGAAATGCTGCTATGCGTACCTGGCTGGATCAGAAGCAAAGGTCTAACACACCTTTCATCAATGAAGATGGCTCGACAGGTGATATTTTTGACCCGGCTGTATGGCAACTCAAAGTCATTAAACTGCCTTCCGGAGGCGAGATTCATGTACAATATGAGTCTGATGATTACCAGTATGTTCAGGATCAGGAGGCACATGTAATGGCCTCACTCGTTCCGGGAGGAAATGACAATACCTTCCTGATTGACCCTGAGAGCATTGGCATTATGGAGGGAGCTGATCCAGCACTTTTAAACAGGCTTCAGGCTATGCTGACAGAGAGATATGTCGGAACTACAAGAAAGATTTATTTCAAATTCTTATATCAACTGCTGAACCGAGGGCCATCTCCGGCTATCAATAATTGTAATTCTGAATTCATCACAGGCTATGCCTCTGTTGATGAGGTAAATGTTATTTCTGCCAATGTTGATGGGGCCACAAAACAGGTCATAGAGTTGAAGCTCACAAGTGATCAGATACCTAAGTCTGTCTGTAAGGACTACACACAAAAGGAAAGAATCGGATTACTCGATCCAAACGGAGACTGCTATGTTTCTGACGGATTATTGAATGATGGCGGGGCTGGGAAAGTGGCAAGACAGCTGTGGGAAATGAGAGAAACTTTACTGACTGCATATAGTGCTCCAATCTGTGGAGAGTACAATGAAGAAAACTCTTATTTCAGAATTCCCACACCGTTACCCAAGAGAGGCGGAGGACTTCGGGTGAAAAGACTGATGACCTTTGATCAGGGATTGGAAAGTAACCCGGTGCTCTATGGAAGTGAGTATTCTTATACAACCATTGATGAGGAGACAGGTAATGAGATTAGTAGTGGTGTAGCCACCTACGAGCCTCAATCCATAAGAGAGGAAAATATCATGGTGGATTATCTGGATCGCGAAGGACAGGGTATCCTGAGTAAGCTGATTGCGGGTGGAGATAAGAAAGAACAGGAAGGTCCGATTGGCGAAAGTATCTATCCATCTCCCTCAGTAGGATACTCGAAGGTGACCATTGAAAACATTCACAGAGGTGAGACTAATACAGGGTTTACGGTCCATGAGTATCATACCGCTAAGAGACATCCTTTGCTTGTTGAAACTACGGAAATGGAACACGAGCAGGACTTTGATTTTGTGTTTGGCGGTTTATTCAACCATTTCTATAAGCGGGAACTGGCCGCTCAGGGGTTTAGTTTCATCCTGAACAACATGCATGGTCAGGTAGAGAGAATGGCTACCTATTCCGGAAACTATTCAGGACCTGAAGATGCTAACGTTGGTAGACTGGTCTCAAAACAAGAGTATAAGTACTATGAGAATGGTGAGAAGGTAAAAGTACTTGACGATGCATATGGTACTTATGAAGAGGTATATCCGGGTAGGGAAGTAGATGTCACACTGGCACAGAAGTACTTTAGCGAAGAGCTTTTTGATGCGAATATAGAAGTGGATGTCACTTTTGGTATCACATTTGGCCTTCCCATTATCGCCAAAGCAGTTCCTTCTCTCTTTTCAACTGATGGAGCGGTGGCAACCCATGCAGCCACCAAGGTGGTCAGTTATCCGGCTATTGTAAAGAAAACCACAACTTACCAGGATGGTATTTATCACCATACAGAACCTTTGGCTTTCGATAAATATACCGGACGCCCGGTAGTGAATAAAAGCTATGATGAATTTGAGAACTTCTATGTAAGCAATGCCTACCGGGCTAGTTGGGAGTATGAAGGAATGAGTGATAAGGCTTCGTCTGAAGGTAAGCTCATTGATGCTGCCTTTGTCCTGGAGGGGGATAAATTGAAATTAGCTACCGGAGAGGTATGTGATCTGAAGCAATTCACCCGAGGTGACCTGATAGAATTGGGAGATGGCACCCAGGCACTTTTCCATGTGGAGGAAGTAGACCATGTTACGGAAAGTTTGAAGGTGCAGGCATCACAACAAAATGCGGCCCCTGATATTACTACAGCCAGTAATATCAGAATAATCAGGTCTGGCAGAATGAACAGATTGAATGCGGATGTGGGTTCACTAACCCGTCATAACCCAAGTGCCGATCCGGGATCTGTTTCAGGTGAGGAGACTTATCTGGGAGTTATTCCGGAAGATGGAAGATACGGTGACTATACTATTCCCGCAGGTTCTTATAACCCTCAGGACTTTGCCACAGATCTGGATGGCCAGTTGAGCGGAGTCAGTGGGGAAGGTTCATTCACCTTGAGCAGAACCTATATCGATATGAATATGTCGGCCTATGAGGGCTTGAATGAGTCTGGTATTGACTGGCAGAACGTGAGTGTCAAAGACATTGAGGTGAGGTATAAGGTGGAAAGCGATCATATCGTGGTGGATATCATGGCATTCAAGATTATCTGCGGTTCATGTACAGGCGGCATCTACGAAGTAAGGGCAGAAGGCTGGTAATACTATGAAGACTATCTCAATTATTAGACAATCAGGAACTAGCAAAAGAATGATAAATCAAGGGCAATCAACCGGAAATGGTCGCGAAGACCACTTGATAGAAAGTCAGTCATTGTCAATCTATGATGACAGAGTATCAAACAGACTTTTCAGAACAACGCTCGCTATGATGATTTTCATGGCTTCCCTGCTGGGGGCAAGCAAAATTCAGGCTCAGCAACAATATGAGGTTGAAGTGATTATGGGGCAGCTCACCTGTGATATAGGACAATCGGTCAGCGGTATTACGCTAAAGGGTAATATCGCTGTAGGAAGCAGTGCCTCTGATAATCAGTCACAAAGTTTTACAAATGAAGAGCCAGGTACAGAACAGCTTATTTTCAGGCGCACCTTCAATTACAGGCCCGATTATATTCAAATGACCGGCCTGGAACCAGATTCTCCTGCACCCGCCTGTGGTTTTGGTT
>DIYF01000013.1 GCA_002427745.1 Roseivirga sp. UBA6061 | reverse complement strand
TGAAAAGCGGGAGTGTGGTGGCGTTTGAGATGTCTACGAAAGCATAGGAAACTCCTGCCGCCAGTCCTGAGTACTTCATGATGCCCATAATACCTGCATATAAAGGGAATTGAATGATGATCCCCACCGACCCGCTGATGGCCTCGGTAATGGCACTGACAAATCCGGCAAAACTGCCGTGAAGCAGAATGCCCAGACCGAAAAGCAGAAAATTGATGTAGTTCAGGTTGATCGCATGATAAGACTCGAACCATAGGTTCCGCAGCGATATAAAACAGATGATACCGCCCAGCAGGGCAGCTGCCACTTTGGAATGGTCTATTTTTTCTGCACCTCGCGGTGAGGGCTTAATGTTTTGCTCAGTGTTTTCGCTGACAAAAACCATATTGAGCTCAGTACTGCTGCTGCGTTTGCCGAGAAGGTAGAAAACTGCCGGTACGATGATCAAAAGCAGCGCAGAGGTGGTAAAGTTCATGGTGGAGAAGATGGTTTCTCCCAGGCTGATCTGTCCGATCTGATCTACCAGGAAATGCTCTTTTCCGCTGACGGTTAAAGGGGCTGAGCCGGAAAAGCCGCCATGCCAGCACATCATGCCGCTGTACCCTGCGGCTCCTATTAAGGGATAGTTAAGTTGCCAGCCATTGGATTTTGCTTTTTCGGCTACTTTTCTGGCGAAAATGGCTCCGAAAACCAGACATAGCCCCCAGTTGAAGAAGCTCATGGCAATGGTGAGCAAACTTACCCATAAGGCTGCTGAAGCAGTGTTGTTGCAGTAGGTTGTAAAAGCGTTGATCAGTCGGTTAATCAGAGGCGTCAATGCCAGGGCATGACCGAGTACCAGGATCAAAGCCATTTGCATGGTGAAGCTGAGGAGCTCCCAGAAGCCTGTTTCCCAGTATTCCAGAATGACCAGGGGATATGCGGAGACTGCATTTTCAGGTCGGCTGGTAAATATCAGGGCCAACGCAAAGGTCAGCAATGTCAGGAGGACCGCTATGGAAAAAGGAGAGGGGAGAATATTTTTTACCAGGCGCAGATAGAGGTTGTCTGATTGCATGGATTAAAAATGGGAGAAATTCTTATGAATTTGGAGGGATAGGTGGGAAATGTTGAATGGGGAATGATAAATGTTAAATGATGAATGTTGAATGGGGAATGTTAAATGTTGAATGATGAATGGAGAATGTTGAATGAAGGGGAATGTTGAATAAGGGATTGAATTGACTATGGGGTTGGAAGAGGGAGTGTTACTTATGATTTAGTATTCTAATGATCACTTCTTCAAAAGTGGCTTTGCCTGTCATATAATCCGGAAGATAGAGATTGAGTACTTCGTGATATTGTTTGAATACATTGTTTCGAAACATATACTCCTCATGATCAGGTATGCCGTTATTCTCCAGGACTTCCGCTGTGGCTTTTCCGGCAAAATAGAAGAGCACAGCGTGCCACAGATTTCGTGGGACTTCTTTATTAAGCTTTTTACTCTGGCTGCGAATGGTACTGCCCACCAGTCCGGTACGACCGGAAACCAGACCATGAGAAGCTTCATGAAATACTAATTCAATCCAGGTGGTGCCAGGGGTATTGGTACGGGTGGAGGAGACCACAATGTGCTGAGGGTAATTGCTGGTGTAAGCACCTGCCCAGTTGGCGTTGGCCGTGATGTCCACCAGCGTTTTTTCAGCTGGCAAGGAGGCTTCGGTCAGCTCATAAAGGCGCTCAATCACCTGAGGTTCTATTTCTCTGAAGGTACTTATGTTCTCTTCAAAGCGCGCTTTGTTGGCCGATTTGTGCAGGGGCCAGAAAGTTTTGCGATAGGTATCACGGAACTCGTTCAGTACGGTAAAAAGGCTGTTGTCGATATCTGCATTTTCGGGCAGCGTCTGATTACTGAATCCACTCAGGTAAGTTTTTACCCGGGTCAGGTGCTCGTTAAAGAGAAGGTCCTTGTTAATTATCTGGTCCTTGTAAAACTTCAGGCTCTCCTGGTACCTGACCAGGTCATCCCCTTTGAGTTGATCGATAAGCTCCTGTTCTTGTTGTGTTATCGTGCGGTCTCTTTTTAGCTCAGAGGCTTTTTGGTAGAGGAAATGATGCATGTTGATCCAGAAGTTGCTCTGGAACCTGAAATGCTCAGTACTACCCAGTTGGTAGGAGACAGTTTGACTGAATAGTCCGGGGTTCAAGCTAAACCAACAAAGAAGGGTAAACACAAAGGTCTTTCGCATAGTACCTGACAGTTTGGGGTAAATGTAAGCAGGTCTTTTCTTTCTGTATAGGAAAAAACGGAAGTGGGGAGGGGGATGTAAGGGGTAGGAGGTAGGAGGTAGGAAGTAAGAAGTAGGGAGTATGAAGTAAGGGGTAGGGAGTTGGAAGGCGGAAGTTCGAAGACGGAAGGGGGAAGTGGGAAGAGCGTTACAGTTTTGTGGAGAAGAATCTGGGGGCTGTAGGATCTGATTTAGGGGGGAGATGTTGAATGTTGAATGTTGAGTGTTGAATGGGGAATTGTGAATGGAAATGTTTGTATGGTGAATGGGGAATGAAGGGAGTGAGAAGTCCGAAGTAAGAGGTAAGAGGTAGAAAGTAAGAAGTAGGGAGTTGGAAGGTGGAAGACTGAAGACGGAGGGTCAGGAGTTTGCAAGATATGCCCAGATTAACATAGGAACTAAAATCAGAATTAAGGGGACGACCCAATTCACTCCTCCGGTTTTGGCGGCCAGCTTGAGCCTTTCTTCATGATCACTGGTTTGTGCTTTTATCTTGTCGATGTCCCGAATACTTTTTTCGATGTAGAGTCTGTTCGTGTAGGAAGCAAATACGATGAGGAAGGCCAGGTCTGTGAGCTTTTCAATCGCATAGGCTGTATCGTAATCTACAAAATCAGAGAGGAGGCCAGAGAGAAAAACGGACTGCAGCAAACCAAAAACGAAAGAAACCAGAAAGAAGATACCTACCCATTTGAACATCTTTCGGTAGCTCAAATACAAGACACTTATAAACAGCATTTTAACGTTGAAAGAATTCGTTTTGCCATCAAGGTAGCGCTCCAGCCTGTCTATGTAATATTTGGTTTCAGAATGATAATATGTCTTAAATAGCTCGTGGTCTTCAGTGGAAAGCATGGTGAAAGTTATGGATTAACTCCGGGCAAAAGGCCATTCTCCTGGAAAGTCTCTGTTATTAGTAACTCCGGAGATCCAAAGGTGAGCAGGATAAGTATATTATCTCAATTCTTACTGCTAAAGTCTAACACCTAAAGTCTTAAAATTTACTGCTGTTCCAGGGCCTGAATAGGATTGAGTACGCTGGTGCGCCAGCATTGCTTAATGATGATGACGATGGCGATCACAGACATGATCAGTATAGGGACTGCCACAAAAAGCGGGTTAAAATATATCCTTACGGCATAATTGGTCAGCCACTCTCTGGCACCCAGCACTACCACCGGTATGGCCACCACACTTCCGTAGAACATCAGCTGCAGGAAGTCATAGACCAGAATCATCAGGATATGCGCAACCCGGGCGCCCAGAATTTTGCGGATGCCGATTTCCTTGGTGCGTTTGATGGCGGTAAAAGAAGACAAACCGAAGATGCCCAGACAGGCAATAGAAACGGCCAGAAAGGTGAAGATAAAGAAGATTTTGAGCAGGTTTTGTTCCATGGCGGACTGGTCTTCAAACTTGCGATCGATAAAGTAAATCCAGGGAAACTGGCCTTCCCATTGACCTTGTGTAGTAAGAATGGTACCATTGATACTTTCTGCTGAGCTGCCCAGGGTCCTTAAAGACAGGTTGAAATAAGTGGGGTATCGATAGCCGGTAACATATACTTTGGGACGGTCATCGGGTTTTTCATTTTTAACTACGCCCTTTACGAACTGATAACCATTGTACCGTGAGAGTGATTTACCGATGGCTTCTTCAGGCGAATTGAATTTCATGGCTCTCAGAGCCGTTTCATTGATAATGATGCCATTGTAGTCGATCCCGAATTCCTGGCTGAAGTTTGTGCCACTCAGGAAGACATCGGGCGTATCTTTCCAGTAAGAATGATCGATCAGATGTAGCAGGAAAGGCTCATCAATACCTACTGTGTCAACATCGGTTTGGTAGAGTGCTTTGATCTCCCGGATGTAGTTAATCTGCCCATTAAAGAGGTTTGATACATTGGTTACATCTGTGCTGGAGTTCTGGTCTATCTGGCTTAGGAAGCGTGCACTTTGCCTGGCATAGATATCATTGACACCGGCCAGCCCTCCGAATTTGGCAGTGACCTTCAGCTCAAAGGGCTGTTTGTCATTCTTTCGCATAAAGGCCAGTTGTTCCTGTACTACATATACAGCGGAGATAAAAATGATGCTCATACAAAGCTGGAAGATGAGGAGAGCACGCATCACGCGGGAGCCTTTGGTAGACTGTTTTGAGTTGACTACCTGGGCCTTGCCTTTCAGGGCTTCTACCGGCTTGAGAGAGATAAGCAATGTGGCGGGGTAAACTCCGGACAGCAGGGTACTGAGAATGATGAGCAGGATCAGGAAAATAAAGCTGACAAAGATTGTGGAGGCCGTTAAAGCCACGGGATAGGTGATATCAGCGAATGTGAGCATGGACTTTAGTCCCAGGCTGAAAATTACCAGCCCGATCAAACCGGCAAAAGCGTTGATGAGAAAAGACTCTGCCAGCAGGGTGGTAAGTAGCTGATGTGGCAGAATGCCGGCCAGTTTTCTGATACCGATCTCCCGGGCCCTGTCAATGCTGTTGATAATGGCATTGTTTACAAAGTTGGTGCAGGCCAGGGTCAGGATGATCAGACCTATCACGGATAAAAAGGTAAGAAACAACTTGTTGGCATTGGTGCCGGGCTCATTGGAGATTTTTGAAGCCAGGTGAATATCGCGGATGGGTTTTAGGGAAAGCTGTTTTTCCAAAGTGCCATCGGTGGAGGCGACCACTCTTTGGGCAGCGAGTACCTGGTTGATGTCCTTCACAGAGCCATTGGGTATCTGTACATAGCTATAGGTGTTTTCGCCTCTGGAAAGGCTAATGTTTTCTTCTGAAGAGCTTAAGGATGCGAGGGCGTCAAAGGTGAGATGGGTATTGGCCGGAAGGTCTTCAAAAATGGCGGTAATGGTAAAGTCCGGAGTGGCTATATCCAGGTTAGTAGGCTTTAGTTTGGTGCCGATGAATTGATTGTAATCTTCTTCTGCTCCGAAAATCTTCCTGATCATGCTGGTAGATAAAACAAGGGAGTTGGGCTCGATAAGACAGCTCAGTGGATTACCGGCCAAAATGTTGACAGAGAATAAATCCAGCATGGAAGGCTCTGCAAAGTAGGCAATGGGGATAAACACTTTCTTGTCCGTAGTGCTTCTGCGGGGAAGCCCGAAGAAGGCAGACCCGTTTTCTGAATAGGGTACCAGCCTGGTAGAAGCCGTGATGGCATCAAAGTCACTGGTCAATCGGGGAGCAGCCTTGAAGGTACTGAAGGCATTACGGGTTTTGATGTCATTGAGCTCGTAGGTATTGGTTTCGATGCGATAAATCTCGCCTGAGTGCTCGTGAAAGCTCTCGAAGCTCAGCTCATAATAGACATAATTGAAAATGAAGAGACAGGTAGCCATGCCCATGGCCAGAGAGAAGATATTGAGCAGAGAGGCACCTTTGTTTCTTCGGATATTGCGATAGGAGATGAGCAGGAAGTTCTTGAGCATAATCAGAAGTGTTGAGCGAACGATTAAATGCCTTCCAATTGCCGTGCCATATGGTTTTATAGCCTGTATGGGCTGTTTTATACCTAATGAAAACAGGTATGTGCACGATAATGAACGTATATTTGTACGCTTTTGTGGAATAAATAATAGAGCAGTCTGCTATGAGAGGCTGGATGCCGAAGGGCTTTACATCTCATCATTCTTCTATATTTGTCTGACTAAACCTCAACAACATGGACCAGGCCTCGACTCTTATTTTAGCCATCTCTTTGATTATCATCATGCTGGGCATGGGACTTTCCCTGGTCTCGGCTGATTTCAAGAGAGTATTTCTTTACCCTAAGGCGGTGGTTGTAGGTTTACTGAATCAGTTGGTCTTGTTACCGCTTATTGCGTTTGGTGTGACTATGCTTTTTCCCACCAGACCTGAAATTGCCGTGGGACTGATGATTCTGGCAGCTTGTCCGGGAGGACCTACCTCCAATCTGATTGCTCACCTTGCCAAGGCCGATACTGCCCTTTCAGTGAGTCTGACAGCACTGAGCAGTTTTATCACCTTGCTTACGATTCCGTTTATCGTCAATCTTGCTCTTACCCACTTTCTGGATGCCGGCACGGTAATTAAGCTGGATGTGATGAATACGATCACGCAGATTCTGGTCATAGTGATCATTCCTGTTATTATCGGCATGCTGATCAGGCACTATAAGGAAGACTTCGCTTTGAAGATGGAAAAGCCTGTGCGCATTGCTTCCGGCATTGTGCTTATGTTGGTGATTGTGGGGCTGGTGATTAAAGAGAAAGACAATATCGTTTCTTATCTGCAGGAGGCGGGATTGGTGGCACTGATGCTGAATGTGGCTACAATGTTGGTTGGATACGCCTCTGCCCGTATGTTGACAATCAATAAGAAAATGGCCCGGTCCATCTCCATTGAGTCTGGGATTCAGAATGGTACGCTGGCCATTACCATAGCGGTAGTGCTACTGGGGAATACAGAGTACGCCATTACTGCGGCAGTGTATAGTCTGATTATGTTTGTCAGTGGAGGTGTGGTGATTTATTCAGGGAGCAAGGCATCGAAGAAGCCTGAGGTGGGTGGTGTGATGTAAGAGGTAAGAAGTAAGAAGTAAGATGTAGGAGGTAGGTGGTAAGATGTAAGAGATAGGAAGTAAGAAGTAAGAAGTAAGAAGTGTGTCCTTTGTTTATCTCTTAGTGCCAGC
The DNA here is from genome assembly GCA_002427745.1 of Roseivirga sp. UBA6061. Classification (GTDB taxonomy): domain Bacteria; phylum Bacteroidota; class Bacteroidia; order Cytophagales; family Cyclobacteriaceae; genus Roseivirga. The sequence goes on along the minus strand of DIYF01000013.1, from coordinate 47,047 downwards.
CTCATGTAACATAAGCTTGCTGATATCACGGATCAGTTCCTGGCGGAAGTCATCTTTGTAATCTACATTTCCCAGTACCACGAAGCCAAGTTTCTTTTCGGGGATCATAAAGAGTGCACTGCGAAAGCCGGTATCACCGCCAAAGTGTCCGACAGCCTTATATCCATTGATCTCAACCAGATGAAACCCCAGACCAATATAGGGACTGGCCTCCGTGCTTTTCTCCAGCATGCTCTGGTAGAGTTTGTCGTTTTCCAGGGCTTTGAGAAAGTGGGCCATCCACAGGCTGAGTTCCCCTGATGAGGCATTGAGTGTGCTGCTGGGGCCATGCTCTCTGTTGTATGGATATACTGATCGTTCTGAGATTTTACCACTGACGCGGTTCCTGGTATGGGGCCTGGTTCTCAGCTCTTCCGGAATCAAAAAGTGTCTGAAGTCACTTTGCTTCATGCCGGCAGGGGATAGCAGTGTCTCTTTTACATAGTCTTCAAATGATACCTCTGCCAACTCTTCTACTACCAGACCCAACAGGTCGTAGGCCAGGTTGCTGTAGTCATAGACCGTCCCCGGGTTCGAGCGGGTTTTGAGCTTTCTGTCTTTGAAATACTCCCTGAGGCTGTTTTCCTCCTGACGATTGCTCTTCCAGTTATAGTTGTAGATATCGGGAAGTCCCGAGGTATGATTCAGTAGTTGTCGTATGGTGATTTGAGCCACCTGCTCATCACTGTAGTTGAGGTCGGGTACAACGTTAATCACGGGTGTTTCCAGCGGTAGCTTTTTTTCAGCCATGAGTTTCATGACCGCTATGGCGGTAAAGAGCTTACTTACCGAGGCTACATGAAAGATGGAATTCTCCGTTACGGGTTGTTCCGTATCGAGCTCACGCGTACCATAACCTCTGGTGAAGAAGACCTCATCGTCTTTTACCACACCGACAGAAAGTCCCACAAGCTCATAGGCCTCTACCTTGGCTTTGACGATCTCATCTATGCGGGTCTTAAGTGCTTCGTCTGATTGGGCCGGAGAAACCCGGGGCAGTAGTGAAAGCAGAAGGAGAAGGGTATATTTCATGTTTTGCGTTTAGAGGAAGCCTTTCGGCTACTCATTCTTTACATTCAGGTCTACGTTGTCATAAAAGCCAAGACTCTTATCCCTTAACAGCTTGGTCCAGAAGGCAATCTGGCCCGTGTGGTAGGAATAATGCTCTACTACATGCATGATTACCGCAATGCCTGTATAATGATAGCCTTGTACGTTTCTGGTCCTGAGAAGTTCTTCTTCCGGCACTTGCTCAAAAGTGGCGATCGCCATTTGTACAGTTTCCGATAATTTTTCGCTCAATTCTTCCTTAGTGAATCCGTCTTTGGCTGAAAACTCACTGTCTCTTTCCCGTATATCCTCTTTCCGGCCCAGGGAGGCCACGGCATATTGTCGTATGTTACCGCAGAGGTGGAGGATTTGATTTCCCACACTGTTAGAGGCCTCATTCGGACGCTTCCAGATTTCTTCCTCAGTCAGCTGGTCCAGGCAGTGCATGATTTTATCGGTGTTTTCTTTGAAGTGCCGGATGGCCACCTGTGTGATTTCCTCATGTAGATTTTGAGTGCTCATAGGCCCAATCTATGAAAAATCAAGAGGAAGCGACAACCTTAGAAAGGAATAGTCAACAGGTCGGTCAGATCTTATCAGAGCGGTGTTTTCGGCTACTAATTTGTACAGAGGTTTCTACACTTGATTTGCTATAAAAACTATCTTTGCGACCTATGAGTCAAAAAGAGTTCAAAAGACATACTGTAACTGCGGCATTACCCTATGCCAATGGCCCTTTGCATATAGGCCATTTGGCGGGAGTTTACGTGCCTGCTGATATCTATGTGCGCTATCTCCGGTCAAAAGGAGAGGATGTAGCCTTTATCTGTGCTTCTGATGAGCACGGTATGGCCATCACCATGCGTGCACGTCTTGAGGGAACCACCCCTCAGGCGATTGTAGACAAATACCATGGCATCATCAAGGAGTCTATGGCGCAGTTGGGTGTTTCTTTTGATATCTACTCCCGTACCTCCAATCAGGTGCAGCATGAAACCGCTCAGATGTTTTTCAAAAAGCTCTATGATGAAGGACTTTTTGAAGAGCGTGTGAGCGAGCAGTACTTTGATGAACAGGAACAACAATTCCTGGCCGATCGCTACATTAAGGGGAAATGCCCTCGCTGCGGCTACGAGGAGGCTTATGGTGACCAGTGTGAGAACTGTGGCTCATCATTGAACCCGACTGATCTTATCAATCCCAAATCTACTCTGAGTGGTAACCCACCGGTGCGCAAGGAGACCAAACACTGGTATCTGCCGCTGCAGAACTATGAGGGCTGGCTGAAGGAATGGATTGTAGAGGGGCATAAAGACGATTGGAAGTCTAACGTCTGGGGGCAGTGTAAATCATGGATTGACGGAGGTCTGCAGGCCCGAGCCATGACGCGTGACCTGGACTGGGGCATTAAGGTGCCGCTGGAAGATGCAGAAGGTAAGGTACTCTATGTCTGGTTTGATGCGCCTATCGGATATGTTTCGGCCACCCGTGAATGGGCTGCTGAAAAAGGCATTGACTGGGAGCCTTACTGGAAATCAGATGATACCAAGCTGGTGCATTTTATCGGTAAGGACAATATAGTGTTCCATTGCATCATTTTCCCGGCTATTCTCAAGTCTATGGGAGATTATGTGCTGCCTGATAACGTGCCGGCCAATGAATTCCTGAACCTGGAGGGCAGAAAGATCTCCACCTCCCGTAATTGGGCTGTATGGCTGCATGAATACCTGGAAGAGCTGCCCGGCAAGCAGGATGTGCTGCGCTATGCGCTCTGCTCTAATGCTCCGGAGACCAAGGACAATGATTTTACCTGGAAGGACTTTCAGGCGCGTAATAACAATGAGCTGGTGGCCATTCTGGGCAACTTTGTCAATCGTGCTGTAGTACTTACCCACAAATACTTTGAAGGGAAAGTTCCGGTAAGAGGTGAGCTTTTCGACCTGGATCAGCAGGTGATTGATGACCTGGGAAGTATCCCGGCCAGAGTGGGCAAAGCCATTGAGAAGTATCGCTTCAGAGAGGGGCTTGCCGAAATGATGGAACTGGCCCGTATGGGAAATAAGTACCTGGCAGAAACAGAGCCCTGGAAGGTTATTAAAACTGACCCTGAGCGGGTGGGGACTATTCTGAATATTGCTTTGCAGATTGCCGCCAACATATCGATTGTAGCAGAGCCGTTTATTCCGCATACCACTGAGAAGCTCAGAAGCTTCCTGAATATGGAAAAACTGGATTGGCTGTCTGCCGGTCAGGATGAGCTGCTGGCGGAGGGACAACCGCTGGAAAAGGCGCAATTGTTATTTGAGAAAATTGAGGATAAAACGATAGACTTCCAGGTGAACAAGCTGGAAGAAATAAAAAGAAAGAACGAAATGGCGGAACAACCTGCAGCACCACTGAAAGAAGGTATTGTCTTTGACGACTTTATGAAAATGGACCTTCGTATAGGTACTATTCTGGAGGCTAAAAAAGTAGAAAAGTCTAACAAGCTTTTACAGTTTTTGGTGGACACGGGTGTTGATAAACGTACCATTCTCAGCGGTATCGCCAAACACTACACGCCAGAAGAAATGGCGGGGAAACAGGTGACTATTATTGCTAACCTGGCACCCCGCAAGATGATGGGCGTAGAGTCACATGGTATGATCCTGATGGCAGAAGATAAGGAGGGTAACCTCAGGCTTTTGCAGCCCAATAAGGAGGTAGAGCCCGGATCAGTTATCAGCTAATGATAAGGGCTTTATGAACATTAATCGGCAGCGGCTTCTCGATAACCTTCAGCGCTATGGGCAAATCGGTCAGGCGCAGGAGACGGGTGTTGAGCGGATAGCCCTGTCGGAAGAAGATAAGACAGCAAGAGACCTGCTGAAGCAACAAATGCTGGAGGCAGGTCTTGTTGTTTCCATAGACCAGATCGGTAATATGATCGGTATCCGTCAGGGTGAGCGGGATGTGCCTCCGGTGGCCATGGGCTCTCACCTCGATACGGTATATCAGGGTGGTCGCTACGATGGTGCCCTGGGAGTACTGGCTGGCCTGGAGGTGATTCAGAGCCTGAACGACCAAAACATTAGCACAGAGAAGCCGATTGCACTGATCAATTTCACCAATGAGGAGGGAGTGCGATTTGCTCCGGATATGATGGGAAGCCATGTCCTGGCTCATCCGGAACTGCTTGAAGAAATCCTGGAAAGCCCGGCTTATGATAATCCGGAGCACACCGTGGGCAATCAACTGGAGGCTATCGGCTATAAGGGAGATATGCCCTGTGGAAGTCTGAAGCTGGATAGTTTTCTGGAATTGCATATTGAGCAGGGACCTACACTGGAGTTGGAAAAGACGGATATCGGGGCTGTGGAAATGGTACAGGGCATCTACTGGACCCGCTACATGATTCACGGGCAGGCTAACCATGCCGGAACGACTCCGATCAGGTACCGCAAGGATGCCGGTTATGCCGCCAGCGAAGTAATGCACTACATAGGCGACTATGCCAGAAGGGCCGATAGCAAAGTGCTGACCACGGTGGGGACCATAAGCTTTGAGCCGAATGCGATAAATATCGTACCAGAGCGGGCGCACTTTACGCTGGATTTGCGCAGTGTTGATTATGAGGCACTGAAGCAGGGGCAGACAGACATTGACCAGAAAATCAATGCTGTGGTACTGGAGGCAGGTTTGTCACTGGAAAGAGAAGAGATGGTGCGTTTTGCGCCTGTACACTTTGATCCGTCTATTGTAAAGCTGGTGGCTGATGGTGCTAAAGACCTGGGGCTCTCAGTTAAACAAATGCCGAGTGGTGCGGGACATGATGCACAGATGGTGGCTGCTGTTTGCCCTGCCGCGATGATTTTTGTACCCAGTGTGGCAGGTATCAGCCATAATGTAAAGGAGTATACACAGCCTGATGATTTGGAAAATGGAGCGAATGTTCTGGCCAATGCCATTTTGAGCAGGACTGGGAGACTTTGATGCTTATCACGTCATTCGACAGGGGTACTATTATTGTGCGAGATTCCTTGCTATTCCCTTCAGCAGATATTTCTGAAAGTGGTAAACCACCAAACGAAAGGAGAGATGCATGACCTTTCCTGTCAAGCCATGAAGTTGATAGTTGCTCGATAGTACCAGCCTGATCTGCTCACCTTCCCGGAGAAGTTCATAACCCCCGGTTTCAATCTGAAAAGGGCCTTTGGCCAGGTTCATGAAATGGCCAACCCTGAAATTGGTTGTAGGATTAAAGCGGAACCGGTACTTCCTGTGTAGATCCCATTCCAGTATTTCCTGTTTGAACTGTGCCTTGTTAGAAAAGGTGGCTTCCCGGTAGCCGCCAACTCCTTCTACCATTACTTCGGCAGATAGTGGTTTGGGGATACCCAGCAAAGATAGGAGAAGGGGAAACCGGAATTGATCTACCTTCACATTGGTGATTTCCTGCCAGATGTCGGCAGCTTTTGCATCCAGTAAGATGGTGTTGTAAACGTACTGTGATCTGTATCCCTGGAAGAAGCTCATTAATCGATTTCAAAAATCTGTATTCTTCAAAACATATTCAAGGGAGACCGGCACCACACCATTGTGGCCTTTGCCCTTGTGCTCTATGTACTGGTAGTCTAGCCTGGGATAGGCTCGTTTTTCAAGAACTTCCTTCATTCTCCTGGAGGTGGAGAGCACTTTGTTGGCCCACTCACCAGTTCCGGCTGCATGGTACAGATAGGTGTCTTTTTCCGGCCTACCCGTACTTGCAAAGGCTTCCAGCTCGAAGATGTTGTCATAGTTAACCCAAAGAGAGGGGCTGAGGGCTATGTGGTTTGTGAAGATAATCTCTGGCTGGAAGAGACAGTAGAAAGCAAAGAGTCCACTGAACGAATGACCTATATAGCTGAAACGGCCATTATTGGGGTATTGCTCATTGATCAGGGGAATGAGCTCAAGCGTCAGGAATTTATAGAAGTTGTCGGCATGGCCAAAGTTTTCCGCTTTACTCTGAATAAACCGGCCATCCGTGAATTCAGGAGGAATGAAATCTCTTCTTCTTAAAGTCCGGTAATTGCCAATATGGCCAATGCCTATGAAGATCACTTCTTCCAGGTGCCGGATATTCTGTTCGAGTCTGATCTGTCTTCTGATTTCAGTACCCAGCTTCAGGTTAGCATCCATGTAGAATACCAGGGAGTACTCTTTTGCGGAAGAGTAGTCTGCCGGAAGATCGATATACAATTCAAAGTCGTCATTGACATAATCTGAGTGGATGGTGGGAGTGGATTCCTGTTGGGGAATGGTACAGCTTATGATGCTAACGAAGACCAGGCACAGAGTTACCAGATAGTTTTTCATGCCTTTAGTTCTTCTTAAATCCCATAGCAAGGGCATCTTCGGCTGATAGTATTTCTCCATTCAGATAGTAGTTGTTTTTATCCAGAGCAGCATTTTCAGTGCCTTTGATAACCCTGAATGTAGGGGTATCCACCATTTTCATTACATCTGTTCTGTAATATATATGCTCACTTGTTGCCCCGTAACAGCTTTTCCCCAGCGCTTTGAATGCATCAGTATCTACTTGTTTTGTCACATTAAAAACAGCCCCGCTGGAGGTATAGAATATGGCATAGAGGTAGTTTTGGTCTTTTGCATAAAAGGTGTTGAGTATCTGGAAAGTGGCCGTATCTACCACCTGCTTTAAAGGAACCGGTTGTTCCGGATGTTCCTCGTTATCTTCCATTAACCATACATGCGTCTGGTAGACGGTTTTGCGATTTCCCTGATCATCGACTAAAGCAGAACTCTTAAAGCCAATATCTCCGGTACTATTCACATAAAGCCCACACTTAAGTTTTTTGAAAGAGATAGTCTGCCCAGGGGCAACCTGCCTTTGGAGCTGAAAGGTGCATAATGCCAGGCATATGACGGCTATTGTTTTCATTTACCGGTTTTTGACAGCGTTTTCAGTGTATTCCGGGTACAGCTTTATAAAATCTGCCAGGTGCTGCTTTTTATCTTTTACGGCTCTGAATAACGCGTCTGTTCCTTCAATTTTCTGTGAGAAAAGATGCTTTGGCATATCCTCAGACCTCAGAGCCCAGGCAAAAAAATAGCATATTACCGGGTGCTTACAATGCCTGAGCTCGGGTAAGAGTATTTTCTTCCTGAATGTGTATTCATTGCGATTGTTAGTTACTGCTTCTTCAATGATGTCATCATGATCATCATAAACTTCTTCTTTTACCCAATATAGCAGCTTGAGTGCTCCCACCTTTTCCACGAAATCGGAGGATGCATAGTATACCAGTATTTTCCTGCTTACGCTTTCTGCCCCCAGCACTCTGATACAGGGTTTGATGAAGTCACCATTGATACTCGGGTCACGCTCCATAATACCAAACCATATCAGCTGATCGACCTCTTCCGTAGAAAGCGTCTCTTTATCTTCTAGAGATTTTAAATACTCGAAGCGTGAAAGTTTTTCGGAAGTCCAGTCAGACATAGTTTTAGGAATATATTACATGTTTATCAGCTGTTCAGAGCGGCAACCCACTGCACAATACCGGAACCCAGAAGAACATAGAGTAGCAGGATAATGACTGAACTGAGGGCTATGGTGAGCCTTTGCTGCCTTAAATATTGTACCAATCGGGGTTTTCGCAAAGAGTAGCCTACACCACTGACGGTTTGAATACTGGATGTTTTCAGCCCTGAATCCAGGAGGCTCCTTAGCTTGGAAATGGCTTTGGTAAGAGAGTCTTCCGTTACGATGGTATCGGGCCAGACGCTTTTCATCAGAACCTCCTTCCTCACTACTTTTCCTCTCTCCTGATAGAGGATTCTCAGAAGCTGAATCAATCTTGGTTGAATTCTGGTCGCTTTCCCTTTCGAGTGAATTGCGTTTTTTTCCAGGTCCACTCTTTTTCCGAAAACTGTAATGACTATCTCCTTTCTCACTTCAACTAAAATACGAATTATGGAGACCCTTTAAGCCTCTTTAGCCTTTCAATGAGGATGTTCAGAAAATGTTCAGCTACCATTTTTGTCCCTTATGCCCTAAAAAGCATAGTTGTGGCAAAATGCGGACTATGAAATCAAAAATCAGAAAAATGGGAGTGATCTCATTGATGGTCTTATTGGGAGCAATGTGGGCTGTCAGTGGCTGGTTCGGAGTGACACGGGAGGAACCATCAGGGTACCTCGAACAAGTTCTGCTGCAAGCCCTGGCCAATGAACAGACGATTCCCTTTTACAGGCCATTTCTAAGAGAGGTGGTGATTCCGAATAAAGCGCTGTTTGCTCAGTTGGTAGGCTGGGGAGAGCTTCTGATCGGGGTCTCGTTTTTGTCAGGTACCTTATCCAGGCTCAGCTCTCTGGCAGGCATCTTTTTACTGGTAAATTATGGGTTGATGAATGGTGCTTTGATACAACATCTTATGCTGATCGTACTTATGATACTGGTGTATCTGGGGAAGCCGGGCCGGGCTTATGGATTTGACAGGCTGCTACATCGAAAGTGGCCTGAATCCAGGCTCTTTTGAAAACCATCTCTTTCAGGCAAGCAGATCTGATCAAACAAAACATCCCTTGCGGAGTTTCATAGTATATTTTTTTACTCCTCTATGAGTTCTCCCAAAAAGAAGTTTAATGCTGATCGGATTGTGGCTTACACGGCTATCCTGATCAGTATTTGTGCTCTGGTAGTTTCGTTTTATGAAGTCAGGATCATGCGAACCCAACAGGAGGCTTCTGTATGGCCTTATTTGCTGATTGGTCAGAACTATAATGCTGAGGGGTTTGCGATCTCGGCTATGAATAAGGGCATTGGGCCGGCTAAGATTGAATCGCTTATCCTGCGAGTAGACGGGGAGCCGCTGGACAGTCTTCATCAGCTCTTTGAGCAAACCGTAGGGCCCAAATACAAGTTCAACTATAACAACTACAGCGTCAATGGCATTAACCAGACGGTTTTAGAACCTGGTTATGATAAGCATCTGATACGGCTTCCCTGGATACCAGACACCTACAAGTTCATTGATCAACTCGACAGAATGGAGATAGAAGTTATCTATAGCTCTATATTGGGTGAGTGCTGGTGGATGACCTTCGGGGAAACTCCGGAACCTTGCGATTGCCCCGAAAAAGGGGATAGGACGGACCAGTTTAACTTTTAGCTTACTACTCTACAGGCTCATTTTTACTATAATTTATATTATTTATAAATATTTATTTGTTTTAATGAATCAGATATTTCTTACTGATAATTCGATCATATCGCCCTCTTTTCATTGATTTTTACTCTGTTTTTCGTTTTGAGGTGAAATTTAATTTGTCAAAAAACTTTAATTTTATCGTGGGATAAGATTAAATTAAGGCATTAGAGAAACCAATTTTTTATAAAAAAGTCAAAGAGATCAAGAGCAGCCCAGAGCTGTCTGTTTGGCACCCTAACCTCAATCCCCTCCATGGCTTCATCATCCTATTCCACCGTTGCTGAAATATTTAATGAGAGAATTCAATATGAGCCTGACAAGGTCATATATACTTTTCTGGACGAGGTAAACGGAGAAGAACGCCCCCTTTCGAACAGGGAACTGGGTGAAGGAGTTAAGCAGATTTTGGGCCGTATTTATTCAGATGGCACACCGGCAAACAACCTCGTACTGATAGTACTTCCTTCCGGCCTGCTTTATGTCAAGGCCTTGTTTGCCTGCATGAGTTCCGCCCTTGTTGCCATACCCCTATACCCTCCGGGTAAGAGGGGACCCAACCTTGAGACATTCATGGCGGTTTTGAAACATACCAGTGCGGCCACCATTCTGACTACTGAAAGGATAAAAAAGGGACTTGAAGACAAGGGACTGAGTGATTGGGGTATAAGAGTACTGGCCCTTGATATAGAGTCTGATCAGTTTGTTACCAGTTCAGGCTTACCTTCAGTGGAAGTAAAGCCGGATGATCTGGCCCTGCTTCAATTCACATCCGGTTCCACAGGAACTCCCAAAGGCGTAAAGATCAGTCATGCCAACATGCTCAGTAATTTCGAAGTGATCAGAGAGAACTTTGGTCATGACAAGAACAGCCGGGGTGTGGTGTGGTTGCCTCCTTACCATGATATGGGGCTGATAGGCGGAATAATGCAGCCTTTCTATACAAATTTCCCGGTTGTGCTGATGGGGTCGGTCTACTTTATTCAGCAACCATTGAGATGGCTTCAGGCCATTAGTCACTATCAGGCCACTTCCAGCGGAGGACCTAATTTTGCCTATGATCTGTGTGCAGAGCGAATCAAAGAAGAAGACAAGAAAGACCTCGATCTCAGTTCCTGGCGGGTGGCTTTTAACGGAGCCGAACCTGTGCGTAAGCAGACGATTGACCGGTTTTACGAAGCATTTAAGGACTGTGGATTTAAGAAGGAGTCTTTTTACCCCTGCTTTGGCATGGCAGAAGCTACCTTATATGTCTCAGGAGGCCACTATGCTGATGAGCTTGTCAGGAATGAAGATATGGTGAGTTGTGGTAAGGTAGCAGATGAGTGTGAAGTACAGATCTTAGATCCGGAAACTTTTGAGCCTGTGGAAGAAGGTGAGACCGGGGTGATCTTTATCCATGGAGAGGGTGTGACATCCGGGTATTATAAGGATGAGGAAAAAACCGAAAAGGCTTTCAGAAGTCTTGATGATGGTAAGAGATTCTTCAATACCGGAGATATGGGTTGTCTGAGAGATGGAGACCTCTACATTAACGGTCGCATTAAAGATATGATCATTATTCGGGGTAAGAACTACTTCCCTGAGGACATAGAGCACGCTATAAGAGAGTCTTCTGACTTACTAAGCAACAACAAGGTGGTTGCCTTTTCTGTAGATCAGGAACACCAGGAAGAATTGGCTGTGGTAATTGAGCTAAAAAGAACACAGCTTAAAACGGGTCGGTTACCGGAATTGACCGACCTGATTAAAGGAGTGGTGGCCACTCAATTTCAGGTACAGCTATATGCGCTCGATTTCTATATGCCGCGGATGGTACCCGTGACATCGAGCGGAAAAATAAAGCGATATGCCACCAGAGAGATTTTTGCTCAGGGTAGTATTGATCCTGTACACAGCTGGCGAAGGCCGGTAGTCGACACTGAGGAGGAGCTTATCATTGCCGACTTTTCTGAAGGAGAGGGAGATGAAATGCGGAAAAAGGTCAAAGCCACCCTGAAAGCGATTATTAAAAGAGAAACCGGAGTTAGCATTGAGGCAAACGGAGAAGACAGCCCTCTTAGTTCTTACGGTTTGGATTCAGTACAGCTCGTAGTGATTATCCATGAGCTGGAAACCGTTTTGGGAATAAGGTTGCCACAGAATTTCCTCGAGAATTATGACTCTTTCAATAAAATGACAGACTTTCTGGCCAGGTTGGTAAGCTTCAGAGAATTGAGCTCAAGCTTTTCAGAGGCCGAGCTGGATTTTTGTCTTGATCAGCTGGCAGGAGCGAACAGTATTGAAGAAGAAGAAAAACAGGAGGTCCGTCTCACCTCTGACTTACAGGATTTTAAGGAATGGCCCGAGATTGCTGAGCTGGAACAAAGGCAAAGGGAGCTGGCGTCTATGGGGATTCCGAACCCGTATTTCACCTTACACGAAGGAATAAACTCCGATACTACCAGTATAGACGGACGCACTTACGTTAATTTTTCGTCAAACAACTACCTGGGCGTTTGTGAAGACCCTGCTGTTCTTTCAGGCATAAACCAGGCGATTAACACCTATGGTTCGAGTGTCTCGGCCAGCAGAATTATCACCGGTGAGCGCCCATTGCACCTGGAGCTTGAGCGGGAAATAGCAGATTTTTTTGGCAAGGAAGCCGCACTGACTTTTGTGGGCGGAAATACCGCCAATGTATCCACGGTGGGGCACCTTTTCGGGAAAGATGATCTCATACTCTACGATGAGCTGGCTCACAATAGTTTGTTGCAGGGAGCCGAGCTGGCAGGAGCTGCCACGCGACCTTTCAAACATAATGACTTCAGAGAAGCTGACCAGATTCTGGAAAAGGTAAGGCATAACTACAAGCGTGTTTTGTTGTTTACCGAAGGTATCTTCAGCATGGATGGAGATATAGCCCCCCTTCATGAGTTTGTGCTGTTAAAACACAAGCATAAAGCGTTGCTCATGGTAGACGAGTGCTTGTCAGCAGGTATCCTGGGTAAGACAGGCCGGGGTATCTGTGAATATCATGGGGTAGACCCTAAGGAGGTGGATATCCTGATGGGAGGGTTGAGCAAGGCTTTTGGTAGCTGTGGTGGTTTTATCGCAGGTGATGCTGCTCTGATCAATTACCTGAAGTATACCACTCCCGGATTTATCTATACTACGGGTATGACTCCCGCCAACGCAGCAGCGGCTTTGGCTTCTGTCAGACTTCTGCGCAAGGAACCACAAAGACTGAATAAGCTCTATGACAACGTCAGTTATTTCATTGGTCTGCTAAAGGAAAACGGGTTTAAAATCGGGCTGAGTAAAGATACGCCCGTGGTGCCGGTGCACATCGGAGACGAGACGGTGTGTCTTCAGTTATATGCCGGGTTGAATCAGGCAGGCATCAATGTGCAGCCTATTGTATATCCCGGAGTCCCGCTGAACTCGGCCAGGTTAAGGTTTTTTATCAGTGCACAGCATAAGAAGGATCAGCTGGATTTAACAGTGAGTACCATGGCAGCATTGTACAGGCAGATAACGGAAAGCGTGATGGTTGCCGTTCCCTGAGGCTGAGCCGGATAAACACGATGGCAGTACTGCAAGGCCCGACACCGGGCTCATAAGGACAACTACAGAATTTTTTAGTGAATTACCTGATATAACCAACCAAACCAATGAGTAAGCATAAAAACAGCATGATGGATGGCTATGAAGCGCTTGATGATTATTGGGCACGAACCAGAATAATGCCCTGGCAAGCAGTCAGAGTCCACTTTACGGCTGTAATCATTTCTATCCTGAAACTTGTTGTCAAACCCGTAAGGGCCTTGCGGGGGAGGAGCTTTAACCTGCTGGCCCATGTGGAAGCACCGAAGCAAAAAATCGATGTTCTGGGAAACAAGAGACAGGAGGAACATGGTGGCTATTATATGAGCGAAGAGGAGGTAGCCAACTTTGCAAACAACGGAATTCACGGGCCCTTCAGGGTGCTGGAAAAAGAGGATGCGGAAAGTCTGCTGACAGAGGCAACTTATTTGTTTGAGAATGAGTTTCACAAGACCTCAGTGCTGGGGGATGAAATTCTCAAAACCCTGAAAGAAACGGGAGACTACTCCAACAATTACCTGAGCCTTTTTCAGGGCTCGAGGTATCGCAGGCTGTGGGATATTCTGGTCAGCCGTCAGGTGGCTCATCCTATGGAAAGCCTTTTGGGAGATGATGTGCTGTGCTGGAGATCTCAGTTTTTCGAGAAGCAGCCGGGACAGGAGGGGAGTTTCTGGCATCAGACGGGAACATTCAGAGAATCTGATAAAAAGCCCAAGCTTGATTCGAGTGTGCCGAGACATCCCGCCATTGTTCAGCTCAATTTGTGGATAGCCCTGTGCGATACAGATAAGGAAAAGGCCTGCCTGCGTATGCTGGAAGGCTCATTTAAGGACAGCCGGTTTGAGAGGATTACCCTGAATATTCAGGATGATATTTTTGGATTCTTATTGTCCCTGCCCTATTCAGAAATTGTGAAAACCCTGAAAACAGATTGGTACACTATGGGGAATTTTAAAAAAGCACAGCTGGTATATGAGCATATCCAGAGAAAGGTGCCTTCTGTTTTCGAAGATATCAGGATCAGAGATTTAGAAATGAAGGCCGGAGAGGCCGTTATTTTTACTTCTCTCAATACCCATGCTTCGTACTCAAATTCTACTTCAGACAAGGTGCGCATGGCGCTTTCCGGCAGGTATACCCGTCCTGATGTTCACATCTTTAAACATGAATCGATCACTGTATTGCCTACCAAAGGGGGAGGAATGCCTTACGATGTGAGTAAGGAGCCTGCCATCCCGGTTTCGGGTAGTGCAACACATCCGAATACTGATAACAATATTGCGGAGTACCCGCCCAGATAATTATCGAGCATTGAATCAAATACCCGAACCTGAAGGCAGGCCGCTTGTCGGTCACCTTTTTTCTTATGCGAGAGATCCGGCCAGCTTCTTTCATAAGCTCATGAAAGAGCACGGGGACATTGTCTCAGTAAAAATTGCAGGCAAAAGCATTGTGCTGATCAATCATCCGAAATATGTCCGGCATGTGCTGAAATCGGCTGTGGAGGACTATGGCAAGAGCAGCAGCTATGATGAGTTGAAATTGCTACTCGGTAATGGCCTGCTTACCTCGGAAGGTGACGCCTGGAAAACCAGCAGAAAGGCAGTGAACCCCGCTTTTTATAAGACTAAGCTCGATGGCCTTATCGCATCGATGACAGCCTGTATAGATGATACAATTGCGTTGTGGAGCAGTAAAGCTGAGAAAGATGAAGAATTACTCATCGATATCTCAAAAGAAATGCTTGACACCACATTGCAGGTAGTGAATACCTCATTGTTTGGGAACCAGTCTCTGGAGAAAACCCGCCAGATAAATGAGTCGCTAATGCAGTGCATGTCTTTCACTTATAACCGTATGGAGAGTATACTCAACTGGCCATTGTGGCTGCCTACTCTTGCGCTTAAGCGTTTTGAGCACCACAGAGCCCGGCTATATGGTATAGTGGATGATATTGTTGATAAGAAGGAGGGCAGTGCGGCAGGTGACGACCTGGTGAGTATCCTGATGCTGGCAAACCAGGCGGCTCCTGAAGAATACACTACAAACCGACTGAAAGAAGATGCACTGACTCTTATGCTGGCTGGTTATGAAACAACTGCTGTGACTTTGTCCTGGCTGTTTTATTTACTGTCTTGTTATTCGGAAGTACAGGAGAAAGTATATAAGGAAACAGGCTCTGTTATAGAGAGCGATGGCACTATCTCTTTTCAGAAACTCCAGGAACTCACTTTTACTCAGGCGGTGATCAACGAAACCCTGCGCCTTTACCCACCCGTCTGGTCTTTTTCCAGAGAGGCTCTGGTAGATGATATGCTGGTTGATGTGCCGGTGGCAAAAGGGCAAATGGTAGTACTTTCTCCTTATTGTCTGCACCGCCACCCGGACTTTTGGGAAGCACCGGAAGAGTTTCGGCCGGAGAGGTTTCTGGGCATGGACATTTCCCCGGATGTGTTTTTTCCATTTGGTGGTGGAAGAAGAAAATGCATAGGTAATCACTTTGCCTACACCGAAATACTGTTATTCCTTATCCATGTTTGCCGAAGGTTCACCCTTGAGTTCGTCCCGGATCAGGATCTGACCTATAAATCAGGCTTGACGCTCAGGACGAAGGAGGCGCTACACATAATTTTAAAACCCAGGTTCAAGACCTAAACATTGATATCATGGCACATACCTTTAGTGACAAAGTAGTCTGGTTAACAGGAGCTTCTTCCGGAATAGGTAAGGAACTGGCAATTCAACTGGCGAAAAAGGGAGCCAGGTTGATTTTATCTGCTAGGAATAAGAAAAAGCTGGAAGAGGTGAGGAAGGAGGCTGTGATTTTTACCAAAGATGTAACCGTGCTCCCTCTCGATTATGCCGAAGAAGCGCAAATGACCCCTGCTGTTCAGTCGGCCATGGCTGTTTTCTCCCGGGTCGATCATCTGATCTTATGTGCCGGTATTAGTCAGCGTTCGTTTATCATGGACACCAGGGTGGAGGTTTACCGAAAGCTTATGGAGGTGAATTATTTCGGACCTATTGCGCTCACCAGGGCTTTGTTACCTCATATGATAGATCAGAAAGAAGGACATATCACGGTAATCAGCAGTGTGGCAGGCAAGTTTGGTACACCTATGCGATCGGGGTATTCTGCTTCCAAGCAGGCCCTGCATGGGTATTTCGAATCTCTGCATGCAGAAATGTACAAGCGCAACATCGGAGTGTCGATATTATGCCCGGGGTATATTCAGACAGAGATAACCCTCAAATCGCTTACCGGAGATGGTTCTCCCTATGGAAAGGTTGATGACAGCCTTGAGCATGGTATGCCGGTGCAGACCTGTGCACGAAAGATACTAAAGGCTATCGCGGCTAAAAAGAGGGAGGTAATCATTGCCCAGCCCAGAGAAAAAACGGCCGTATACCTCAAGCGCTTCCTGCCTGGTGTACTGTTTAGGCTGGTTCGAAAGCTGAACCCTGTGGAGTAACGGGCATAGATGATTGCTGATGGCCGTTGACAGGCAGGTGCTCAGTGTCTGGTTTTGTGTCCGGGGAGGCCTCCTTTGTTTTTGTGTCATTAAATTCGGCTATGGTTTTTCTTTCAAGGGCAATCATGTCTTTCAGGTAGTTGACGGGGTTTCCTGTAGCAACTACAAAAAATGCACTCTGAACCAGGAGGATGGTGGTAAAACCAAAACCTAAAAAGATGGCACCCGGTAATGTAATCATCCCTGCCGCCACTGTGAGATGGTAACGTCTGTTTAAGTCTTTGTTGAGCTCTTCTGATATCTCAAAAACATCTGGCAGAGCGCTGAGAGAACCGTCTAAGAGTACTATCTCGGCTATGTCAACAGCGAGTGTGGTTGCTCCTGAAATAGAAATGGAAGCGGCTGCTTTTTTCAGAGCAATGGCATCATTGATGCCATCCCCGATAAAGCAAACTTTTTTACCCTTGCCCTGGAGTGTTTCTACAATCGAAGCCTTTTGTTCCGGGAGTACCTGAGCATAAAAATCATCCAGCTCCAGTTCTTTTGCCAAAGACTCCGTGGGCTTTTGCTGGTCACCGGAGACAATGGCCATGTGACCGATTCCTTTTTGTCTGAGCTGCCTTATTATGCCTCTTACCTCATCCCGGATTTGAGCTTCGAGTTCTATCGCACCACAAACCTCATTGTCTATTCCTATGAGTACCATGGAATGCCCTGCTGCATCTGCCCGGGTCTGTACTTCCGGAATATTGCCGTTAATCAGTAGGCCCTCACTCTCCATAAAGCGATCGCTGCCCACCCTGATCCATTGGTTATTGACCTTCACCGATACGCCATAACCTACCTTATATTTCGAATCGTCAATTTCCAGTAATTCAATACCCGCTTTTTCAGCGGCATTGAGAATAGCCTCTGCTATCGGGTGAGATTGTGTGCGTTCGGCCGTGGCAGCCAGTCGAAGTATTTCGTTTTTATCGTATCCATTAACAGTGTGAATCTCAGATACTTTCGGCAGGTTAGTGGTGAGTGTTCCCGTTTTGTCAAAGAGAACAGTGTCAATTTCGTGCAGGTTTTCAAAGGTTCGACCGTCTTTCACCAGAATGCCTTTTTGAGAGGCTTCGGTTATATGTCTGAAAGTACCCAAAGGAGCCAAAAAGCGGATGCGCAGACCAATGTGAGAGTAGATAACAGATGCAGCAATCACCTTACCTAAAAAAGGTAAGACCACCATAGCGGCAATGAAAGTGGGCAAAGTGCCCCTGGCTGCCCATTGATCTCCCTTGATTTCTATGTTGGATTTATAGTCAGAAGAGCTTGTGATGACGCTGGCGATTTTGGCAGCAACGGAGTCTTCACCTGAGTTCACAACTTCTACCTGGATCTGCCCTGAAATGATGAGTGTATTGGCAAAAACTGTATCACCTTCTCCTTTTTCAGCAGGCTTTGATTCACCTGTGAGAATGTGTTCTGATATGGAGGCGAAACCTTTTCTGATGATTCCGTCAACCGGTATAACTCCACCGGCTTTAACACTGATAATATTACCGGATTTCACTTCTTCCAGTGGTATTTCCACTTCTACTTCGTCAATTACCATCCATACTTTGGGAGGCAGGTTTTTGAATATGTCTATGGTGATTTTCCTGTAGTCGCTTTTGATTTTCTCTCTGTAAATAATGATGGCATAGTTCATCCAAAGTCCGAACGCTGCGGTGAAGTAATAGCCTGACATGATTCTCAGAATATCTGCTGTGAAGAACAGTGCCTGAACGTCAATTTTGCGGTCTTTCACTACAGAGTTTTTAGCCATAATAAAGATGGGGG
Source organism: Roseivirga sp. UBA6061 (assembly GCA_002427745.1). Taxonomy (GTDB): domain Bacteria; phylum Bacteroidota; class Bacteroidia; order Cytophagales; family Cyclobacteriaceae; genus Roseivirga. The sequence goes on along the minus strand of DIYF01000013.1, from coordinate 28,884 downwards.
CTATGGCGACCGAATAAACGGCAAGTCCGGTTATGGTAAAAACAGGGTTGAGAGGAGAAAGAGCAAAGAGAACCATGGAATAGAGGCTCTTTTTACGGAAAGGCAGAGCTTCAGCTACAATGGCTTCGCTGGTTTTGACTTCTTCTGAAGACCCTTCCGGGGAGTGTTCGGAATCCTCTGTATCCATGACTTCATCTGGAGCAGGTTCATCGAGAATGTCGCGGCTTTTCGCAGCCCTTGACTTTTTAGCTCCGAAGTATAAAGTGGCCAGAATTCCGATTTCTAAGAACATATGCGTGATTTGATTGTAGGTTCGGGGTTACTCAGGTCCGGGAGTTTTTTAAGTTCTTGAGTTTCTTTGGTGAAAACGGGATCACTTTACCCAAAGCGACTGAAAGCGGATAATGCCTCTGACCAGCAGGTAGAACATCCAGAACCACAGCTTATCCATGAATTTAAGGCGCTTCAGCACAGGGAATCTTAATTTGACCTTGTCTATCAGTAAGTCGGCCATTACCCGGGCACATATATCGTTTGTCTGATCAGCAAACTGCGGATGTATCACGTCAATGATCATAATCAGCCTCATAGAGTCGCAAAGGTTCCATGCTGAGTGTTCCCGGGCATCGCAGAAAGGAATGACCTTTCCCTCTTCCCATGATCTTTCCTCATCCAGTACCCTGAACCCACATTCAGGCAGTGAACCCGGTATTACCAGCCCTAAATGACACCTTGCAATGGCATCAGTATCTCCTACATGGGGCTTTATGGTAGTACCCGGCTCCAGTATACTCAGGGAATAAGAAACGACATTCGGAATCGTACTGAGGATTTGAACGGTATTGGGACATTGCTTGTAGTTGTTTTTAAAAATGATATTCCAAAAGATAATACCCATGGTCTTCCATGACCTGGGAGGGAATACAATGTCAGAGGGGTAAGGGTTGATCTGTTGATGCTCAAGAATGGTGAGGGCTTCTTCACGGATCGTCTGATAATTGTCTTCCAGAATTTTTATCCAGGGAAGGTCTTTTTCCGGGTAGTAACCGGGGTGATCGCCCTGATAAGTTCCTCCAAAAAGATTAAACCAGGGTCTTGGTTGAGCAGCCATTGTTTTTATTACAATTTATCCGTTGCCATAGCCATTCATTTCGATAGAGATGGAAATGATTTTGCTATATATTAATTGTTAATATGAAATTCAGAATGAATATAATCATATATAAGGTAAAAACTTTCAGAATTATACAGATTGTTGATTAAAAATGAGAGGGTGTTAAAGACCGGAGGTGTTCTTCTTCCCGGGCAGGCCAAAGAAAGGCTTAGTCATTCTCCTGAGGAGAGAGTCTTTATTGTGTCAGTTACAGCCTTACACGAATCTCAGTATTGCCTGTACAGAGAACAAGACGTGGCGGGCTCCATTGTTAAATCTGATATTTCAGCCAGCGCTCATGCGTCCAGTGATACACTTCTTCCACCATTTGTACTGTGGCAAGTATGACCAGGGAAATGATAAAGCTCAGGCTTATCAATACCAGGTTGAAAGACCCGGGATGGCTACTTATGAATTCCTCAGGTACAAATTGTATGAAGTAGGCTGTGCTTAGTCCGGTGAAGGCAAAAGGCCAGATCAGGCTTCTGATCATCATGGTTCTCTTTTTCCATTGTCTGAAGACCTGTCGGTGGTAGAGATAAGGAACGGAAGAAAGCAATGCCAGCGAGAGATAGGTGATGATTTTGAAGAGCCCCGGCTCTAGTGCGCTGCGGCTGAGTGCCAGGAATGCGAAAATACAAACGGTTAATACCAGCACTTTCAGGAGGTTCAGAGAAAAGAGATGCTTTCTGATCTTATCTATGAAGATCTTTCGCAGTTTGAGAGAGAGGTTTTTTTGAAGCTCATCTTCAAATACGCTGAACCCAAGTACGCCAAAAGACCGGTGTACTGACTCAATTGCCTGCTGGGTGGTCAAACCGGGTTGTTCTTTGAGTCTTTCTTCCACAGCACAGGCCACATGATCGAGGATTTCCATTTCTACCTCAATCGTATTAAACCCACGTGAGTGGATAAATTCCTTTATTTCCAGAAGTTGATCTTGGGTCAGAGACATAGGGGCGGTTGAGTTTTAACAGGAGGTGCAGCAGGAAAAGAAACCTTAATTCTTGCTGATATGATTTGTACAATTTGCATCAATTCTTATCTGATAGCATAGCGTTTTACCTTCTTATAAGCATCTTTGATCAGATGAAATCCCAGGAGAATCACGAAAATGAGCAGAGTGAAGTAAATCGTCTGTATGAGCGCTGTAGGCTCAAAGAGTCTGTCCAGCAGAAAGGTTTTGGTGCTCACCAGGAGTTGTACGAGCAGATAGAGCCCCACCACTGAGCTCATAAAGTAGCTCTGGAGATAAGGCTTTCTCTTTTTGTCCAGCAGACAGCCGATCACCGGAATCATGATCAGTACATTGATGCCTGTGCTGAACCAGTTATCAAGGCTTTGAGGGTCGAGGCCGGAGAAGAACAGTAAGCTGCAAAAAGCGGCTGCTATGAGCAGCATTACTACCCTGTATCCCTTAAGCAGGTCAAAGGCACTCCAGCTCACATTTTTCCATAAAGCCAGCGTTTCATTAATCAGCTTCTTTTTCTGGATAGCCGCGCAATTCACCTCTTCGATCGTTTCACTGAAAGCATGGGCAAAGGAAGTTCCGTGATCAGTCATTTTATGCTCAACAGCTGATGCGATATGATCTGTCAGTTCGTGGCGAATGTCTGTATAACAGATGCTTTGAGAGTTAATGTATCGCGTGATATGTTCGAGCTGGTAATGGGCTAATTTCATAGAGTAGTCAGTTTTTGAGTATTTACTTCTGTCATTAGTTTCAGACAGGCCAGGGTAAAAGTGATGAGCAATACCGTAAATGCCGTTGTCAATACTATGTTCTGGCTCAGGGTCAGAGGTACCTGCGTTCCGAAAACGGTCACTGACAAGTTCCAGATATGTATCGGCAGGGTAAGGAGCAGGGCTGGTCTGAGGGCAGCACTCTGACTCACACGTGAGCGATAGGCTTTACCTTCATTTTTACACTTCAGACTAAACCTGACTGCAAACTGTCCTGCCAGCGCAATGGGGGTCAGACTTACCAGTAGCATAAGCCAGGTAAACAATTCATGAGTAGGGAAGAGCAAAGTGAGCAGATACACTGCTGTAGAAATGAGTGCTGTATAGACGATCATCGGCCACTTGAAGAATGACCAGAAGATAGACCTCAGGCGCTTGCCATAGATCTGGTTATATGCCTGATGACGAGCAATCAGTATTTTTCTCATACCTTTTTTGCCACCGAAATCTGCCAGTACCTCTTCAAGGTGTTGATGCATGTCTATGGTTGGGTCCTCACGGCTTTCGTAGGCAGTTACGATATGATCATAAAACTCCTCAAAAAGCTCTTGCTGATTAAAGCGGTGATCCTTTAAGAACTCACAGATAATTTTATGCTCTTTCTCTGTCATACTGGTAGGAGTTTGACTTTAAAGTTCTCTTTGAAAAGTTGTAGACAAACCATGCCATAGATAAGCAACAGGGTACCCATAGGTATGTAAAGCATAGGATATTGCTGAAAGAAAGACAAAAAGCTGTATGAGCCATCTGAAAAGATACGACTGATGATGGCCAGCAGTCCCTGGAGTACGGCAATGAATGAAATAGACAGCAGATAAACCTGATTGTTGACCTGGCTGAAACTATATGGTTTGTGATATTTCTTACAGTTTTGTTTGAATTTCCAGCGTCCGTACTGACTGATGATACAGGGAGTGACCATCCCCAGAATCGTAACGATTTCAAATACCTGGTAACTGTCCCAGATATTCTGAGCAATATAGAGTAGCAAAATCAACAGACAGGTTATAAGAACTGCAGGCCACCTCAAGAAGTAACCGGTAAAGAGAGTCAGGGCTTTTCTTGTTATCATCCTGCGCCTTTGCCTGGCGTGTGCATTTTTGATCTTTCGGATGCCCTCAATGCCACCAAAGTCAGGCTCCACTACGGCAGCTATGTGTTCTTTGACGGATTGATTTTCAGTTGCTCTGTTTTCGTAGGATGTAGCGATGTGATCATAAAGCTCTTCATAGAACTCCATTTCATTGATTATTACCCGGTTAAGGTAGTTTTGAATTTGAGTTTTTTCGTTTTGTTGAATCATCCTAATCCGGGCTTAGGGTTCAGTACTTTCTGAAGCTGCACTAAAAAACTCTCCAGCTCAGCCACTTTTGATTTGGCTTCCGCATTTCCTTCTTTGGTCAGAGCATAGTATTTGCGCACCCGGTTATCTACCATTTTTGTCTCGGTGGTGAGATAGCCTTCTGCTTCCAGCTTGTGAAGGGTAGGATAGAGCGCTCCTTCGGTGATTTTGATCTCACCTGCGGTCAGTTCTTTTACTTTTTGGGTAATCTCATAGCCATACATTTGTTCCTGCTCTTCCAAGAGGCGCATAACAATGGTAGCGAGACTTCCTTTTAACAGTTTGCTTGAAGACATATACAATGATACATAATTTTCTTATGCATAAGAAAATTATGTATGTAAACGGATTACCAGTCTGCCGAGTGGTTTATGAGCCTAATTCACCGTTTGCCAGTTAAATTCCCGAAAGGCTCAGCGAATTACCTATCTTAAACCTGGCATTAAAACCTATCTGCAGTTGTTCAATCCTAAAAACCTCAAATTCTCTAAAAATAAGCTTAAGCAGCTGATTGATGATCTTTCGGAAGTGGATATGCAATTGGCCAATCCGGTCAAACCTCAGTTTTTATCCAATGTATTTGGAGAAAGCGGAGCGCATAAGCGCAAACGCACAGAAACCATTAAGGCGCTGATTAGCAGAAAGTGTATGCTGATCAATACGTTTACCCTGCCCAAAGAGGCAGATGAATTGCTGGCTTTCGTCAACCTGGCTTTCTCCTGCTATCGCGCAGCCACGGAAGAACATGTAAAAGATGCCTGGAAAGGAAAGCTCAACCTGGGAGTCAACAGGCTCAGGTCACTGATCAATGGCAATAAGGCAGATGATATTGCCGATGAGTTCTTGTTTCTTTCTGAGCAGATTGCCAAAGAAATGGAAGAAGGGGAGAAGAAGCGTAGAAAGCTGTTTTAATACGAGGTTATCTGTATCGATAGAATATCTGTAACATGGTCCATGAATCTGCCGGTTCTCCATTGAGGTAGGCAGGGTTCCAGCGTCCGGAAGCCTTAACTATCTCTACAGCATTCTCATCGGCCAGAGGGCAAAGACCTCTTCTGATCTTTACCGAATCCACTTTTCCTGATGACAAGACTTTGAATTGAAGGAATACTCTGCCTTCATCGCAAGGATGAACCAACGGCTTAATATGTTTTTTCAGGTGCTTGTTCCAGGCCTTTAAACCACCGGGATAAGAAGGGGTATCATCAATTGAGTGAATAAGAATGTCAGACTCAAGGCTGTCCTTTTGAGATTGCGCCTTGACTTCCAGGCTGACGATGAGGCATATGAATATTATCCAGAAGAGCTTTCTGTTTACAGGCATCATTCGTTGAATCGTAACATAATGGTCATTGTAGAGGCAACTGATTTACCCGCTCTTTTCAAGGGAATCCAATCAGGAGAGTTTCTCATAAAATCTAAGACGTATTGATTGGCTTCAGGATGTAGTCCGCGTAAAATGGAGATGTTCTGTAGGTCTCCGGTTTCCGTTACCGTCAAATGAACTGCTATATATCCTGATGTGTCAAATTTGGCCGGAGGTCTGAAATGCTGGTTTAAATAGGCTCTCCAGGCACTATTACCACCAGGAAATTCTGGTAGCGATTCCATAGTGAGTATACAAATCAGTCCCTCAGTCCGTTTGGTAAGCTCTTCCTCAACCGGAATGGTCTCCAGGTGTGAGGTCTGAGCAAGAACCGCATCAATGTCTCCTGTTGGGGCATCACAGCCCGGGATAATCAAAAGGAAGATTAAGAAGCAGGCTGGTTTTAATCTATCCATATAAAAAAGGGTGATCACTTTAACAGTTTCTCACCCTTAATAGTCGCAATCACTTAGTTTTTGCGAGGTTCTTCAACCACTTCAATGGTTACCTCTATTTCTTCAGGAGTCTCTTCAAAAATCACTTCCTCCACTTCAGTTTCTTCGAAAACTACTTCCTCCACTTCTGTGGCGATCTCTTCTATTACTTCTTCGATCGTAATTTCCTCGATATCAAATACACACTCGATAATGATTTCCACTTCTTCATCGGGCACTTCAACAATTTCAATTTCTGAGCCGGCAGCGACACTTTCCACTTCCTCGATTATCATTTCGGGTTCAATTTGCTCCTGACAGGAGAATAACGCTCCCAGGAACAGTATAGCAAGTAGCTTTTTCATGTTTTTAGCTTTTAAGGTTAGTCAGGTCTAGTTGAATACAATGGCTACGTTCATTCGGCTGTTCACCTCAGTACCACGTTGTTTGCCGGGTATCCAGCGAGGGGATTTTTCCAGCAGTTCTACTACTGCTTCATCGGCACCCTGGCCAATGCCCCGGACCAGTTTGATGTCTTGCAGGTTTCCTTGCTTGTCTACTACAAAGGAGGCAAATACGCGTCCTTTTACATCAGTTTGAGGCTCTTTGAGGTTGTTTTTGATGAACTGATTCCAGGCCTCTGTACCTCCTGGAAAGCTGGCCATCTCTTCAACGATTGTGAAAACCTCATTGATATCAGCATAGTCAATGCTGGTAGGTGGGGCGGGGGGAGGTACCTCGTCATTGGGTTCACCGAATTTGATAACAATATTCATTCTGCTGTTTACAGCTCTCCCGCGCTGGGTAGCTGCCTGCCAGTCAGGAGACTTTTTCAGGAGTTCCAATACAGCCTCATCGGCTCCGTTTCCAATACCCCGGATGAGTTTTACATCATGTAGTGCCCCTGCTTTGTCCACAACAAAGGAGGCAAAAACTCTGCCTTGAGGATCAGCTTCCGGTATGGTAAGGTTCTCTTCCACAAAAGTGGCCCAGGCCTCATTACCTCCGGGAAAGGCGGCCTTCACTTCAGGAATCAGGAATATTTCGTCCAGCTCGGCTACTGAACTGGTTTCATCTTCTAATTCAGGGGTGGTGTCGGGTTCGTTGACCTGGCAGGCGATAGCGATTGCCAAAAGAGCTCCCAGGCATAGTAAGGTCTTTTTCATAGTAACTAAAATTTAAGTGAATATAACTTAATTATTAGTTATAAAAAATAAAACTTAGTTCAACTGTAGCGTCAGTGCCTGGTTTTATCAAAAAGGGGAGGCGTTATCGGTTCTCAAACCTCAGATATTCAAAGGTCTCCGTCTTTGGGTTGTACTGGAAAAGCACCGCATGCCACTTTCTGAGAGAAAGGATAATGCCCCGGTTTTCTTCCAGTCTCCCTTCGTAAGGAATAATGCCGATTTCGATCTTGCTGCCGGTTACTTTGGCAGGCGTCATTTTCCTCTGGATCAGCTCGTTGTTATGTTGCTGATAGACTTGTGCCTGGTTGCGGCCGGTCAATATGCTGATCGTAAGTCCGTCCATTTCCTTAGGAAAGAGGGTAGTGATTCCCTTGAGCTCTTCGAAATAGAGTGTATCCGTTTCCGGCTCAAACTTATTGATCCAACGAGTGTATTGCTTTAAGGCTCGTACATAAATACTCTCTTCCTGTGCGGAAGTTTCCTGGGCCAGAGACCTGGCGGGTGTTACTATATACAGGCCGAGCATCAGGCCGAAGACTACCAATACGTTTTTCATCAGGGAATAACTTATTCAGAAACGAATATGAGTCGGTTTAGGATATAAAGGAAGTATATGAGGAGTTTAAACGATTATCAGGATGAAAATTGACAGGGAATGTTATTCCCCATCTATAAACATCTCCATTAACTGAAATTGCAGCCCTGCATAATTAAGAGGACTCATATTACCGGTAATGGCAAGCACTGTTTCTGTAGGCAGGTGCATGAGAAAAAAGGTGATACCTCCGACAGACCCACCACTGTGTCCTACGAAAGTATTGCCACTGGACCTTTTGAAAATACGCCAGCCAATGCCATAGTTGGTTTCTTTTCCATCCCTGGTTTTTTGGCTTCTCATCCACTCGTCCAGCGTAGTTTGTTTGAGGAAGCCGGCTTTCATGTGTGCCTGCCCGAAACGGCACAGGTCTTCGGTGGTGCCTACAAAACCTCCTCCGGCCCATTTGTAGCTGTTATCTACATATGGCGCTTTTGCCGGCCCGTCATTTTGCATTACAAAGAAGTCGCTTCGGTTTTTTATGGTACGGTCTGCATGATCGGCCTCGGTGTTTTTCATTTTCAAAGCATCAAACACATCTTCCTGCATGAGGCTGAGAAAATCCTTTGAACCGTGGGCTTTTTCCATGGCGGCCGAGATAAGGTTCCAGGCATAAGAAGAGTAGGAGTATTGGGTGCCGGGCACGTTGATCAGAGGATCGTTGATAAAGATATCCAGGCCTGATGTGACCGTTTCGTACTTCTTGCTGCTGAGAAATTCAGCCCCTCTGTAATGACGTATACCGGCCAGGTGTCCTGCAAGCAGGCGCAGCGTGACCGTGTGCTTCTTCTCGGGCCAGCTGTTTACGTAGCTTTCAATTGGCAGGTCAAGGTTCACCTTTCCCTGTTCGTAGAGGAGGGCCAGGCCACTGGCTGTGAGTGTTTTTGAAACACTGCCGATTCTGAATTTACTTTTGCCTGGCTTAACTTTTTGTGTTTTGGCTATATCTGTGTGGCCATAGCCTTTGGAGAAAACAAACTTCCCTTTTTGAGAAATGGAGACACTTAAACCAGGTATCTGCGTTTTTGCGACAAATGCAGATACAAGTGAATCGGCAGTTTTTACATCCTGCTTTGACTGTGCCACGGCACAGATTGTAATTGTCAGGAGTATGAAACTCCCAAGAGCTTTTCTGACCATCTTCTTGATTGTTGAGACAATCAATTTACAAACAATCCGCTATTCCCCCTAAAAGCTTAACTCAGACCTGTACAGTAAGTGGTTCGTAGGTCAATGCTTCCATGCTTTCGAAGGGTACGGGTACTTTTTCATAGTTGTATATCTGCTCCAATACGGCCGTATAGTTATTGTCTCCCATACTAATGCTTACGTCATGCATGGTCATCTGACAGGGGTGCTCATAACCGCTGGCATGGGTGATTTCCAGCATTTCTTTACGCAGAGTGCGGACATAGTTGTTGAAACGCTCGCCTTTTCTGACAGGGTCAATACCCGCCTGCAACCATTTGCTTTGGGTGGCAATGCCTGCCGGACATCCGTTGGTATGACATACCTGGGCCTGAATACAGCCTACAGAAAGCATGGCTTCCCTGGCCACTTGTATAAGGTCTACGCCAAGGGCCAGTGCCATCAGAGAGTTGGCAGGAAAGCCCAGTTTGCCCGAGCCTATGAATACGACTCTGTTAGTGAGTCCCTTACGAGCGAAAATCTGGTATACCTGGGTAAAGCCAAACACAAAGGGGAGGGATACATGGTTGGCAAATGCCGGAGGTGCGGCTCCGGTGCCTCCCTCACCACCATCTATGGTGATGAAATCCGGGCCAATGTTTTTCTCCAGCATCAGATCTGTGAGCTCTTCCCACATTTCGAGTTTGCCTACTGCAGATTTGAAACCTACGGGGAGTCCTGTTTTATCAGCAATTTCTTCGATTTTGTCCAGCATTTCCGGAATGTTGCTGAAGGCTGAATGATAGGCGGGAGATACCACATCTTTGCCCAGAGGTATTCCACGGATCTCTGCTATTTCGGGAGTGATTTTAGAGGCCGGGAGTACGCCTCCCTTACCTGGCTTGGCACCCTGAGAAAGTTTGATCTCAATGGCCCGAATACACTCGTGTTTCTGAGTGAGCGCCACCAGTTTATCCATGTCCAGGCCGCCATCTTCGCTTCTCACACCAAAGTAGGCTGTGCCAAAGTGAAACATCACATCGGCCCCGTGCTGATGGTGTAATGACAGAGAGCCTTCACCCGTATTGTGATAACATTCAGCTTTCAGTGCGCCTCTGTTGAGTGACTCAACCGCTTTGGCAGAGAGTGAACCATAGCTCATTGCTGATATATTAACGATTGATTTTGGCCTGTATGGCCTTCTTCTGCCATTGTATTCACCCATTACCTTGGCACAGGGTAGAAAATCCGGTTGTGTCTTGTTAGGGTGACCTTCCTTTACTGCATAGGGAAAGAGACTGGGGTTAATGAATATATGTCCGGGCGCGTATTGGTCCTGGTCAGTGCCAAAGCCCTGGTAGTTATTCTGCTTCTTTGAAGAGGCATACACCCACGAACGCTGGCTTCGGTTGAAAGGCAGCTCTTCCCGGTTGTTTGCTACGATATACTGGCGCATTTCCGGGCCTATTTTTTCCAGCATATAACGCAGGTGACCGACAACCGGAAAATTATGCTTAATGGTATGTTTCTTTTGGGAAATGTCTTTGATCGCAATCAGAGCTAAGCCGATTAGAATCCATCCCCACCAGGGTATTATACTCAGAACTTCAATAATCGCATCCATGCTTTACAGTATTTTTAAAATAGGTAATAGGTTTCTGTATGACCACGTACTAAAGTGGCCATATTAGGTGTAAACAACAATTATCTGAAGCGCGCTTTTACCCAAAAGGGAGCTTTTTTGTGAAAGGTAGTAAGCCAAAAAATGGGTTTTTCTTGCATTGATTGTTGACTGTATGACATGGTTGTACAAACGGCTGTGAATCAATTGGTTTTGCGAATTCCCCTCTCTGAGTACTGGCTGGAGAGCTCTCCCTTATCTGTGGTCACTCTGATGTTAATCAGACTTGTTAAACATCGGGTGACCTCATTTTTTATAAGTCAGCTCAAATGATTTTGCCAACCAATCGCGGTTAAGTTGTGTCAGAGTATAAGAAGACATAAGGAATGAAAAACGGGATAAAGTTAGTTTTGATGATCTTACTGCTCAGCGTGTTCTCATGCGCGAGTAAGGATGAGGAACCGGTAACGCTGGAAGCTGAGATTTTAGGGCAGGATTTTACCCGATGGGTTTGTGGAGGGGGATGGAGGATCCGCCTGAACGATGAGATCATTTTTGTTCATGAACTACCAAATGAGCAGGTGATGGCCATCGTATCCGGGGATGGTTTTACAGAACAAAACCCTCTGCCGGTTTATATCAGGTTAAACCCGGATCCCACTTCAGCCTGTGCTACGCAATTTGACGGTCAGCAGGAATTAAGTTTTCTGAGCCTGCGCAATTAACCTTTAGAGAACAGATACATGAAAAGAGTTATCCTCAGTCTTGGTTTTTTAGTTGCTGTTGTTTTTTCCTGTGAAGAAGCTTTAACTGATGACAGCCCGGGGTCGGCCTTTCTGCTTCAAAGATGGACGCATTCGATCGAGGAGCAAAATGATGTCAATTCAGTTATAAGAACTTTCAGACCTTCAGATTCCCGTGAATTTGCACCCGCAAGGTTCAGGGATGCCTATGAATTTAAGGAAGATGGTACCTGTCTTTATATGTTTTTACATCCTACAGATGCTCATAGCATGAAGAACGGCACATATACTTATGATGCTGAAAAGAAGACGCTCCGTATCTTTTCGACAGATGGCGACTTTTTAAAGGAGTTTACCCTGCATCAACTCAACCATGATGTCCTGGTAATGGAGTTAACAGAGCTGGGTTAAGCCCCTGAGATGTCTGTTAGTTATTTTGATTTTTAACGGCATTGATGTCCAGCACCTGAATGCCGATGATCGATACAATGCAGTAAGCGGTAAAGTAATAGAACCCTACTTCCAGCTCAGCGTTGATTGCCTCATTGTTTTTGGTAGCCAGAAAAGCCAGGAATACGCCTACCACGAACACATCTGCCATAGACCATTTACCAATCAGGCCAACAAATTTATAGAGAGCTCCGCTATTGCGCATGTTCTTAATCAGCAGTACGGCCATAAGGGAGAGTGCCTTCAATACGGGGACGATCACACTGAAAAGCAGGATAAGAGCGGCTACCAGTGTACTGTCATTCTCGTTAAGTGTGCGAATGGTCTTGAGAATACTCTGTGATTCGTTATACAACTCGAAGTCTCCCAGGAGAGGGATTTTGGCACCGATATTCAGAGTGAGAATGTCGTTAGTCAACCCGGGATAAAGAAGTCCTAGTGAAACCAGTATAAGGACCAGGGCTGCGATATTTCTTTTAGTCATAGAGTTTTTATGGTTCTAACAGTTATGAGACGATACCACTGGCTAAAAGTAGCAAAAGCTTTGAGTTATCATATGAATAAAGCTTTGTAATTGTCTCGCATTCAGTACTTCTACCAAATATTGGTCAGTTGAGAGGGACTCAGGCATATCAGGAGAGGTGAATGAGCCCTTTTGGTGTCATGATTTCTGCGGTCAGGGTTACCTCGGGCTTTTGGTCAAGCTCGAGAGACAGGCCCAGGGCACTCAGCATGCTGTTTACTTTTTCCGGCTCCGGATGAGTGGCTTTGAGCGACCTTAAGGTACAACCTGCCGGAAGTTCCGGAGTCGGGTTGCCTTTGTGTCCCCAATCGATGAAAAAGGGGATCAGACCATCTCCCAAATTGACATTGGGGTTGCTCAGGGTCCATTCGAGCAGGCTGCCATCTGGCTTATAGCGACTGCCTGATTTTACCAGCCCCATGTCAATGCCATGGCTGAGTCCCTGCTCTCTGACGGCCGGTACATTGCCGGAAGCAGCAGCCCAGCGAAAGAGCTTTGGTTTTTCAAGCTGATCCAGGTTCATCCAGATACGGTCCACCTCTTGTTTAGGGTCAGGTGCTATAATCTCAAAATAGATGTGACTACCCAGACCTAAAAGGGCATTGTGTGTACCTAAGCCCGGATGACTGCCCCCGAAAACAGGCTTTACCCCTGTGAGCTCATAAATGCGGGCAATGCCTTCTTCCAGGTTGTGGGTGCCGTAAAGCAGGTGATCGATTTGGTGGAGCATGGGAATAGAGAAGAAGCTGTCTCAAAAGTCTACCAGGTGGTCATCACGAATGAAATGAAGTGATCTCCATTTTGTAATGGAGATTCTATCATGGGATTGCTTCACTGTGTTCGCAATGACGGAATACTTTTGAGACAGCTTTGTTAATAACTAGTAGCTTCCGAACCTGTGCGAAACATGGCTATGCCCAAAATCACAGTAAATCATAGGGGCAGAGCCGATAGGAGATCCATCCGGAGGTGTTAATGCTCTGACAGCCGTTTCTTCTCCCGGATTCTGGATATAGCGGGTAATTCTCAGTCCCAGATTGGAAAAGAATGCTCTGTCTACATCAGAGTTCATTTGTCCCGGCTGGTTGATCATTTCCTGGAGTCCCATGATGGCCATACTTCGCGCAGTAGCTGAAGCGCTACTGCTCTTGCCGAGATTCATAAGGGCATTGGTAAACTGGTCAAGTACTACTCTTTGTAGCTCGCCATGGTAACCGTCATAACCCGGTGTCAGAGCAAGTTTGTTGATCGCGCGGATTACATCCATCAGGCCCATTTGGTCTGAATCCATGGCTTGCTGCTGCACCAGGCGGGTAGCACGCTGTGGATTGAAAAGGAAGCTCATAACGGCTCCGGCAACGCTTTCTGCAGGAGATACGGCATCGAACATAACTCCGGTACGCACTTTAAAGGTCTCTCGTGACCTGCCATAACCCGGAGGTCTGGGAGGGATAAGTTTGCGGATATGCTCCGGGATTTCGAGGTTCTCGGGCTTCAGGATATTTAATAATGCTTGAAGGGCAGCATCCTGCTCGGCTCTTGGTACCGGGCGGGGCAGGGGCTGGGCATCACCACGCAGTTTATAGTTATAATACGAACCGCCCACTACCTTTACGGCAGCTTCCAGCTGGTATCGGTGGATCATGTACATAGGTACCAGCACTTCTTCCAGCGTGGCCATAGGAGTTCCCATAGGGATATTCTTCTCAGAGAAGTTAGATAGTGCGGCACTGCGTACATCCATCAGTCGGTTGAGTTCATCCACAGGACTTTTACCATTGTCCCAGAGGTGAGAAAAGGGGTGGGCTCCACCTGCAGGTCTTGAGTCACTGTCAGTAATAAAGTGCAGTCCTTTGTCAATGTATTGATCTATCAGTTTTTTCAACTCCTCATCTTCGTTGGCATTTTTAGGAAAATCCTGATAACCGTAGGCAATGGCGGCTTTGTCCCACTCTCCAATGCCTACATCATATGCGTTGGAGATGTCTATTTTGCCGTTTTTCAGATCGATTTGAGGATGAGGGTAGTCCATGACAGATTCTCTGCCATCTGCACTGGAAGCATAGCTATGTACCAGGCCAATGGTATGACCTACTTCATGTGCTGATAATTGTCTCAATCTGGCAAGAGCAAGCTCCAGCAGTCTGGGGTCAGGGGTTGTGCCATTTTCATAGGGAGTCAGGAGTCCCTGAGCAATCAGGAAATCCTGTCTTACTCTTAAAGAACCAAGGCTTACATGGCCCTTGATAATTTCACCTGTCCGCGGATCGGTTACTGAAGAGCCATAAGACCAGCCCCGGGTAGAACGATGTACCCATTGAATAATGTTGTACCTCACATCCAGTGGATCGGCATCGGCCGGCATTTCTTTCACCTGGAAAGCGTTACGATACCCGGCTGCTTCAAAAGCCTGGTTCCACCATTTAGCTCCTTCAATCAGGGCAGATTTGATGGGTTCGGGAGCACCGCGATCTACATAATATACAATAGGCTCTACTGCCTCGCTTCTCCTGGCGTTGGGGTTCTTTTTCTCTAACCTGTGACGGATGATCACTCTTTTGCGAATGTCTTCCTGAATAGGGGTAGCATAGTCCATATAGCTACGGCTGATATAACCAGAGCGTGGATCAAATTTCCTGGGTTTGTAGTTGTTGTCGGGCAGTTCTACAAAGGAATGGTGCATACGCACGGTTACAGCACTTGAGTTGGGTGTGACACTTCGCAGATATCTTCCGGTAGCGCTACCGGTAAAAGTGATAGTCGCTTCAAATTCAGAGTTTTTAGGAAAGTTCTTCAGCATAGGAGGGTAGACTGCCGAGCGGCTTCCATCGAGACGATAATTGCCTTCACGGCCTCTGCTCAGTCTGCCGGATACGCCATGCGCATCTCTTAGTAAAAAGCTGGTCATATCTACCAGCACCTTACCGTCTTCCTCGGCACTTACGGTAAATCCGAAGAGTACTGATTCGGCAAAAGCCTGCTTTACCGCTTCTACTTCATTGGGGTTATCACTAATGGCTCTGTAACTGTAATTAGGTTGCACCATCAGTACTTTTTTGCCTACCCGTCTGAATTCCACAATCTGGGTTCCTCCCAACTGACCGCGGTCGAGTCCTATATCATTGGAGCCAACTCCGGCTGTCAGAGAATTTACATAGAGAAACTCCTGATCGATTTTATCTATTTCGAGCCAGACTTTGCCGTTTTTCTCATCCCAGTAGTAATTGAAATAGCCCTCTTTTTTGGTCATGCCTTTGGTCTTTTTTGAGATGGCATCCTGGCTCATCAAAGGGCTGGCTAAAACCAGTGCCATAAGGCAGAAAAGTAGTTTTTTGATCATTTTCAGATGGAGTTTATCAGCTTAGAATTCCATCAATATAAGAAGTCTTTTTATACCGCTCCATACTTTTATATTTGCGAGGCTACCTAATCATATAATTAATCAAATGCTTATGCGAATCCGATACTTTATATCTTTTATACTGCTTCTGTTAGTGGTCTTTCAGGCCCATTCACAAAGGAAGCCACTCACTCACGATGTCTATGATGACTGGAAGAGTATCCAGAGTGTGTCTATCAGTAATGATGGCAACTGGGCTGCTTATCGTATTACACCACAGGTGGGTGATGCCGTACTGGAGATCAGAAACCTGACCAATGATAAGGTCATTAGCATTGACCGTGTTACCAAATACAACTTCTCGGCTAACAGTCAGTTCGTGGCAGCGGAGGTGAAACTGGCCTATACTGAAGAGCGTGCACTGAAGCTTAAGAAGACGTCAGCGGCTAAGATGCCAAAAGACTCTCTGTATGTGATCAACCTTAACAGTGGTGACATTAAAAAAATAGCGCGAGTAAAGAGCTACCAATTACCCGATGAGTCCGATGCCTGGATGGCATGGATTCATGAAAAGCCTTTGAAGGGTGCTAAAAAGAAAAAGGAGGCTGTGAAGGAAGAAGAGAAGAAAGAGGAGGAGCCACAAGAGGAGGTTGTAAAGGGGCGTAAAGCCAAGAAAAAGAAGAAGGGTAAAAACAAGGGCAAGAAAGAAGAAGAAGAACAAAAGCCGGAACCCAAAGAGAAGCCTGCCAAGAAGCCTAAATCAAAATCGAAAGGCACTGAGCTGGTATTGTACAATATGAGTACAGGTGAGAGCAAGTCTTTTGAGGGGGTGATGGAATTTGAGATGTCGGATAGTGGCAACTACCTGTTCTTTGAGCAGGATGAGGCCGATACAACCAATCCTTCGGGTGTATATGCTTATGCTACGGCAGGAGGTACGCTGACTGCGCTGAATGAAGGCATGGTAGACTACAAGAAAATGACGCCTGATGACTCAGGAGAACAACTGGCATTTCTGGCAACAGCCAACAAGAAGGGTGATGAGCAGAAGTATTACAGCCTTATGTACTGGAAAGCCGGTGAGGCAGAGGCGAGCATTGTGGCCGATACCGTTACTGCCGGGGTACCGGATTACTGGATGATCAGTGACAGGGGAAATATCCGTTTCTCAGAATCAGGCAAGAGATTGTACCTGGGTACTACTCCAAGGCCTGTTAAATATGACTATGAGTCTGATACCACCCTGCTCAAGGATGATAAACCGGATGTAGATGTATGGAGTTACAATGACCCTTACATTCAGCCAATGCAAAAGCTGCAGGCGGGCAGAGAGAAGAACCGCTCTTACGTAGCTATGATCGATTTGAGTACTAAGCGACTTGTTCAATTGGCTGATCCTGACCTGGAGTCTGTTCAGGTCGATTACCGAAATGACTTTGATTATTTCCTGTCAATAGACGACAAAATGAACAGAACCCAGTTCACCTGGGATACGCAACTTGCCAGAGATGTTTACAAGATTGACGCAAGAACGGGTAATTCTGAGTTGCTCATTGAGCAGACGAAAGGCTTTGGTTCTCTTTCTCCGGCAGGGAAGTATATCACCCTTTTCAATCCTGAGGACGGGCACTGGTATTCTATGAACATAGCTACCAGAGCTATGAAGAACCTCACGAAAGGAATGTCCGTGAAGTTTGCCAATGAACTGCACGATTCACCTTCACTGGCGGGGTCTTACGGAAGTGCAGGCTGGTCAGATAATGATGAGTCTATCTACATCTATGATCGCTATGATATCTGGAAGTTTGATCCGGCCGGTAATAAAGCGCCTGAAATGGTGACCAAAGGGGAAGGACGAAAGAACAGAACGCGTTATCGCTATACACGCCTGGACCGTGAAGCCAGAACGATTGATACCAGCTCACCTGTATTGGTTTCGGCTTTTCATGACTGGACCAAAGCTTCAGGTTATGCCAGAGTTGATTTTGATAAAGGGTCAACTCCTGAGGTAATAGTAATGGAAGATATGTCTGTTAACGGTCTCTTAAAAGCAAAAGAGGCCGACAGAGTTTTGGTCAGAAAATCTACCTGGAGAGATTTCAGAGAAGTGTATGCCGCCAACAGCCTGAATATGGATGGCTTGAAAAAGCTGACGAATGTGGGTGCTCAGGAAGATGCTTACAACAGAGGTACTGCTGAATTGTTGGAGTTTGAGTCGGGTTATGATCAGGAGAAAATGCAGGCTATTTTGTATAAGCCTGAGAACTTTGACCCGAATAAGAAATACCCGATGATCGTGTATTTCTATGAGAGAAGGTCTGACTCTTTCCATAGCCATGGATCACCGGCTCCCAGTGCCAGTACCGTGAATATTCCTTACTATGTGAGTAACGATTACCTGGTATTGGTACCAGACATTAAATACGAGGTAGGTTACCCCGGACGGAGTGCCATGAACCATGTAGTGCCTGCTACTAAAGCGGCTATGGCCAAAGGCTTTGTAGATGAGGAAAAAATGGCTATCCAGGGACAGAGCTGGGGAGGCTATCAGGTGGCTTATATGGTAACCCGTACTAATATGTATGCGGCTGCCGGAGCTGGCGCCCCTGTATCGAATATGACTTCTGCCTATGGTGGAGTGAGATGGGGTAGTGGTATGAGCCGTATGTTCCAGTACGAAAAAACTCAGACCAGACTGGGAGCTACCCTTTGGGATCGCCAGGACCTTTATATCGAGAACTCTCCGATTTTCAAGGTGCCGGAGATTGAAACGCCACTCTTTATCATGCACAATGATGCAGATGGTGCTGTGCCGTGGTACCAGGGTATTGAGTTCTACATGTCGCTCCGCAGATTGCAAAAGCCTGCCTGGATGGTAGTTTATAACGGAGAGGCCCATAACCTGCGCAAGCGTAAAAACAGAAAGGACCTTTCTATTCGTATGGGACAATTCTTCGACCACTATCTCAAGGGAGCGCCTATGCCTGAATGGATGGCTTATGGCCTACCAGCTACCCTGAAAAACAGAACGTTGCGTTATGATCTCGTGAATGAAGAAACACAAAAGCCCAAGGAAGGGCAGAAGATCAGCGTTGAGAAAGCAGGAGGGAAGTAATTCTCTCAGAAACATATCAAAACAAGAAAAACCCCGGTTTCCCGGGGTTTTTCTTGTTTTGATACTTTCAGAGCTTTGATATCCATGTCCTCACCATTTCTTCATAGTCTTCTATATTGTCATAAAAGCTGATTTGATTTCTATTGAGCGACATGTGAATTTTCTCTCCTGACCTGGCTACAATCAGGGTATCTTTATTCATGGATTGGATGTAGCCCAGTTCATAATAGCAGCTGGGCCTTTCGTAGCTCAGATCAACTAAGAAAAAGTCGGAGGTCTGCATCCATTCGATGGTATTTTCTACGGTCATACTTCGGCCTTCCGGTGTGTCATTGGCAATTAAAAGATCTATCTGGGTTGATCGCAGAAGTTCCCGGATAATGGTCTTCTTTTTGTCATGGTCAGGATCCAGCTTGTAGGGGGTGGCCATGAATAATACTTTCCGCATGTTCAAAGATGCAACAGTTTTTCAATTTCCGTGAAAAGGCCGGAATATTTTGATAAAACAAAGATCAGGGAAGCATTACCTACCAGGCAAAACATGAAAGTAAATGCCATCACTACATAGATTTCCATGGTGGTAGACTGAAAGCTAAGCAGATCAGGCAGAAAATCGGACTTTTTAACCTCTCTTCCTTTGGAGAGTATATCCCATTCTTTGCTGAATGGTTCGTAAGAGACAATGCGCGAAAAAGGAGGCTTCACATCAAAATCAACATGAGGAGCCATTTTATTGATTACATCAAACTTGGCAGCATTTATTTTCTTGTACTTTATTATTTCTTCTCTCCACAGAGCACAAAATACACCTGATATCAGGCACAGAAGGGTAACTAATGCTCCTCCGACAAAAAGCACAGTCGGATTAGTTAAGGCCGATTTCCATATGACCGCTATTGCACCAATAATAATGGTGCAGAGATAGCGGCTGTTTTTGTTCAAGGATTCCCTCCGGTCGGTCATTTTCTCGGCAGAATCGATAAACATTTTATACTCGTGATAAGAGTATTTATGTGTCAATTTTTTAAACTTTATATTAATAAAGTTAATTTTTGACTGATAATGAAATGAAAGTTATGCCTTGAATAGAATTGACCTGAGGCTATCTACACCTGGTTGGTGGTAATCATGCGCCAGTAGAGTTTTCCCAGATCCGTCAGACCGCATGCCTTACTGTTTTTTGCGGCATGATACAGGTGTTTCTCACCGATGGGCTTGAGCATATTACAATCTCTGAATTTTTGAAGTATGGCAAATATAGCCTCCTTTTCCTTGTTTTTGGGCTCCAGTTCCGGTTCAAACCCGGGGTCCAGTTGCAACTCAAAATCTGATTTCGGGAAGTATTTGGCCAGAAGCCTGAGCTGAGGAAACGAAATTTGTGGTGTGCCTGATTTTAGTACCGAGAGCTCAGTGACATGTGATTTAAATACGGGTCTTTGTTGCCATGGACCCAGAACTTTATCTGCGTAATTGTATAGACCAGCTACGGTAACCTGTCCCATAACATCAGCTCCACCTCCGTTGATAGCTTCCAGAATAATAGATGTAAATAATCCCTGACCGTTCTTTTCGACAGAGGATTCGTCCTGAGTGCTCGAAGCCAGAATAGAAACACCTTCCCGAATAGATGCTATGTTCTTGTTCATTGGGTTGATGTTGCCGGTCACACCGCTGTAACAGGTATCCAGAATAATGATAATCTCATTGATTTGTGTGGCCATGTTGGCGAGTTCCACTATTTCGTTGAGTGACACGCCCAGACTGTACTTTTCTCCGTCCTGAGTCACCAGATACCCTCCCAGGTCTCCATTGGCACCATGACCTGAAAAGAACATTATAATAATATCTGCAGGCCGGGCAAAAAGGTCTTTAATGCTCCTGAAGAGCTGGGCCTTGGTTATGTTATACTTATCAGAGGTAAGTCTTTTTACGTGAAAATTGGGTTTACCATCGTAATGTTCTTTCAAGGCATCACCTATCACATTGGCATCGTTAATGCAGCCTTTGAGCGGTGACCAGGAATAATCATTAATACCAACTACTAATGCGCGTCTCATATCTCTTTGATTTTGATGAGTTTACAAGTTCGTCAGTACCCTTTGGTCAGTCGACCGCAGAACTTAGGATTAATGTATCCACAGTTCTAAGGATTATTCAGAATAACCATTCCTGATGGCCCATTTAATCAGTGCTTTGGAGTTGGGAACCCCGGTTTTATCGATCAGATTTCTGCGATGTGTCTCAACCGTGCTATGGGCGATAAACAGGGTGTCTGCAATTTGTGGGGTGCTCATACCATCCGCTATAAGCTTTACCACATCCACCTCTCTTTTGGTAAGTGGAATTTCTTTTTTCGGCTTGTTCTTAACAACTGTCTGGATGCCTGAAATCAGGGTGTTGGTAACCTCCCTGCCAAAGTAGGTCTTACCATTGTCAATGTCTTTAATGGCTTCAACCAGTTCTTCTTTTCCTTTATTTTTCAGGATATACCCACTCGCCCCGATCTCTATCAGTTTCCTGATAAAAGTCTGATCATTGTACATAGTCAGAATGAGAATTTTGGTATTGGGAAATCGCTCCTGAATTATTTCCGAGGCTTCAATACCATTCATGACAGGCATTTCCACATCCAGTACGGCTATATCCACCGATTCTCTTTCCAGAATACTGATTACTTCCTTGCCATTGATTGCTTCACCAACTAAATGAATGTTTTCTTCCTCATGAATGAGCATTTTTAACCCATCGAGCACTATCTGGTGATCATCTGCTAAAATTATTCTTATCATAATTTGTCTTCATTTAGAGGTAAATCAATTGTTATAGTGGTACCGGCTCCTTTGCCTGAATCAATGATCATCTCACCATCAAATTTATACACACGGCTTTCAATGTTTTTCAGCCCAATACCCTGAGAAACGTCCTTGTCATCAGGATCAAACCCCACTCCGTCATCTTCTACTACGATACTAAGGCTCTCCTCCTTTCTGAACAGCTGCACTGACATTTCATTGGCATTGGCATGTTTGAGAGTGTTTGTGAGAAGCTCTTGAATGATCCTGTATATATTAATCTCATAGTTATAACTGAGTCTTTCTTCCAGCCCTATGTCAATCAGGTTGAGTTTTAGCTGGCCGGCTGTTTCTACGGTTTCTTTCAGTGCATTGAGGGCTGCTACCAGTCCGAACTTCATGAGTACACCTGAGGCCATATCATGAGCGATTTTGCGCACATCATTACAGGCTTCATCCAGCAGGTTGTTTGCCTCTTTGTATTGTTTGATGCTTTTCTCTTTTAGGTCTTCTATGCTTTCTTCTACCGATTTGAAATGCATTTTTACCATAGAGAGCGTTCCACCCAGCCGGTCATGAAGGTCTCTGGCTATTCTCATCCTCTCACTTTCCTGTCCCTCTACCATGGCGTTGATGGCTTCCAGTTCTTTCTCTCTGATCAGTTCTTTGATCCGCTGCTTCTGTAAATCTTCGTTCTTTTTGATCAATAGATTCTTGGCTCTGAGCCGTGAAATTCTGAGTATGGTAAAAAATAATAAGGCCAGTAGGATTATGGCCCCGGCCAGCGACCCGATAATAATCCTCTGTTTGTCAAATAGTAGCTTTTGTCGATCCTTTTCCGATTGTAGAAAACGTGACTTACTTCTCTCTTCCTGAATAGCCAGCTCAAGGTTGCTCAGCCTTATCTGATCTGCAGTTATCTCCTGTTGAACTTTACTGTACCGGTTCTCAAACTCTATGGCCTTTTCAAACTGATTGTTTTCAACGTAGACCTCAGATATGGCTTCCAAAATGTAAGCATGACGCTTTATGTTCTGGAGGCTGTCCGTCATTTTCAAGGCGTCAAAATAATAGGAGAGTGCCTGCGCATTGTGGTTTTGGAATCTGGCTAGGTTTCCGAGGTTGAAATATGATTCCAGTAGCCTGGGATCTTCATATCGGGTATAAATTTCTGCCGCTTTGCCGACAAAAGTTTCAGCTTTGGCGTACTCTCCCCGTAGCTCATATACTTTTCCCAGGTTGTTATAACCTGGAGCAGTACCAATGCTATCCCCTGACTCGCGTTTCAGTTTCAGACTCATTAAGTAGCTCACTTCGGCTGAATCCGAATAGTGCATACCCAGGTAAGCATTACCAATGTTGGTAAGTGCCTTAGCCATTTGAGGTTTCCTGTTCAGGGAATCATAAAGTCTGAGGCTTCTTTTATTGAATTCAAGTGACTTCGTATGATTGCTCATGACATCATAAAGGCTGCCGAGACCTAGCAATGTCTGGGCTATTCCGGCAGGGTCTTTTAGTCCGGTTCGGATATCTAATGACCTATTCAGGTGAACAAGGCTGGAGTCATATTTCACCAAATCCTTGTAGGTATTTGCCATGACTACCAGTGCCGTAGCCAGGTTTTTTTGATTGCCCAGTATATCATATGCTTTTACGGCACGTTGCGAGTATTCTATGGCCTGTGAAGGATAGCCGATAGATCGATAGGCTGCTGCCAGTTGGTTTGAAGCCCTGGCTATACCCCGTTGGTTTGAGATGTTCTCTTCTATAACGAGGGCGCTGTCGTAATAAACAATAGCTTTTCTGAATTCGCTGCGTCTGCCTTCAATAATACCGAGACGGTTGTAGGCTGTGGCCAGCCTTTTTTGATCCTTAATTCTCTTTGCCAGCTCCACCGCAGAATTGGCAAAGGATTTAGCTTCTTCAGGAGCACTGGTTTTGAGTATCCAGGAAATTTCGTTGAGAAGATCTATCCTGTGCGGTCGGTCTGTTACATAATTGAGGCTATCGATGAAGATTTGGGCAAGGGAATCCTGCTTTTGATTGGTTTGTGCCTGTATATGGGCATGAAAAAAAATAAGATACAAGATAAGAGTCCACAAAGGAGAGTAGTTAGGTTTTCCAAATGAATAAGTGAAACTATTCAAAACAGGAATTTTTCTTTTCATAGAAGAATTTAGGTTTTTCCTGTTTATTAACAAACGGGATTTTGACGATCAGAGGGCCTTTGTTTTGTCTGGAATATTTCCTCCGGGAGGCTTAATATCTCCGTTTTCGTCTTCCGTACTTGTACCGGCACTGCCGTCACCATCTCTTGTGAGCAGATGGTCCTTTTCCAGTTGCGGATCCTCATTCGGGTCCGTTTCAATGCTTACTGTGACTTTTTTCATCATAAACTTATTTTGGTTAAAAACTAAGTCTAAGTTCCTGCAAAGCTCACCGGTAATCAATCGCTTAATATGTCTGTTTTTCTCCTTAGAAGTAATGAGAAAAGGACCAACTCTGTAAGAGCTGATCCCTTTCAAGACTTGTATAGTCTGCTTTTTTACTGCTTCTTTTCGAAAAGCAGTGCCACTTCTTCCTCGGTCAGAACTCTGTTGTAAATTCGTATGTTGTCCATCTTGCCGTTATAAAACAGGTCTTCTTCACCGGAACGTTTCCCAAAGGCAAACCCTTCTGAGTTATCGGTACGGTAGAGTCGGTATCCTCCTGTATTTTGTTCAATGAGTTGACCATCGACAAACATTTGATGGAGTCCTTCAGTAATCGTTATTGTCAGCATATGCCAGGTATTGTCTAGTAAATAGCCAGATACATCTGTGGTAAACCTGGTTGAATAGTAATTTCTGTCAGCGTTTACCGAAACCTTGTTTTCATCTGATATATAGATTCGGTTTCGCTCATAGGTCTGCTGAAGAGAGGAGGTAAATAGCCTGAAATTATTGCTTTCAGTCTTTAGCCAGAAGTTAAACGAACCTGAGGTCTGGTCCTGAATGATGTTTTTGGCCGTCTGGAAGAAATCCCCCTCATCAGCATTGAATTCTATTGATAATCCGACTCCATCGGGTGAATCCGAAGTGTGCTCGGGTCCAAAACCAAATCCGGGGTAATTGCCTGTTTCATCTCTGAAGTCGCTTTCATCAAATTTGTAGTAAGCCAACAAGCCCTGTGGTACAATGAAGAAAGATTTTATTTCTATTTCGAAGCTCTCAGACCAGCTTTTACCATACTTGTCGATAATGTTCATATTAATCGGTACTCTTTCACCCACCGGTACTATAGATGAAAAATGAATGTTTATGTCCCTTTCAACCGTTTCGTTGATGCCAATAGAACCAAAACTCAGTTCAACAGGTGATAAACTGTTTACATAGGGCCCCGGACTTTGGAAGGTAGCCCTGATGTCTTCTCCTGTACTGGCACCATTATCATTTTTCAGACGTATTGTATAAGTGACCGTTTCACCAGGATTGGGTGTTCCGGATTCGTTTTCATCTGACTTAAAGTCCACACCATCCAGCACCATATTGGGGGGAGGTGGAGTGTGGAGCATCGAAACAGAAATGCCCTGTACGCCTCCATTTGAATTAATGGTAATGTTACCATTATAGCCGCCAAAACCTACCAGGTCTCGTTTCACGAAAACAGTGACCTGACCTGCGTTGGCACCGCTGTTGGGAACTACATTAATCCAGTTGACATCTGCACTGACATCCCATTGGAGCATCGAGTTGCCGATGTTGGTAATATCAAAAGTGAGCTGATTTATCTCTGAGCCAAAGTCGAGGAACTGTGTAGACAGCTCCAGGATGGGGGTGGCTGCCACAGTCATAGTAACCGGTACACTTTCTTGTCCTCCGTTTGAAGTGAAGTCCAGGTTCCCCTGATAGTCGTTTGGTGCCAGACCACCTCTGAAAACCTCTACATTGATGTCCTCAGACTCTCCTTCTTCAAGTGTACCATTTGCCTTTGATATGCTTATCCAGCTTTGTTCTTTGGCAAGATTCCAGTTCAGCGTTTCTCTGCCGGTGTTAGTCACCGTAATCACCCTTGTGGCCTGACTTGTACCAAAATCCAGGGATTCATCAGAAAGCGTGATTTGCGGGTTGTTGAGGTCTGGCACCGTCATAACGACTACCACTTCTGTTGCCCCGGTAGGGGAGTTGAATATTACCTGACCGGTATAATTATCGGGAGCCAGCCCAGTATGATCTACTGAGATAGTGATCGGGTCTTTTTCGTTGGTGACGGTACCTGATTGTGGCGAGACTTTTAACCAAGTGTGATCAGTTACGATAGTATAGTCTATCGTTCCGTTTCCGCAGTTTTCCAGCGAAACACTTTTATCGTTGGTACCTGTACCAAAGTTAAGGTCCGTTGGGGTAACGCATAGTAGGGATTTGACTTCAATTTTAGCGTTGACCTGTATACTGCCTCCATTAGAGCTGATAGTAAAAAAGTTGGCGTAGCTGCCTTGATTCAGCAAATCCCTGTTGGCGGTGAGTGTTACAGTTTCTGATGCCGAACCTATTACAGTACCTGAGGTTTTGGAGGCTATCAGCCATGGGATGTCCTCTATGATATCCCAGTTCAGGGTGCCTTCCTTTGAGTTGGTGATGTCAATGGTGAGGGAGTTTTGAGTGTCCAGAAAGTCGAGAATTGTAGGGCTTACATTTAATTCAGGACTTACCGGATCGAGCGATATAATGAGATTCTTTGCTTCATCTTGTACAAGCGTAAACTCCTCTGTTTTTTGCTCAAAACCATCAAGGTTCGTGATGATGGAGTAGCTTCCTACGGGGATACCATCAAACAGGTAATTCCCGTTTTCATCAGTAAACTGATCTTTGGTAGCAGGACCTGTCAGAGAAAGCTTGACATCCGGGATCGGAGCTTGTGTTTCGCTATGGATGACCTTGCCAAAAACTGAGGCAACAACAGGAGCCATAGTCAGCTTGAATATCTTGTCTATCTCCTGACCAGGGTTGAGGTCAATTACCTCCTCCTGACTGATATAGTCCTGTTTTTTTACCTGTAATGTATACCTTCCGGGAGTCAGGTTGTCAAAAGTGAATTGTCCCTGATCGTTTGTAAGCCTGTCGAAAGAACTGTCTCCGATTAATGTTACCTCTGCGTCTTTTATAGGGGCATCATTATCGGCATCGAATATGACACCGGAGATGAGTCCGAGGGGAGTGAGAGAGATGATGAGACTCTTGTCTTCCGAATCAGCCAGTGTAAAGCTCTGTTCATCAGAGACGTAGCCCTCGTGACTTATTTTTATCGTATATACTCCGGGAAGAAGGTTTTTGAAACTATAATCTCCGGTGGAACTCGTCAATATGTCTTCAGATACCGGCCCACTCAAAGTGAGTTTAAGGTTTGGAATCCCAGCCTGAGTTTCCTGATCCCTTACTGTTCCGGACACCGAAGCGACAATATCCAGGGGCTCCAGCTTGATGACTTTGTCTACCGGATTGCCAACAGTGAGGTTAACCGGGATATCGCCTGACTTAAACCCCTGTTTGGCAAATCCCAACGTGTACTGCCCCGGCTGGAGGCTTGGAAAAAGAAACCTACCCGTCTCATCGGTGAGCATATCAGACTGGAAACTGCCGCTGAGAGAAATCCCGACATTTTCAAGGGGTGAGTCATCCTCTGAATTCAGGACTACTCCGGAAATATAGGGAAGTGGCTCCAGGCTGATAATCAGATTCTTATCTTCTCCCAAAGAGAGTTGAAATACTTCATCAAAGGGGCTGAAGCCTTCCGGTTCAGCCTTGATCCGATAGGCACCAGGGTCGAGTCCGTTAAATGAATATTCACCGTTAACATCTGTCAGAACATCCTGCGAGACAAGTCCGGACAATGAGAGGGTTACATTGGGCATAGGGGTTTGTGTTTCCGCGTTCTGAACAATTCCGGAAACCGATGAAAAGACTTCTACCGGTAAGAGCTTATACACCTTATTGATTGACTGTCCTTCTTCGAGGTTAATGTTCTCTTCAACCTGCTCAAACCCCAGTTTATCCAGTTTGAGTTTATATGTGCCCACCTCCAGTTCTGTAAACCTGAACTCACCCGAGGCGTCTGTGAGTACATCTGTCGTGGTTGTGCTCTCGAGAGTTACTTTCACATCAGGAATGGGGCTGTCATCTTCTCTGTTAAAGACAGTGCCTGATATTGAAGGGAATGGAGTCATTTGAACGTTTAAGGGCGTATTCTCCCCGTCATCTATTGTGATTTCCTTTTCGAGATCTCTATAGCCCTGGGCAGAGAATTCTACTTTATAGGTTCCTTTATTCAGTGTGGTGAAATTAAAACTGCCATTGGTATCACTCAGTGTAGATCTTGATACTTGCCCCGTGAGTTTCACATTGGCGCCAGTCACCACAAGGTTGGGGTCGTTGGCATTGGTTATGACACCGGAAACTGTGCCCAAAGGAATCATTTCAATAGTAATATTTTTTTTAGACTCGTTGAGCAGATTAAGTACGACAGGGTGTTCGTAGTCGGCATAACCCGCTCTTTTGGCAGTGACCTGATAGCGGGCGGGAGAGAGACCACCTTTGGTGAATGTTCCCTGTGTACTTGTGGTCTGCAAGGGGCTGTTGGGGTTTTCTATATCGACTATGGTAATTGTAACGGGATCGATATTCTGGCCGCTTTTGGAAGTCACCGTTCCGGTTATTTCCACAAATTTGGGTTCATCATCATCTCCGCATGAGAGTGTGATGAGAAATGCAAAAATGCATATGGTCAATAGCAGAACATAGGGAGAAGTGTTCCTTATAGTGTTTGATATCAGATGGTTTTTAGAAAGCTTCATGGCAGATGGTAGTTTTGAATTGGAAGAGATTCGCTTGACTGTTGAGGTGAGGAATGCTTTAAAAGGACAGTTTGAGGCTTAGTCCAAAGACGCCATGCTGGTAGCTGGGCATAATGAAACCGTAGTTTTTCCGGTCTTTGCTAAACCTCCTGCATTTCCTCACATGAAAGGCATGGAGCAATTGGCCGATATAAATAAGGCCTACCGCCTTCAGGTAGAGATTTGCTTTTGACTTCTCCTTAGCAGCCAGGTCATAGAGTTCTTCCCGCGATTGTGAACTCCCAGAACGGGAAGCCTGAAGCTCCAGACTTTTTTGTGCTCCTTTTTTCTGATCGTATTGATAGAGACCATAACCTCCGGCTGCCCAGATGCCTGCCGCCAAACCCCAGTTTCCGGTTATCACCTGATGGAGACCGGGTACCAGTTTTCTGAGTACAGGAGGGGAGTAGGTGCCGGCCATGAGTTCCGGAGGAGGAAGGTCCAGCGGAAACTTTCCCGGGTTCAGATCTTGCTTATAGTTGTC
>DIYF01000032.1:24393-24954 GCA_002427745.1 Roseivirga sp. UBA6061 | reverse complement strand
CCAGTCTTCGAGGTGATAGGTATTGTAGTCATCCCGAAACTGCTCGGCAAAAGCCTCACGCTGGGCCTTGGAATAAATAATTTCTGATGGACTCAGGCTTTGCAGCAGCTTATCGATATAACTGGCATTCCCCTGAGCGGCCAGGAATTCACCGGTTGACAAATCGAGAAAAGCAGCTCCGATTTGTTTCTTGTCGAAATAGAGAGAGGCGAGATAGTTATTGCGCTTTTTATCGAGCACATTATCGTTGAAAGAGAGCCCCGGGGTCACCAGTTCGGTCACGCCCCGCTTTACAATGCCTTTGACATCCTTAGGGTTTTCCAGCTGGTCACAAATGGCCACACGATTTCCGGCTCTCACGAGCTTGGGCAGGTAAGTATCCAGCGAATGATGAGGAAAGCCGGCCAGCTCAATATGAGAGGCAGCACCATTGGCCCGCTTGGTCAGTACAATATCGAGCACCTTACTCGCTTTGACAGCGTCCTCTCCGAAAGTCTCATAGAAGTCACCCACGCGAAAGAGCAGCAAGGCACCAGGGTGCTTCGCTTTGATCGCATTGTA
>DIYF01000032.1:0-24322 GCA_002427745.1 Roseivirga sp. UBA6061 | reverse complement strand
TGCTTCGCTTTGATCGCATTGTATTGCTTCATTAAGGGGGTTTCCTTCGCTGTCTTTGCCTTCGCCATAGCAGGTAATATCTATTCTTTTGAGAAGAGCCCAAAAATAGAAAAATAATGGCGCTATGCCGAGATGAAACCGTCCTTCCGGGGATTATAAATCCCGGGAAGGATGGTTTACCTGTCAGAAGATAAATCCGACTTTAAAATCAAGACGTTTGAGGAACCAATCCGTACTGGAATAGAAATCTCTTGACTGCCAGACTGTTCTCAGTTCCTGCTCCTTCACTCCCATGCTAAACAGGATACTACTTTTACCCAGTGGCCACTGATAACCTGCTCCGAAAGCCCAGGTTTTATCTCCGAGCACATCCCCAAAGTTACCCCGGAAGTCTTCTCTCTCTTTTGCCAGAGAGTAACCCAGTCTGCCATAAACAAAGGGGTGAGAGGGCCGTTTCCCCAGGTCTTTCCTCAACTCAAAGTAAAAGGGCACGGCCATGAAAGAGGTGTAGTAGTCCAGTGCTACCCCAACTCCCGCATGGAGTGATCCTCTGGATTTTCTAAAGAAGGTATAGTCCGTTGAAAGGCTGGAGAAATTCCTGAGAAAGTTCCCATCCTCACCATTGAGCATACCGAAGCGAAGCTGATGATAGAACCTTGGCTTTTTCACAGCCCTGTTCAGCGAATCAATTAACAATATTACATCCGCCTCAAGGTTTGATCTTCGCTTATTCAAAGCAATTCCGCTGATGCTGCTCACATTTACCTGAAGCACTGAGGCACTGTCTGTTCTTATTGAGAGCGTATGATCCAAAACGGATTCAATACTGCCGCGCAGAATGCTTCCGTTTTTAAGAAAGACCCTGCTCTTTTGCGCGCATAACTCAGTTGACAGAAAGAGCACAAAAGTTAATGTTAAAAGAAGCTTCAGTTTAGTCATCGAAGTTGATTTGAATCGTGCTCAAAAGTCTGATATTATTCAGGTCTGAATAGTCGTACTGGTAGAGCCCGTCATCACCTATCAGCATGGCGATATTGTTAAAGGCAATGATATCGTAGGCCTGTATACTGCGGTCGTGCGCTAATAAATTCTGATCAATGGCCGAAATATCGGAGACGTCATACACCTTCAAACCATCGTCACCATCACAGATAAAGAGGGTATTTCCATCCTTGGAAAGGCCATGTGGGTTAAACATAGGGAATATGTGAAGCGGTCTGGGGTTATGCAGGTTTGAGATATCGATTACCTCCAGTTGATTAGTAAAGCCATCGCATTCTGTGCCTGACCTCAGGGTTACAAATGCCAGGTCACCATCTACGATCACGGGGTCGCAGCTATTCACATGGGAATAGGAAGAAAGGTACTCCGGATTATCTCTGTTGCTGATGTCAAAAATATGCATGCCACTCGCAGCACCTATAAAGAGTTCATCACCACGCGGAAAAAGAGTTTCACTATCCCAGGCAGCATGGGCTTCCATAGCACTTACGGGAGCCAGTGGTGAGGTGATATTCAGGTTCTTGAGCAAACCCGCATCGAGCATATACAGATTATCATCTGCCAGGGCAAAACGTGCCAGAGAGCCGGCTATACCCGGAGCAGCACCGGCAGGCGCGCTTGTGGCATCACCACTTTCTGCCAGGGCAAAGCTTGCCAGCCTGCCATTACCAAGCCATCGCCAACCCTGTCCCCAGGCACTGCATTCGGCTGTTTCAGTCACCTCTTCATAGGGGTCCAAATCTGTCATTACCTGACTGGTCTCCTGGCTGGAAGCATAATAGAGATTTCCATGCGCCTCAAAATAGTCTTCTATGCGGTTTACCTCGCTGATGGCATTCAGGTCTGAGATATCGAAAGTCACAAGATCCATATAGCTGTCCGTAAACAGGTAATTGTCTTTGACAGCAATATCAAAAGAGCCGGGTACCTTAATGAAGGCAATATTAACAGGATTGGAAGGGTCTCTGTTATCAATAACATGAATACCGTTTTTTGGCTCATTCACAAAGAGGTATCCGCCTTTAAAGAAGATTTTGCCCCGGGTATCGATCAGCCTGCCGGGCTCAATGGCGACACCGCTTCTAATGTCTGCCTTGGCTGTATATACAGGATTGTAATAAGTGACCTTGTAGGTGGTCTCACAGGTATCTGAACAACCAAAGTTCACCAGTAACAGGAACAGAGCGCCCAGAGAAATTGTCAGCTTTTTATAAGTCTTCATAATCAGTCAGATTGGTAGGTCTACGCCTAACCAGACACAGTCTTTTTGAAATAGGTTGGTATAAACACTTTTTTACCTGCCTGATGACCTCCTGACGGGAGCTGATACTAATCCATTGAAAGCGGCTAAACTCACTGAATCTGGTCTCCATGGCTGTTTCTGAGTGAGTCGTCTCAAAATTGTATCGTGTCAAATTCATTAAACATTAACAAAATCATGAAAGTCTTTTTTAGCATATTATTAATCACCTTCGGGTTGGGGATGAACCATGAATCAGCCTCACTTGCTCCCAGTTGTAGTTCTACCCTCAACGATGTCACCATTGAGCTCCAGACCCTGGACGGCATTCAGAGAGACTGCGTAGAGCCTGATACGGAGTACAAGCTGGTCATCAGACGAAACAGTTCGTGTTTTGCTTATTACTGTGTCAATGGGATGTACGGAGTGGTGAATCGTACTACAGGACTGAACTTCTACCAGTGCCAGGATGCAGGCCCGGTGACTACTTTCTATTTTAAAACCAACAATTCTGGTGTAGACATTGAGTTCTTCGTCTCCGGATTTGCAGAGATCAACGGAGTCTACACATTTCTGGACGAGATCTCAGTATCCTACAGCAACGGGGGCATCGGTGGCTGTAGTGGACAGCAGTGGTAATAGTCTTCGCTTAAAGTTATGAACAAAAGGGTGTCTGCAGAGGCGTCCTTTTTTTGTTTGTGTCCCAGCCAATCGGCTCTGGTTTTCACAAATTCGTGCTCCACAGACTCAGCCATGACAAACTCCCTCTTTTTTCATCCCACAAACAATATTAACTAAAAAGTTCGTTATAAAACTGAAACGGCTTCACCACCGCCTTTTCACCCTCCACAAATCACACCTTTTCAGGGAAAACACCACGAAACAAGCATGATACGCATGTCTGTTCATCGTACCGTATTATCCATTTTTCAACATATAAAACCCTAAGAAGATGAAGCAAACAATCAAAATCGCTGTGGTGCTGCTCGTGGCAGTAGCCTTCTCTTTGGGCTGGGGTTTGATCACCAGCTCAGAACAAAATGAATCAGAAAAAGCCGAACTGATCAGGCAAAATGAAAGTCTGGCCGATGCCATTAGCCGTAAGGAATCGGACTTCAATGATGTGCTCTACATGATGACAGAAGTAGAGGACCAGATCAAAGAGATCGTAGAAAAAGAAAATCTGGTCTACAGCCATAATCTGGAAGGTGTAAAACCGACCAGTTTCGAGCTGCTGCAACAGGAAATCGAGATGATCGATGAGTTGGTGATCCGATCCAGGGCCACTATCAAATCACTGGAAGAAAAGGTCAAAGGGGCCAATTTCAATACGCATGTATTCAAGAATCGTGTTTCAAGACTCAATGCCCAGCTCCAGGAAAGAGAGACGGTCATTGCCGGACTTAAAGAAGAGATTATAGCCAAAGATGAATCCATTGAGCTCATTACTCGGCAGGTAGACGCCCTGATTGAGTCAGCCGCTGTTCAGGACCAGGAACTGCTGAATAAAGAGCTGGAAATAGAAAAACTAACTGACGAAAACAATGCCTTGAACAAGGCTTACCTGGCGATCGGCTCCTTTAAAGAATTAAAAAATCGTGGACTCGTGCAGAGACAAGGAGGTTTCCTTTGGTTCGGTAGAACCATCGATGTAAAAGAGGATGCCGACCGCGGGGAGTTTTTAGAGGTAGACATTCGTGAAGTGAACATGCTGCCCGTAAAGGCAACTGACCTGAGCCTGCTTAGCGAGCACCCAGCCAGTAGCTACCAGGTAGTTCCCGGAGAAACTGAGGACATGAAAATACTGGAGATTACCAATCCGGATGAGTTCTGGAAAGTGTCTAAATACCTGGTGATCTCCAAGAAGACATGAGTTGTTGATTGGTGTTGAGTTGGAGTGTCTGCCACCTTTGCTGAAAACGTCAGCACAGGTCCCTGGCGGGCACTCTTTTTTGTGCTGGAACTAAGCCTGCAGGTCTCTCATCTGTGCGGATGGATAGAGATAAAAACCGACCTCTCATGGCTCAACCCTTTTATCATTGTTTTAGATTTGTGAATGCGCAAAACAAAAAATGAAGAGCTTGACAGGTTATCGGTTGAAGCGTTTAAAAAAACCCAGAAAACCCCCTTGGTTCTGGTACTCGACAACCTTCGCAGCATGCACAATGTAGGGGCCGCTTTTCGCACAGCTGATGCTTTTGCCATAGAAAAAATCTATCTCTGTGGTATTACCGCTCAACCACCTCACCGTGAAATTCACAAAACCGCCCTGGGTGCTACAGAATCAGTAGACTGGTCGCATGAACCTGATACAGTAGTTTTATGCCAGCAGCTACAGAAAGAAGGCTATGAAGTACTGGCCGTTGAACAAGCAGATGAGAGTATTTCGCTTGAAACTTTTGAACCCGCTGTGGACAAAAAGTATGCTCTGGTTTTTGGTAATGAGGTGTTTGGAGTCAGTGATGAGGTTGTATCGGCTGTAGATAACTGTCTTGAAATACCCCAATTTGGTACCAAGCACTCGATCAATGTTTCTGTCAGTATCGGTGTGGTACTGTGGGATCTGCTCAATAAGCTCAAGTTCTGACAGGGCTTTGTCTCTTGCCTCGATTTGTTCTAAATTCACACATCTCCAATTAAGGTCACAACACATGAAAGATATCAACAACAAGGGCAAGGTGAACCGGTTTAAATACCTGCTCTATTTTTACGGGGCTTTTATTGTTTTCATTTTTGTGTACAAGTTTATCATAGCTCCTGAGACACCCGCCCTGGTATTGCTGGCAGCTTTCGCTCCTATTTTCGGCTTCATGTCTTCGATTGTTAACTGGCCCATCTATCTGCATGCTGTGGAAGCTGAAGACGGAATGGTTGTCAATACGCAAAAGCTGTTTTCTAAAAAGAAAGAGTCGCTGGTGATTAATAAGTACAACTTCGACAGCTATTACGAAACAGATCACCTGCACATCGGGCTCAACCTGCTGGATAAAGAGGACAATATGCAACAACACAAGATCAAGGTGAGCTGGATGCGCCTCAAAGACCTCCGCGCTCTTGAAGAAAAACTGCGGGAGATCAACCCCTACGCTCCGGTGAAGTAAGTTCACTTTATCTCCGTCCCGCAACCAGGACAGCCACTCCAAACAAATCGTGCGCCAGCCGCATTAAAACTACATTTAGGAACTTTTATTTTTCTACCTCGTATTAAAAAACTACATTTAGGAAATTTATCTCTCTTGGGCTAAAATCCGGGGAAGGAAAATTGACTTAATCAGCATTCAGAAAAAGGTATGAAAAAGTATCAACTGGGGGAATTTGAAGAGATCGTCTTACTGACGGTAGGTGTGCTCTATGGTGAGGCTTACGGAGTGGCCATCAAGGAGCGTATTGAGCAGAAGCTGCAAAGGAAAGTGTCTGTGGGTGCCCTGCAATCAGCGCTCAGACGGATGGAAAGCAAGGGTTATCTCTCCTCTGAGCTTGGCGAAACTACAAAAGAGCGGGGTGGTAAACGGAAACGCTATTTCAAGATTACCTCCCTGGGCAAAGAGGCCCTGGACTACAACAGACAAACCCGTATGGACCTCTGGAATCAGATTCCTGACGTGGCCTGGGAGTTTAAGCTATGCTGAAAAAATTTGGAGAAAAGCTCCTCTCCTTCTACTGCCACCCCGATTTTCAGGAGGACATCAAGGGTGACCTGGAGGAATATTATTTTTTTAACCTGGAAGAACGCGGTCAAAAATACGCCTCGCGAAAGTACCTGATTGACGTGGTACTCTTGTTCAGGCTATCGTTACTCCGGGACAATTGGTTAACTCAGAATTTAACGAATTTCGCAATGGTCAAGAACAACTTAAAGGTGGCGTATCGCAGCATGATGCGACACAAATTCTACTCGTTTCTAAACCTTAGTGGTTTAGCCGTCAGTATCGCAGCCTGTATTCTTATCGCTGTCTATGTCAAACACGAAATCAGCTTTGACAACTACCATCAGGACAGTGAAAGAATCTACAGAATCGCCTCTCATCTGAAGTTTGGTAATAACGAATTTCGCTTTCCTGCCTCACCGGCTCCCATGGCCGAGACCCTGAAAAACGATTACCCTGAGGTAATCGAGTCTGCCCGATTGCGTGGAGATTTTCAGGCCCTGGTAGAAAGAGACAACCAGTTTTTTAACCAGGAGCATATCACCTATGCTGATCAGGACATATTCAATATACTCACCTTTGACCTGCTACAGGGTGACAGAGAGCACTTACTGGATGAACCCAATACAGCTGTACTCACCGAAACTGTAGCCCGCAAGATTTTCGGAGATACCAATCCGGTCGGTGAGGTGATTCGGATATCAAACGCCCTGGACCTGAAGGTAACCGGTGTAATGAAGGACATTCGGGAGAACTCCCATTTCCGGCCTGAAATGCTGATTACTATGCTCAATGACCCCACTCATAACCGGGGTAACTGGCTAAGCAACAACCACATTACCTACCTTAAACTGGCGGAAACCAATGATCCGGATGCTTTGTATGACAAGTTTCCATCCTTCATCGCCACGCACTTTTCTGCGATGATCAAACAGTTTACGGGCAACACCCTTGAAGAACTGATTAGCTCAGGCTCTCTTCTGGACTACCAGCTTCAGCCTCTCAGCCGTATTCACCTTTACTCTCAGGAAGATTATGGGTTCGCCTCAGAAGGCTCCATTCAATACATCTACATATTCAGCATCATCGGCTTTTTTATCCTGCTGATCGCCTGTATTAACTTCATGAACCTGGCCACTGCCAGGGCCTCCATAAGGGCCAAAGAAGTAGGTGTTCGCAAGGTGCTGGGTTCATTGAGAAAGCAGCTCATTCATCAATTCCTTACAGAATCTATTCTTAGCAGCTTCATTGCCTTTGCGCTGGCCATCGGGCTGGTATACCTGGTCTTACCTGCTTTTAACAACTTAACTGACAAGGAAATCGTCAACCCCATTTTTGCTTCAGGAGGGTTATGGCCCTTCGTGCTGGTAGCCTGTGTCGTTATTGGGCTGGCAGCCGGTCTTTATCCTGCCTTTTTCTTATCTGGCTTTCGCCCCGTACAAGTACTCAAGGGAGAGGTTACCAAGGGCAAATCCGGGGTAATTATGAGAAATATTCTGGTAGTCATTCAGTTCACTACTTCAATCAGTCTGATTATTGGTTCGCTCGTGGTTTACAATCAGCTCAGTTATCTGCAGAACATGGATCTGGGCTTTAACAAAGATCAGATAATCAATGTCATGGACACTGATTTACTTGGCAATAACCTGGATGCCTTTAAGAACGAATTGTCAGGCGTACCGGGAGTAGAATCCATTTCAGTCAGTGGCTTTGTTCCCAGCACGGGAGCCGGGAATGATTTTCCGATTCTGAGAGCGGATGCCACCTCACCAGACGAAGCGGTATCTGTTCAGAACTGGATGGTTGATGACCAATACGCCAGTACCTATGATTTAGAGCTTATTGCGGGGCAGTTCTTCTCAAAAGATAAAAAAACCGATTCCCTGAGCGTGGTACTCAATGAAACAGCTGCCAGGCGATTTGGCTATGCAGATGATCCGATAGGCAAGAAGATCAAACACATGAATGGTCTGTCAGGTGATGAAGCTCCTACTTACACCATTATAGGAGTGATCAGAGACTTTCATTACCAGAACATGACTGATATCATCCTGCCGCAGGCCCTCTATCTGGGACAAAGTCCTGAGATTGTCAGTGTTAAATTTGCTCCGGCACAAGCCAGTGCAGTACTGGCTGCTGCTGAGAAATCCTGGACAGGGCTTACAGGAGGTCGTCCGTTTAACTATCGCTTTATGGACGACCTGTTCAACTCACAATTTGAGTCGCAGAGTAGGTTCAAAACGATTTTCACCGTGTTTGCTTCACTGGCCGTAATTATAGCCTGCCTGGGTCTGTTTGGTTTATCGGCCTATATCACTGAGCAACGCGAAAAAGAAATCGGTATCAGAAAAGTACTGGGTGCTTCTACGGCAAGCCTTTTGGGTCTGCTGTTTACGACCTTTAACAGGCTGGTTCTGATTTCATCCGTACTGGCCATTCCTATCGCTTATTACTTCATGAATGACTGGCTGTCAGACTTCAGCTATCAGATTCAAATCGGACCGATTGTCTTTATACTGGGAGCCCTGGGTACCTTCCTGGTCGCCTGGTTTACGGTAGGCTTCCAGTCTCTGAAGGCCGCCAGAAAGAATCCGGTTGAAAACCTGAGAACGGAATGAAGTGAATGTTAGATTTTAAATGA
Organism: Roseivirga sp. UBA6061; assembly: GCA_002427745.1. Lineage (GTDB taxonomy): Bacteria > Bacteroidota > Bacteroidia > Cytophagales > Cyclobacteriaceae > Roseivirga. Next base: position 15,792 of record DIYF01000032.1, on the reverse strand, counting down.
TGGATGTTGAATGAATTCGTCTCCAATTCAACATCCATCATTTAAAATTCACCATTCTGCTAGGCCATTAGAAAGGCTGCACCAAATACACCCGCACTGTCTCCCAGCTTGGGTTTGATGATTTTTGTATCGAGTCTGGGGTTAAATACATGCTTTTCTGCCTCTGCCACACCCCGTGTATAGAGTTCTTCGATATTGCCGACACCACCTCCCAGTACAATCACATCGGGGTCCAGAATATTGATTACAACTGAAATTGCCAGGCCAAAAAAATGGATCAGGCGGTCCAGCGTAGCGACCGCATGAGGGTCTTCACCTGTGCGAGCCAGAGGAATAATCTCCTTCAGTCGCTTTTTCTCACCGGAAACCTCAGCGTAGTAGCGCTCCAGTGACGGACCCGCGATTACTTTTTCTACACAGCCGCTCTTACCACAGTAGCAGGGTCCTCCCGATTCATCCAGAAAATTATGACCCCACTCTCCACCAATGCCCTGTTTGCCATTGATGATCTGATTGTTGACAACCACTCCACCACCGGCTCCGGTACCCATAATCACCCCGAAAACCACCTTGGCATCCGGGTCGGCATCCGGCACAGCCCCCATACGGGCTTCTGCCAGAGCGAAACAATTGGCATCATTGGCCATGATAACAGGCATTTGCATCAAGGCCTCCAGGTCTTTCTGGAAAGGCTTCTTGTTGATCGCCTGAGAATTGCTGTTTTTTAACAACCCCGTAGGTGGGTCAATGGCTCCCGGGGTTCCCATACCGAAAGTCTCAGGTCTTTCTCCGATTTCTTCGCTGATCTGGTCTATCAGCAACTTAACCCGGTTCAATGTGTGCTCATAGCCTTTGTCTGCCTCGGTATCTATCCGCTTGCGAATGAGTACCTCAGGGTCTTTAGCGGACTTCAAAACAACTCCTTCAATCTTGGTACCTCCCAAATCGATACCCCATAACTTTTCAGACATAACTTCAATAATTGTCAGCGGATTAAAATAGGGAATTTAGCGTGAATCGCGGATACCTTCTTACAGAATTGCCGGGGATTCGTTTGCATAAAACAGGAAGGAGATGATGACGCCTCAAAGTATATTGAGACTAATGAATGTTATGACCCAAAAACACCCCTGTCGCTTCCCGGTTCTTTTCGCTTTGTCTGCTCTGCTTATCTGTGTGTTGAATAGCTGTAATCAGGAAAGCGGAAAAGAGTTTTCAGGAACAGGAAAGTACAAACTTGAAGTAACCGATTCCGTCACTTTCGACCGCCTGTCACAACTGAGTCTGCTGGACTATCATGCTGAAAAGAAGGAGTTGCTTATCTACGATTCTCAGCTCGGGGAAATTCTGGTCATCAATGAAACCGGAGAACTGATTTCCAGTTTCAACCCCTTTGTTGAAGGTCCCTTGTACATGGGGGATGAAAGCTTTGGCTGGCGCTTTTATGGAGATAATCAGATACTGGGCTACGGAAGGGTATATTTCTACCTCTTCAACCGGGGCAGTGATCAGGTTGAGCGATATGACTATCCTACAGAGGTAGAATCATGGTGGCTATTGGATTATGATCCGAAAATGATTTTCACTTTCCCCAACCAGGGTCAGCTTGAAACAATGGCCATTATTCCGGGAGTTGCTGCTCCGAAGTTTAATTCAAAGGCCTACCAGGACTCTACTAAAATGATCTATACCATGAATCTGGCAACCGGAGAGAGCCGAGCCGTTTTCAGAAAGCCGGCTCATAGTGTTTACCGTACCCTGGGCAAATATATTGACCGGGGCTGGCCGCTGCTAGCACATGGAAAGGACCACTATTTCGCGATGACCTACAGTGCTGATTCCAATGTCTACATCATGGACGCAATTAAAGATGAAGTAGTCAATACCATTCCTCTGCCCGGAGCACATCAGCCCCTTTATGAAACCGTGCCTTTTGAGGCCAGAGGTCGACCTGACCTGATGAAGATTAACAGCAGCATGGTCTCCACAGGTGATGCCTTTGTTTTGAGATCGCTCAACGTAATTCCGGAGTCTGTAAAGAGACAGATTCGGGCGACAGAGGAGGGCAGATGGTGGGAATCTGATGCCTACAAAGAGGCAAGTCGCAAGTATATCAAGCATCAGAGTTTACTCTTCAACAAGGAAGGCTACCTCGGAGAAGTAGATTCAAATATTGGTAAGGTAAATTTTGACAAAATCAGTACGGACCAGGGTTTCTTCTGGATGCACAGAAGGTATGAAGATGAACGGGACTATCATACTTTCCTGAAAGTTCAGGTCGTCAAAACGGATTGAAAACCGACTTCTTAACTGCTCATAAAAGCATCACACCTAAAGTAGAAAAGGGTCTTCAAAGGCATTAATCATGCACTCTGAAAACCTTGACTTCCCAGGGACTCATTAAGAGGTCTTCGGTGGAATCGTCATAGTTATATACGAGCAGCTCCAGTCCCGTAATAATCGGACTGAAATCCACCTCCTGATCAGAGAAGTTAAGCACTACCAGGTATTCGTTGGTCTCGTCCCACCTGCGATAGGCATAAATCTGCGGATGATCATTCTGAATTGATTCATAATCGCCATAAACGAATGTTGGGTTTTCCTTTCTGAACTGAATCATCTTACGGAAGTAATTCAGTACCGAACGCTCGTCTCTTTCCTGGCTGGCTACATTGACATCGGGGTAATTTGGGTTCACCCTGATCCAGGGTTGCGTCTCAGAAAAACCGCCATTCACCTCACCACTCCACTGAATGGGTGTTCTGGCATTATCACGGCCCATCTTATGAGCATTGTGAATATGGTCCATCGGATCTTTACCCTCCGCCCACAGCTGTTTAAAGTAATTGAGTGTCTCTACATCCCGATAATCTTCAGTGCTCTCAAAAGAGACGTTGCTCATACCTATCTCGTCCCCCTGGTATACGTAAGGAGTACCTCGCATAGTCATCAGCAAAGTAGCCAGCAGTTTTGAAGCCTCCTCTCTGTATGCACCATCAGTAGCAAAACGAGATACCATTCTAGGGAAATCGTGGTTGCCGAGGAAAATACTCCCCCAACCTTTCCCTTTAAGCTTCTCATCCCAGCGATTAAACACATCCTTGAACGCTGTCAACGTGTAGGGAATCGGATCAAATTTGCCTCCATCACCCATATCCAAAAACATATGGTCAAAATGAAAAACCATATTGAGTTCATCCCGGTCTTCACCCACGTAATCCAGGCCATGTTCCAGTGTAATACCCGGGCCTTCTCCCACCGTCATAATGTCGTATTTGCTGAGTACAGCCTCATTCATGGCTTTCAGGAATTCATGAATGCGCGGACCATTGGCATATTGTTTTTCTATCACCTCTTCAAACACGGGTGACACCATGTCTGCATACGCTGGCCTTTTGGAAATGAGGGAAATCACATCCATCCGGAATCCATCTACTCCCTTATCAAACCAGTATTTGATTATGTCGTTTACCTCTTCTCTTACTTTAGGATTCTCCCAATTCAGGTCGGGCTGCTTGGTAGTAAAAAGGTGCAGGTAGTACTCATCCGTAGCTTCGTCATGCTGCCATGCCGAACCTCCAAAAAAGCCTTCCCAGTCATTGGGAGGTCCACCATTCTTACCCGGCTTCCAGATATAATAGTCGCGGTAGGGGTTGTCTTTCGACTTTCTGGACGCTTCAAACCAGGCGTGCTCATCTGAAGAGTGGTTCACCACCAGGTCCATAACGAGCTTCATACCACGCTCATGAATTCCGGCCAGCAGTTCATCAAAATCGTCCATAGTGCCAAATTCGTCCATGATATTCCGATAATCGGCAATATCATAGCCATTGTCATCATTGGGCGATTTGTATACAGGACAGAGCCAAATCACATCAATACCGAGTGATTTAATATAATCGAGTTTTTGAACGACACCCCGGATGTCACCAATGCCATCATTGTTCGAGTCGTTGAAGCTACGTGGGTAAATCTGGTATACCACACTTTCTTTCCACCAGGTCTTTTTCATGAGCTTATTTAGTATTCGTCAGCCAGTAATACTGGTAAGGTTTTAAAATGAGTCTCCCCTCTTCGAGTTCTACCGGCTTCCCGGAAACCTTGTCATAAAGGGGACTATGTTGGAGTCTCAGCCCGGGAAACAGCGCATGTGCGTCAATGAACTGATCGTTATCTTTAAAATTATGCACCAGGAGTGTATGCAGGTCATCTTTGCTTCGGAGGTAAGCGAAGATATGTTCATTGCCAAGGTCGACCAGCTCAAGGTTATTATCATCGGCCAGCTCCGGTGAGTCTTTTCTCATCTTTATCATACGTTGCAAGGCCGAGAAAACTGCCTGGCCGGGTTGGCCTTTCTTAGTACGCCTGGCTGCTTCTTTCCAGTTAATCACAGGCCGGTGAGCCCAGCGATTATCATCGCTATGAGCCGGATCATCAGCAAAGCTATAATCATTCAGTGTGGCCAATTCATCACCATAGTACACCATAGGAATACCTCCATAGGAGAGAATGACTGAGTGTAGCATATTGATGCGGTCGGTTGCCCTGGTTACCGCCAGTCGGTTGCCGGATTCCAGCGCAGTTTCAAGGCCCGCCAGGGAGGCCAGTGATCCTGAAATACGCGCATCACCGTTTTTGGGGTTGTACATAAAGGGCAATCCCCTGGCAAAGGTGCCATCAAACTTACCGGTCAGAAACCTGGTGAGGAATCTGCGGTGCATATAGGGGTCGAAGCCGGCCTCGCTGATATGGCGATCTTCAAATCCCAATCCAATATCATCATGACAGCGGATGTAATTGATCCAGGTGGTTCCCTTTGGCTTTTGTGGCAGGTCTCGTAAACCTAATTGCATAACCCTGGTGCTATGGGTTGCCAGCGAATTCCACAAGAGAGCCATGAGTGTAGCATTATAAGCTATATCATGCTCATTGCTCCACACTTCGGATTCACCAAAGTATTTCACGATTTCTTCAGGGGCCACAATGGCTTCAGCGAGAAAGGCCACACCGGGTGCCACTACCTGGGTACACAGTTTGAAAAGCTGATGAATCAGGTGAGCTTCCGGCAGGTTCTGACTGGCTGTTCCCATTTGTTTCCATACAAAGGCCACAGCGTCCATTCGAAAAATATCGACTCCCATATTGGCCAGATACAGGATCACATCCAACATTTCAATAAAAACACGAGGATTGGTGTAGTTCAGATCCCACTGGTAATTGTTAAAAACCGTCATTACCCACTTTTGCATCGACTGATCAAATGTGAAATTGCCCGGTGCATTTTCAGGAAAAATCTCAGGCAATCCTCTCTCAAAGAGCTCAGGAATGGTTCGGTCAGCGAAGGTGTAATAATAATCCTGATAAGCGGCTTCTCCGGCTTGCGCTTTTCGGGCCCATTCATGCTCATCAGAAGTGTGATTGACCACAATATCAATCATCAGCAGCATCTCCTTTTCACGCAGGGTTTTAGCTACCTTTTTAAAGTCTTTGTTGTTACCGAAGCGCGAGTCGATTTTTCGGTAGTCGGAAACAGCATAGCCTCCGTCATTCTTTTCTTTAGGGCTCTCAAGTACCGGCATCAGGTGCAACAGGTTCACCCCCAGCTCTTCGAAGTAGTCGATCTTATCGATAAGACCATTGAGGTCTTTGTTAAAACGATTGGCATAGAGCATCATCCCGGTAGTCTGTTCGCTGCGAAACCAATCAGGCCTGGCTTCTCTTTCAGCATCTGACTTCCTGAGGGCGGCAGGACGAGCAAGATAGTTTTTAAGCATAGTGGATATTAAAGCCTTCAGGTGGTCTTCAAAACCTTCACTCTTTCCGTAAAGCTTTTCAAAACGCTCAAAGACAGGATTGAACAGAGCGAAGAGCCTGTTTTCGAAGAGGGTAGTCTTTTTCTTATCTGCCCCGTTGAGCATATCAGCCAGGCAGTTTCGCAGAAACAAATGTGCGGTGGGATTATACATTAATGCGTATTATTCAAAAACCGAGACTTTTTTGATCTCATAGTCCATGGCCTCCTGCTCTCTGGCAATCCGCTCAGCCGACCATTGGAAATACCTGATAAAGTCTTCTAAAATGGCGCTAAAAGTGTGCTGAATGCTATGAATGTCAAAGTACAGGCGACCGGTTCTGCGAATGAAAAAATCCTGCAAACGAAACACCAGTTCATTTTCAATGCAATACTTCAATTCTGAACGAATCAGGCGAACAGAGAGGTCCTCATTGTCGAAAGCATCCATGCCTTCTACAATCTGTTCAGAAGCTTTACCATAGTTACTTACCAGGTAAAAGGCATCATAGCTGGTAAGTCCCATCTCCTTCAGACGATGCTTGAGCTCTTTACGATATTTCTTAACCGCTTTGGCATTTTTAAAAGCTCCTCCATCCAGGTCGATCTGCTCTGTTCTACACTTTACCTTTTCTCTGCCATCTGTTTCATGGAGGCGTCTGAAGAGCCGATCCAGGATCTTCTCAGACATTTTACGATAACCGGTCAGCTTTCCACCGGCTATGGACAAGAGACCTGATTCTGATTCAAAGATCTCGTCTTTCCGTGAGATTTCAGAAGCAGACTTACCATCTTCATGAATAAGGGGCCTTACCCCCGCCCAGCTGGATTCCACATCTTCGAGCTTCAGGCCCAGCTTGGGAAAAGCTTCGTTTACTCCATTGATGAGGTACTCCACATCCTCCAGGTTGGTACGGATATCGTCCTTATCTCCAAAATAGTCAGTATCCGTAGTACCGATATAGGTGATTTTGCCGCGTGGTATGGCAAAAACCATTCGCTTGTCGGGGAAGTCGAAATAGAGTGCCTGCTTTACCGGAAAACGCTCATGTGGCACCACGATATGTACTCCTTTGGTCAAATGCAGGTGCTTACTCGTCATGGAGTTATTCTTCGACCTCAATTCATCAACCCAGGGCCCTGCAGCACTGATCGTAGCATTCGCCCTGATCTGAAAGCTTTCACCCAGCTCAAAATCCGTAGCTTCAATACCTGCTACCTGACCGTCTTCATATATAAAATCATCGGCCTGTACATAGTTGAGGCAGTGCGCTCCATACTTCGAGGCGGTTTTAATAATCTCTACCGTTAGTCGCGCATCATCCGTGCGATATTCTGCATAAATTCCTCCTCCTTCAATATTCTCCTCAGAGAGGATGGGCTCTTTCTCCAGCGTCTCTTTGATGTTTAACATCCTGCGCTGATCTACCTTCTCCACTCCAGCGAGCACATCATATACCATCAAACCAATGGAAGTCATGATCTTGCCAAAATTACCGTCCTTGATCAAAGGCAGCAGCATTTTTTCAGAAGTCACCAGATTGGGGATCAGCTTGTGTACTGTAGCCCGTTCACGTCCTACTTCTCTTACCAGCGCAATCTCGAATTGCTTGAGATAGCGGAGGCCTCCGTGAATCAGTTTTGTGGATTTACTACTGGTGCCAGAGGCAAAGTCGCTCTTTTCAACCAACACCGTTTTGAGTCCACGTGAGGCCGCATCCAGGGCAATGCCGGCCCCGGTTATACCTCCACCAATAATGAGCAGGTCATACTGCTCCTTCCTGGCAGTATCGATAGTTTCTCGTCTGTTAAGCGCTGAGAGTGAGCGTTTGTTATCAGTCATGATCAATCCAGTCCATTGAGCGTTTTACAGCCTTCTGCCAGGTAGCATAGAGCTTTTCTCTCGTGTCAGAACTCATGGCAGGAGTGAATTGTTCCTCGATGATTCTATTCTTGATAATGTCTTCTTTTTGCCATAATCCTACGGCAATACCCGCCAGATAAGCCGCTCCCTGCGCAGTAGACTCAATTACTTCCGGACGCTCCACTTCAGCTCCGAGAATATCGGACTGAAACTGCATCAGATAGTCATTGGCACAGGCACCGCCATCTACCTTGAGTACCCTCAGGCTAAGTCCTGAATCTTTCTCCATAGCCTGGAGGATATCGCGTGTCTGATAACCCAGAGAATCCAGCGTAGCCTTGGTAATATGCTGATGCGTAGTGTCACGGGTCAGGCCGAACATGGCACCCCGGGCATACATATCCCAATAAGGAGCCCCCAGGCCGGCAAAGGCGGGCACTACCACTACCTCATGATCATCTTTTAATGCCTGAGCAATTGCCTGAGAATCGCTGGCCTTTTCTATCACCTTGAGGCCATCACGCAGCCACTGTACCGCGGCTCCGGCAATGAAGATGCTTCCTTCCAGAGCATAGGACACTTCACCATCGAGCCCCCAGGCCAGCGTGGTCAGTAAGCCGTTTTCAGAATGCTGCAGTGTGGTGCCCGTGTTCATGAGCATAAAGCAACCGGTACCGTAGGTGTTCTTCGCCATGCCGGGCTCAAAACAAGCCTGGCCAAACAGGGCCGCCTGCTGATCTCCTGCAATACCGGCTATGGGAATAGAAACTCCGTCCAGCTCATAGGCACCAAAATCACCACTTGATGGCCTGACATCAGGCAGCATGCTTTTGGGTACAGTGAGGGCTTCCAGCATAGTCTGATCCCAATCCAGAGATTGAATATTATAAATGAGTGTACGGGAAGCATTGGAGTAATCCGTAGCATGTACGGCCCGATTGGTCATATTCCAAACAAGCCAGGAGTCTACCGTGCCGAAGAGCAGGTCACCGGCCTCAGCGCTGTCTCGCGCCCCCTCTACATTATCCAGTATCCATTTGATTTTGGTTCCGGAGAAATAGGAATCAATCACAAGGCCTGTATTCGTCCTGACATGCTGTTCCAAACCTGCTGCCTTGAGATTTTCACAAATGGGAGCGGTGCGCTTATCCTGCCAGACAATGGCATTGAAGACAGGCTCCCCTGTATGCTTATTCCAGACCACCGCGGTCTCACGCTGATTGGTAATGCCAATGGCCGCAATCTCCGTGGCTTTCACACTGTTTTTGGCTATCAGGCCACTCAGTGTGGCCATCTGGCTGGAAAGAATCTCCATAGGGTCATGCTCTACCCAGCCAGGTTGTGGAAAAATCTGTGTGAATTCCTGTTGGGCAATATCCACGATTTGTCCGTCCCGGTTAAAGAGTACGGAACGGGAGCTGGTAGTTCCCTGATCGAGTGCGATGATGTATTTCTTTTCGCTCATAATTATCTAAACCAGATTACAATGATAGCTGTCACAATTAACAGGAGTATAGAAAGAATGCGGTAGTTTTTATACCAGGGCAAAGCTGAAAGCTCTGCTGTTTCATCTGTATAGATTTTCTTCGTCCAGATCATGCCATCCGTCTTCTCAGCGGCAGGTGCAGCAGACATATTACTCACCATGATATTGAGCAGACAGCTAATGACAAAGAACATAGGTACCTGTAGCAGGAAATGGAAGTTTTCGAAAGCCGGCACTGCTCCGGTTTGTTGCAGAATAATAAACAGGATGATGGTACCATAGCCCAGAACCAGTCCATAGAAACCACCATTGGCATTGGCTCTTTTGTAGAAAAGCCCTACCACAAAGGCAGCTACAATTGGTGGCGAAATATAAGCCAGTACCAACTGCAGGTATTCCCAGAGGGAGGCAAAGCTTTCAATCATCGGGGCCCAGGCAGCTGCCAGAATCACAAGTACACAGGTGGCAATCTGACCAGCTCTTACCAGAGCCTTGCTTCCCATATCAGGCTTGATCTTAGAAACAAAATCCATGGTGATCAAAGTAGAAGCAGAGTTGAGGGTAGCAGAAATACTGGAGGACATGGCGGCCAGCAAGCCCGCAATTACAAGCCCCAGAATACCCGTAGGCAGTAGTTTGTAGATCAGGACCGGGTAGGTCATGTTCGGGCAATCGGCCAGGTTGGCGCAAATCTCACCAGATTCGGGTAAAGTATATTTCAAAAAGCTAATGTCGAGCCCTGAGAAGAGCACAATGGCAATTACCCCTGGTATCACCATGATGAAAAGTACCGGCAGCTTGAGAAGGCCTGCAAACAGGGCTCCCCAACGACCATGGTCCAGGTCTTTGGCAGAAAGTACGCGCTGCACCATAAACTGGTTGTTGGTCCAGAAATAGAAGCCCAGCAGGGGCACACCCAATATCAGACCGGTCCAGGGCATTCGTGTATCCGAGGCCGGCCTTATCAGGCTCATAATTTCTCCGGGAGTTTTTTCAACATCACCCGCAGCCCTCATCTGATTGAGGCCATCGATCATGCCATTCCAGCCACCGACCTGCTCCAGTGCAAAGTAGGTGACCAGCATAGAACCGAAAATCAGCAGCACAGCCTGTATCACTTCAGTATGTACTACAGAGGAGAGTCCTCCGGGAATGGTATAGGCTGCTGCTGCAAGGGCCAGGAAGGCAATGATGATCCAGGATTCAACATCCGGGAAGATTATTTTGAGGATGAGGTTACCGGCATACAGACCGGAAGCTGTATCAATAATTACATTGCCGATGATCGTAACCCCAGAAAAGAGGTAACGACTGCGGCCATCATAGCGCCTTTCAAGAAACTCAGGCATGGTGTATACCTTCGATTTCAGGTAGAACGGTAAAAAGAATATGGCAAAGAGTACGAGGACTACGGCCGCCATCCACTCGTAATTATACACTGCAACATTCTGTTGGTAGGCGTCAGACGTAAGGCCTATCAGTGTGTTACTTCCGATGTTGGCCGCGAAGAGGGAGATTCCTACTATTGGCCAGGTCATATTCCGACCTGCCAGGAAGTAGTCTTCCGAACTTTGCTGTTTTCCTTTTCTAATGCCGTAGACGACAATACCTACCAGATAGACTATGATAATTACAAAGTCAATGGTTTGTAATCCGATACTTTCCATGCGTTAGTTTTTAAGTTAAGGTTGGTGCAGAAACGACTTCACATCAGCCTCATTTCCACCGGGTTAAGTAGCCATTTTATGCAAACGTTTGCACTTTGACCATCTTATAAGTATAGGTACAAAGCACTGGAAATCATAGAAAAAGACTCAGGATATTGGCCCACATCACCGGTAAAAGTCGTAGGCTTTACACTAAAAAAATGCAATCGTTTTAACACAAAAAAGCCACCCGGAATTAAGCGGGTGGCTTTCATATGAATGTCTTTCGAAACTACTCTTTGCTCGAAAGGGCTTCGTTTCTCAACTGCAGTTTCTCAACCAGAAACCCTCCCAGTGCTCTTCCCTGGGTCACACCATTATCAATGGCCGGACGGTAGTGGATACCTCCATACAAACGGCTGACTGCGGCTTCTTCAGAGGCATGGATAAAAGACTTGAAGGAGCGTACGCCCAGTCCATATTTCACTTCAGTATCATCTTCAAAGCTGAAATCTTCCCCGAAAATGGAAGTAAGTGCAATGGCAGCTGCACTGGAAATTACGCTGTGCCCGCTGGTATATTCAGGAAAAGGAGGTGTCTGCAAAAGGGGTAACCACTCTTCATCCACAAACTTGTTGATCAGCGTTTCAGGACGAATGAGGCTGCTGCGATACTTCTCGTCCCAGCAGCTGATAAAGGCATCGGCCAGGGCAATCGAGGTCAGGGCATAGGCTTCTGCTGACTTCATTACGTCACTATTGGTTTGCTGGCTGGCTACCTTTACGATACCAATCCAGTGACCACCGGGGGTGATCTTTTTAGAGGCATACATCACATGCCCCGTAACATTCACCACATAGGGATTACAATCCCAAAAGCTTGCGATCTCCCTCTGCTCATCGGTAAGGCTATTACCCACTTCATATACTTCCATTACTTCTTTGTAGAACTGGCTGTTTTTATCCGTCATGTTATAAGCCGTAGGCAGTGCCGGGGCAAACTGCTGAGCCGAATCGATCACGAATGGTCTGATCTGGTTCCAATGAGGTTCGATGGCCTCCATATAAGAGGGAGGGGTTGGCTGCCAGCGGGTTTCATCTTCAGTGATGGTGAACTTAGGGAAAGTACGGGTCTGGGCATAATTATCTTTGCCCGCCCAGGCCAGTACATGATCGGCTACCTGATCACCATAGGCCACAGATTTTTCGAAAAAGCTCCGGTTCACTCCTTCTTTAAGCTTATCATATAGCTCCTCCTTATAGGCATCCATTTTGTCTTCTGAAAAAATCAAAGCTGTACCTACCTTGATAAAGGCTTCCAAAGCTGCCAGCTCCATACTTACCTCATCTTCGGGTTGAGGTATGGCTTCAAAATCGGTGAGCTGACCAGCCAGACTCCTGTACTCAGAGTTGCCCAGTGCCATAATTTCATAGCCCGCTATACCGGGATAGGCATAAATACGGCTGGCCACAGGAGGGGAAAAAATATCATGCACAATCACATCGGTGAGCTGTTGCATGGTATCATGATAGGTATTAGCCGAAACAGCTACTTCTTTCTTTCCTGAATCGCAGCTTGCCAGCAAAACGAGGCAGGTCAATCCAATCCAAAAGTTCTTCTTCATCACAAAATTCAATTTTCTCAATCTCAAAGTTAGGAAAACCGACCTAAAAGAAGGTCAGGTAATCTCTAAAAGTCTTTGAAAATCAAGCTGCTGAAGGTTTTCTGAACCTGGATATGAGGAAAAAGGCCACTGGTATCAGCAATAGAAACCACCAGGCATTGGGCAAACCAGATCTGACAAGGGGTGCGTCATCACCATTGACGACAAAATGGGCCCAAAAATAGGGGTGTGACTGAAGGGCGTCTGCATTCTCCATGTACTCCCTTTTGGCTGTTGACAGCGCCATGGATTTGCTTTGTCCCTCAGCGAGGTTTTTATAGAAACCGTTCATGAGCTGGCTTGTGCTTTGGTCGTTGGCCAGCCACAGCGTCATAATAGCACTTTTACTTCCGGCATAAAAGAACCCGTTGGCCATACTGATGATGCCCTCTCCCCTTACCACATCACCACTTCCTGAATTACAGGCGCTTAAGACTACCATGTCGGCCGGTGCCCTCATCGCGAACAGCTCACGGGTAAGAAGGCTTCCGTCATTCAGCGAGTCGAGGTTTTCTTCTGCAAACAACAGCCTGGAATAAAGAGGAGCCTCATTGTTAATGAGACCATGGCTGGCCACATGGATGATAGAGTAGTCTGCCGCAACCTCTTTGAAACGCTGCTCAGTGGCTTCACTGGCGAGAAAGGTTTTGGTATCAAAAACTGACGCGATATTGTCGACTTCCTTCTTAGTCCAGATCAAGTCAGCCAGTTCGCTTCGCTCCTCAGCAATGACTACCTCTTCTCCACCCTCACCGGCCCAGGGCGCAAAAGCCACGACTTTAGGGTCAGCCTTCGATTTGCGGGAAGTCTGGAGCGCCAAAAGTGTAGCTGAGTTGGCGTAAGATACATTGACATTCTTCAGTAAGTAATCCAGGTCTTTAAAGCTCTTTTCAGTTCCTGTACTTTGCAGCACAAGCGCCTCAAAAGCGAGAAGCCCCAGTCCACCATCAGGAATTATGAGTAATTCTGACACTCCTTCAAGATTCTCCCGGGTGATCCCCAAAAGTGGAGCGAGGTAATTACTAAAGGCCAGATAATCGCTCAAAGAGGAATTCCGGTTTTGAAGTGAGTTGATAAAGCCCTTCAGTTTCTCCGGAAACTCCCTATCGATCTTTTTCGACTCAATCGACACGCCTTGCCTGCTGATTTTCATGAGCACCAGATTCTCCCTGTTCAGCTGATAGTGAAACATCAACTGGTTTTCGTTGAGTAGGTCATTGCGCACCTCATCCAGGGATATGAACTCCTTTTCCACCTTCAGGCGATGATAGGTAGGATAGGACTCCTTCAGGTATTCATTGAACTCGGTCTCGGACTGTCGATAAGCAAATAGCTCATTTTCATATTTCTGAACCCTGCCTGTATCCCGGCCTTGTTTTACTTCTTTCTCCTGATAAAGCTGAGCCTCGAGATAGGCTATGTTTTTTGCCAGTGCACCCTTCAGGAAAAATAAGGAGTCGGGCAAATCCAGTGTACCCAGCTCTATGCCTTCGTTCACATTGGCAATGATCAGGTTGGCTTTATTTTTTTCAAGGGTCTCAAAAATAAAATCGGTATAATCCTCCCCCTTTAGTTGCATGAGGTCATTGGCTACAGATACACTGAGGTTGTTCAGAGCCGAAAGTGTATTTCTTGCACCAAACCTGTCAGAATAATTGTCAGGACTCTCATCAATCTGAAGCCCTACCTGATGGGCAAGACGAATGGTAGACATGGCGAGTTCCAAAAAGGAAGCATCCCCTATTTCCTTATGTTTTTCTTCCAAAACCGAGGCTTTGCCCAGGAGACTGTAGAAAAGTGTTTTGGTATTTGCACTTTCTTCAATCGGGGGGTTGGACGCTATGTTCTTGTCGTCAAAGGAAGCTACTCCGGCTATCAGGGCCAGCTGAAACTGCTCAAGAGCCTCTTCTTTGCGTCCCACATTAAACAGGATTTTAGCGTAATCATTCCGCATCGATGCAGGATCATTACCCTGACCTCCGGTATTCTGGTAAGCCAGCTCAAGGCCTTTCGCTATACTGTTCAGCCCCTCATCAGTCATTTCACTGTCTACCTGAGTCTGCCCCAGTCTAAGATAAGCCATTGAGAGAATTCTCGGGTCTGCCTGTACCTGAGGCTTCAGCATAATCCTGAGGCTGGTTTCAAGATAGTCTATGGCCTCCTGATAATCCTTTTTTTCCTGAAGGACATGCCCGAGAATCAGGTAGGCATTCCCTGTTTTGCGATTATTTTCACCCAATTGTGCCCTTGCCAGCCTCAGGCATTCCCTTATCGCTTTTTCGGCATTGTCCAGATCTTTCATAGATACATAGGCATCAGCCAGACCAAGTTGCATATCAATCATGAGCGGGTCTTCCGGGTTGAACAACTTGAGAATGCTGATTCCTCTTCCAATGAACTGTATTGACTTCTGATGTAAGCCCAGGTTGGAATAGGCTGAACTGAGGTTATAGTATATTTTGATCAGCTCAGGGTGATTTGGGTTACGATAAATGTCGGCCAGCAAATCTGCAGATTTCTGCAGATAACCGATAGCCTCCTCCATCAGGCCCATATAAATGGTAAGGCCACCCTGGTTGTTCAATACCTTGGCCACCCTGATATCATTGATTCCAAGAGAGTCAAAAATTTCCAGAGCCTTGTCCCAATCATCTCCTGCCTCAACGAGTCCTCCTGTATTAGCCATCGACACTCCCCTGCCTATATAGACAGAGGCCAGTCTTTCACTGGCTTTCTCACCGTCTTTTTCATAATTATCAATGGCCAGCTGATAATTTCTGAGTGCATTCGCAAAGTCTCCACGGGTTTCTAATATGACGGCCTTGTTTCGGTACAGTTCCAGGAGCAGGTTTTTCCCCTTGATCTCTTTGCAGGCTTCTTCGGCTTCTTCGAGTATAGCAAAGGCTTCTTCTGACATTCTAAGTGCATTAAGACTATAAGCCTTTTCGATTTTCACATGGTAGTATGAAGCCATCTCATCATCGGCCTCAAAAAGCCTCATTGCTTCATCAAAGTAGTATACGGCACTATCAAACCTACCCAGGTTTGCCATATGCCGGGCTCTTTCATGTACTGTGTCGGCTTTGCTTAAGATTTTTTCCTGAGATAAAAGGGCTGTAGTACTCAAGATGGCCCAGAGTAGGGTAAAAACACTCTTCATTGAAATAGTAGTTAATATTTCGGTTGACTTTCAGATTAAATTATGAAATTATATGGAATCAACGTCTATTTTTTAACTGTTCTACTTCTATTCAAAGTGATAAGAATGATTAAAAAGAATACTCCGCCCACCAGCCAATAGTCTAAAGGCCAGTGGTGTTTAACAAGAGGCTTGTCGCCACC
>DIYF01000064.1 GCA_002427745.1 Roseivirga sp. UBA6061 | reverse complement strand
CAGACGGTACTGTTCAGCAGTGGTATGCAGACCCTGGAGCAGGAGGGCGTAACGACTTACCTAGAGATGGGAGCCGAGCCGAGTCTGGTAGGCATGGGAGGCCATTGCGTAACCAATTCAGAAGACTGTCAGTGGCTGGCCTCACTACAATCAGAAGGCTCAGACGAAGAAACGATACTGAAGAGTGTGGCAGCTCTTTATGAGGCGGGCTATGCTCCGAACTGGGACAGCTTCTATCAGGACAGAGAACAGCAGAAGGTACCGTTGCCCACCTATGCCTTTCAGCGGAAAAGACACTGGGTTGAAGAGAGGCAAAATACCCGGTTGAGTCAGGAAGACCCACTGTGGGAGGCCCTTGAATCTGCGGATGATATTCAACTGGAGTCCTTGCTTGGTGGAGAACTGAACCGGGAAAACCTGTCCTGTTACTTTAAGAATTCAGACAGTCAGCCATCCGCTGCCAGGCTCGTTTACGAAACAGATTGGAGACCGTATTCATCCTCCGAGACTTCTTTTTATGCACAGCACTGGCTGCTTCTCGATAAGGACACGGGTAGCAATTTCAAACAGAGTTTACAGTCACAGTTTCAGAAGTCAGGAGGTACACTCGCACTGGCGAAAGACGAAGATGCGGCTCTTGACTATCTGAGTACTGAAGATAGTTGTATGGGTCTGATCTCTGTTTGGGCCAGGCCCTCATCGATAGAAAACATCAATGAGCAAGCCGAAGCGACAGCTATCACTGCCTTAAAACAACTGCAAAAGCTGTCTTCAAACACTGGTAAATCCATCTTTTGGATTACAGAGGCCCTCTTTCATCAGGACCAGGAATTACAAAACATGGCCATAGCTCCATTGTGGGGGCTTGTCAGGGTATTTCTGAATGAGTATCCCGGTATCAGGTTCAACCTGCTCGATATACCTGATCTCTCATTGACGCAAACAGATACCTCGTTTTTTACCCAATCACCGGTTGATGATAATGAGCCTCTCCTGAAATACGAAGACGGAGAATTCCGCGCCCCCAAACTGGTCCGGTCTGAAAGAATCGCTGACAACTCACAGCCCGACCCGTTTTCCGGGCTAACGGACCGCAGTGTTATTATTACGGGAGGACTCGGGTACCTGGGCATGTTAACAGCCGAATGGCTGATAGAGAAAAACGTGGGTGAGCTTATTCTCACGGGAAGAAGTCAGGCCGATGCAAAGACGGATCAGCAGATCGACAGTCTGAGGACTTCTGGAACCACAGTGCGTTATGTACCATGCAATGTAGCTGATAAAGCCTCATTAAAGTCGTTGGTTAATAGTATTGACCCGAAGCGTCCCTTAGGCGGTATTATTCATGCCGCAGGAGTTTTAGATGATGCTTTGCTGATGAATCAGAGTGCAACATCTTTTGAGAAGGTGTTTAGCGCCAAGGTTCATGGTACACAGTACCTGCATGACCTCACGATAGAGCATGACCTCAGCTTTTTCATCTTATACTCTTCATTATCCTCTGTTTTCGGTACAGCCGGGCAAGCCAATTATGCTGCAGCCAATAGCTTTATGGATGCCTTTGCACATAAGAGAGCATCTATGGGACTTCCCGTTTCAGCAGTGAACTGGGGGCTCTGGAAGGACGGTCTGGTCGATGCCGGTATTCTGGAGGCGATGACAGAGCAGGGTATCATGCCCCTGCAGAAAGAAAAAGCCTTTCTGGCTATGGAGCGTCAGATACAGGCAAACTCAATCAATCCGGCCATTTTTCACATCGAGTGGGAAAAGTTCAGGGCCTTCAATCAGGGAGCAGGTTCAGCCTTCCTGTCTGAAATTACTGCGAGCCAGAAAGGTAAATCATCCCCGGCAGGAAATCCTTACCTCTATCAGCTAAAGGGTTTGACTTTTGCTGAGCAAAAAAAGAAGCTTACCCTCTCCATAAAAGAAATTGTAGCTGAGTTATTGAGCCAGCCGACACAGGCCGTCAACGAACGAATCGGCTTTCTGGAAATGGGTATGACCTCCCTTCAAATTGTCGAATTATCCAGAATGGTCGGCAGGCAGCTGGGGATCAAAGTTTCAGTCAGGTCATTTTTTCAATATCCTTTGGTCACAGTCCTGGTCGACAAGCTATTGGAGGGTCTTGACACCGAAATAAGTGTAGAAGCAGATCCATCTCCTGTCGAGGAACTGGTGACAGTTGATAGCCGTACAGAGGAGCGAAGCAGGCTTTCAACCATGCAGGAACGCCTGTGGTTTTTACATCAACTCAATCCGGGCAGTGCTGAGTACAATACCTTCCTGGAACTGGCTTATACCGGAGATTTTGATCGGGTGATTCTCGAGGAGACTTTAAGCAATATGGTAAACCGCCATGAGGCCTTAAGAACCATTATTGTACAGGAAGAAGGGCTGGCTTATATGCAGATATGCGAACCATATGTTCCTGAAGTGGCTCTGATAGATCTGACGAAAATCAAACAGGAGCTCAGAAGTGAAAGGCTTAGTGAGCTGAGAGATGAACAGCAGAATATCTCCTTTGATTTTGATAAACCCGCTTTTGTGGTGGTTCTGGTAAAGATGGCAGCACAGAAGTATCAGCTGCTGATCACCCAGCACCACCTCTTTACCGATGGGTATTCAACCATGAACCTCCTCAGAGAACTGATCATGGGCTATGACAGTTTAAGGCTAAATGCTCCCTCTGTCTCTGAAGTACAGACGAGTAGCTACTTTGATTTTGTAAAGTTAGAGCATGCATTTATTCAGTCTGAGGAGTTTACAAATTCCCTTGACTATTGGACCCGTAAACTGACAGATCTTCCGGCATTGAGACTCCCGGTCAGCCGGTTAATCAGCCAGCACGATGACAGATATCTGGAGGGGGAACATATTTACTTCAATTTGTCCACCTACCAGTCCATTGGGCTGATGGGCCTCGCAGCACATCGCAAAGTATCTTTAAATAGTCTGCTGTTCAGCCTCTATGCGGTGCTTTTAAATAAGTACACTGGTCAGGATGATTTTGGCATTGGGACCATTCATATGAACCGTGACCTGGGCCTCTTTCAGGAGGTACAGGGCTTTTTTGTAAATACCCTGGTTTGGCGCTGCCGGTTTGAGCGCGAAGATACCTTTGATTCATTTTTAAAGTCTGTGCATGAGCAATCACTTGAAAGTGAGCAACATCATCGTGTTCCTTATCAGGAAGTGGTGAAAGCGGTAGCAGGTGACCAGACCTCAGGAGAAGCGAACCTTTTCAATTGCTCTTTTAGTACCAGTATTTTCCAGGCTCAGGAAAAACAGGAAGACAGTTCCTGGGCTGCGAATGGATTTTTGGCAGATACTTCCGTAAAGGGGGTGGCGAAAGACGACTTGTCTTTGAGCATGGGGCTTGAAGGTGATGAGTTGGTTGGGGTGTTAGAATATAGAAAAGCCCTCTTTGATGCTAAGCTTATTGAACAGTTCAAAGACCATTTCATTAACCTGATTGATGCGGTGTTGAGTCATCCGGGAGGGTTGATCTATGATTTTGAGATATTGGCTCCCGCTGAGAAACAATTGTTACTGGAAGATTTTAATAGTTCCAAAGTGAGCTATCCGATCGATGAGACGGTGGTGGACCTGTTTGAATCGCAGGTAACCGAAACCCCGGACAAAGTAGCCGTAGTCTGCGGAGATGTACAACTTACCTATAGTGAACTTAATGAGCGTGCCAACCGACTTGCCAACTACCTCAGGCAACAAGGAGCCCGTCCTGAGCAACTTGTGGGGATTTGTCTGGGAAGAAGTGCAGACATGCTGACAGCGGCCCTGGGAGTATTAAAATCAGGTGCTGCCTTTGTTCCTTTTGATTCGGCACTGCCCGCTTCACGTTTGTCCTTTATGATAGAAGACTCTCAGGTGTTATTGACATTGACAGATGCTTCTACTGACTCGTTGATCAGTCACCCTGACCAGAGGAATGAAATCCTGGATTCGATACTGACAGAAGCTGAGGGGAGCAATCCATCTATGGACATTCGTCAGTCGTCCATGGCCTATATGATCTATACCTCAGGGTCCACAGGCCAACCCAAGGGAGTGATGATTGAACACGGCAATCTTTCTAATATGGCTCGGGCCTATGCCGATACCTATGACCTGAAAGCCAATCCGGTGGCGATGCTGCAAATTGCCCGAATGTCCTTTGATGTATTTGTGGGTGACTTATGTCGTACTGTGCTTTTTGGAGGCAGATTGGTCATTGCTCAGGAAGAGAGCCGTACCGATGTAGCGGCATTGGCGGGGTTAATAGCAGAGCAGAACATATCGGCTTTAGACTCTACACCTTCGCTGATTGTACCGCTGATGAGGTACATGAGTGAGCACCAATCCGCTATTGAGTCATTGAAATACATCATTATGGGAGCGGATGTGCTGGCCATGTCCGATTACCAGTGGCTCCTTTCGCGATTTAGTGATGAGGTCAGTATGGTGGCCAATACCTATGGCCCTACCGAATGCACTATAGAGGTGACAAGATTTCTTCCAGCGAAAGGAAGTTTGCCTGACCTGACCAATTCACCCATTGGTAAGCCCTATCAGAACTCAAGCATTTACATTGTTGACAATTCAATGAAGCCGGTTCCGACAGGAGTAAGCGGGGAGATTCTCATAGGAGGAGCCCAGGTAGGCCGGGGCTACTGGCAGCAACCTGAACTTACCAGTCAAAGGTTTATTAAGAGCCCCTATGTAGAAGGCGAACGCCTTTTTCGTACCGGAGACTTTGGCCGACGGTTGGCCGATGGGAACATAGAATTTCAAGGCAGACAGGATAATCAGATCAAGATCCGTGGGTTCAGAATTGAACTGGGGGAGATAGAAAGTACCATCAACAAAAATCCCGCAGTTGAGCAGGCTATTGTGCAGGTGCATGAGGCCGCCAATAAAAGCAAACAACTGGTCGCTTACGTTTCCGGGAAGGAGTTGGAAGACCTGAGTGCTGTTAAGGAGCAGGTCTTCGGGGATTTACCTTCCTACATGGTTCCGCAACATTGGGTTTTACTGGATGCTATGCCACTCACTGCCAATGGTAAGCTGGATAGAAAGGCACTGACCAGACTGGTTGATTTGGATGACAAGAGTGAATACGTAGCACCCCGAAACGAAACTGAGGAAGCGCTGGCAGGCATCTGGGCGGATGTACTGAAAGTTGAGCAAGTTGGTGTTTTCGATAATTTCTTTGATTTAGGAGGACATTCGTTACTTGTGATGCAGGTCATTTCGGCCATTCAGGCATCGTTGAATCTGGAGACTTCGGTTAGTGATGTATTTCAATATGCCACCATTCACGAATTGGCAGAACACCTGAAGAATCAGGAGAAGGGACGAACCTTACCGTTGATAGCTGCGACTGAACGAACCGGGCGTATTCCTTTATCATATTCGCAGGAAAGGCTGTGGTTTTTGCATCAGCTCGAAGGGAGTCTGCATTACCATATGCCCGGTGTTTTTAAAATGACCGGAGAGGTTGATTTAAAGGCACTCGAAAATGCCTTCAGAGCCGTGATAAAGCGCCATGAAGTGTTGAGAACCGTCCTGAAAGAAGAGGAGGGACAAGCTTATCAGGAGGTAAGGCCCGAATCTGGTTGGGGAATCACCTCTTATGAGGGTATTCCTGAAGGTAAGCCCCTTGAGGATTTCATTATAGAAAGGATCAACACTCCCTTTGATCTCTCAGCTGATTTTCCGCTGAGGGTAGAGATATTGGAACATAAACCCTCCGAGTATTTTCTCATCACAGTATTACACCATATCAGCTCAGATGGCTGGTCAGAGGCCATACTCATCAGGGAATTTGCAGCCCTGTATGAGGCTGAAATCAAGGGTGAAGCAGGTGAACCGGAGCCATTAAGCCTGCAGTATGCGGATTATGCCATTTGGCAGCGAGCCCATATTACGAGTGGGTTTCTCGAACAGCAATTGAACTTTTGGAAGCAACAACTTCAGGGAAGCATTCCTTTAAGACTTCCGGGTGACTTTCCTCGTCCGGCTATCAAAAGCACCAGGGGAGACAGCATCCAGATACAAATTGACAAGGCGGTCACGGATCAGTTCAAGCTATTGTCATCGGCAAATGATGTCAGCTTCTTTATGGGCTTGATGTCTGCCTTCAAGGTTTTGCTGCATCGTTATACAGACCAGCAAGACATTGCAGTAGGTACACCGGTTGCCAACAGAACGCAGGAAGAAACGGGGGCACTTATTGGCTTCTTTGCCAACACCCTGGTGATTCGTGATCAGGTCAGGCCTGAGATGTCTTTTGTTGAGCTGATACAAGAGGTAAGGGCTACTTGTCTCGCAGCCTACGACCACCAGGAAACTCCCTTTGAGAAAGTGGTGGAAGCGTTGAATGTAACGAGAGACCTCAGCGATACTCCTCTCTTTCAGGTAGCCTTCGCCTTGCAAAGTGATGAAAGCCTGCAAGAGATCAACATTGGTGGGTTGTCCCTGGAATTGGAGCAGGTAAAGCAATCGGCCAGCAAGTTTGATCTTACCTTCATAGCGGGCGAAAACCAGAAGGGCCTGGAGCTTTATGTAGAATACAGCACCGATCTGTTTTCTAAAGCGACAGTCTTAAAGATGACCGATCATTTTGTCAATCTGGTTAGGGCTATTGTCTCGACACCCAACGGTTCTATCGGGCAATTGCCTATGATCAGTCAGGCAGAGCATACTCAGCTTTTGTCAGGTTTTAATGAGACGGAGGTTGAGTATTCGGGAGCAGTTACGATTTTAGATTTGATTTCAGAGCGCATGCTGTCCTCTGGTTCATCACCTGCCTTGGTTTTCGAAGATGAAGAGCTGAGCTATGGGGAGCTGGATGCGCGTGTAAATCAGTTGAGTCATTACCTGATGAGTAAGGGCGTGGTACCGGGCATGCTGGTACCGGTTTGTGTAGAACGTTCTTTTGAGATGCTGGTGAGCTTGCTGGCAATCATGAAGAGTGGAGGGGCTTATGTACCGATTGACCCCTCTTACCCTGAGAGCAGGATCAGCTTTGTACTGGAAGACTGTGAGGCGAGCGTGATCCTGGCAGACAACAGGACGGCAGGTTTATTTTCCAATAGCGCAGCAACACTGATCAATCTGAATCAGGATCATGACATCATAACAGATGAGTCCACTGAAGCGGTTGACGTAAGCATCAGTGCAGATATGCTCTGTTATATGATCTACACCTCCGGTAGTACAGGTAAGCCGAAAGGAGTGATGATAGAGCATGGCAGTCTGTTAAACCGGCTGCAATGGGCAGGGGACTACTTTAATGTGACCTCCTCAGATACCTTCGTCCAAAAAACCTCCTTTGGTTTTGATGTGTCAGTCTGGGAGCTGTTTCTACCGCTGATGCATGGCAGCCGCCTGGTAATAGCCCGTCCGGAAGGCCACAAAGACCCCGATTACCTGAGAGCACTCATAGAAGCACAAGGGGTGAATATCATACACTTTGTTCCTTCTATGCTGGGTGCCTTTATGAGAGGAATGGATACCTCTATTGCCTGCTTGCAGACGGTAGTCTGTAGCGGAGAGGCACTGCAGCTACATCATGCAGAAGAGTTCAACAAGCTGTTTCCAGAGAGTCGTCTGGTGAACTTGTATGGTCCGACAGAAGCCACGATAGATGTGAGCTACTGGGAAGTACCCAAAGACCTGAGAGGTTTGCATAACCTGCCGATAGGTCGTCCGGTAGCCAATACACAGCTTTATGTGGCCGACCGTTCGGGATCCCTGTGCCCTGTAGGAGTACCGGGAGAACTTTTGATAGGAGGTGTTCAGGTAGGTCGTGGTTATCTCAACCGGAATGAACTGACCTCAGAACGCTTTATCAATAACCCCTATGGAGAAGGCAGACTCTATCGTACCGGAGATAAAGCAAGATGGCTGGCCGATGGCAACATAGAATACCTGGGTCGCCTGGATGATCAGGTGAAGATCAGAGGTTTCCGCATAGAGCCCGGAGAGATTGAACACGAACTGGTCAGTCATGAAGTAGTGTCAGAAGCGGTAGTAGTTCCCCGCTCTGTTCAGGGTTCAGACAGTCTGGTAGCCTATTACGTGCCAGATGGCCATACGGCTCCGGCCCTGCAGCAGCTGCTTAAAGTACAGAACGAACTGCCCGAAGG
>DIYF01000139.1 GCA_002427745.1 Roseivirga sp. UBA6061 | reverse complement strand
GAGAACCTCATATGCTGACCAAAGCACCCGGCAGATCGGGGGGAAACCTGCTCAGAAGATATTAGAAAAAATACACGAAAGTGTTATGACCATGTCGCAATGGTGTTAGGTTTAGAGGGCTACCAACGGGTAGCCCTTTATGTTTTAACCAACCATTCGTCCGACCACTGTGAGTGGTCAGACGAATGAGTGGTCAGAGGATTATACTTAGTTAAAAGCTCCTATCGCAATATCCATCAGGTAGTGGATCACCCCCAGCCAGATCACGTCACGCGACTTGTGACTCGTATAAAGCACCAGGCAGGTTATAGCAAAAGTCACGGCTGAATAGGCCAGAATCTCCGGTACAGGAGTGCCGTTACCAATGGACCTTGGCAGATGCGCCAGCGCAAACAGCACAGAAGGAATAATGATGGCCCACCTCTTACCAATTGACCAGTTAAGTCTTACAAACAGGAAAGCAATGGCCACCCCCTCCAGGAAAACAGCCGGGAAATTGCGAATATTCTCAAGTAAAAAAGCCTCAGTGAATACTCTGCTGAACTGGTTTTCACCATTAGTCACCAGGTAGAAAACAAGAATTCCCAGAAAGGACGCCAACACTCCGAACAGGAGCTTCAGCCCCAGTTTTTTAGGCGATACAAAAATGGTGTTGATGGACTGCCTTCTCAGGTAAAGCGTAATGAAAATTGGCGAAAAGATGATCAGGTTATTGACCATCCAGGACAATGCAGATACATAGCTGTTACTTGAGTCCGGCAGTAACAGCCCGGCAGAATACAGCTGGCCCATCAGGACAATGCCTACACAGGCTCCAAAAGCGATGAGCAAATCTTTATATCGCTTATCCGGCTTTTCTATAACGGCCACAGGCCACCAGGTAGGACTCAGTCGGTAAATGCCCAACCAAACAAAACAGGCCGATGCATAAGCTGCTATAATGGCCAGAAAGAAAGTGAATGAAGTTTCCATAATTATTGAGTTTTGAAGTTTTAAATACTGATTGAAGGCTAGGCACCGAAAGTGACAATCGCCTGATTCATGAGAAAATGAATGATTCCAAGCCAGATAACATCTTTGGATTTATTGGTGGTGTACAGCACCAGCACGGTGATACTGATAGTCACCAGGAAATATGGCAGCACCAGAGTTAACCAGTCACCGCTCTGACTCCAGGTAGCCAGGTGCGAAAGGCCAAAGAGCAATGAAGGAATGATGATGGCCCACTTAAGTCCTATGGTCCAGCTAAGGCGCACAAAGAGAAATGCCACCGCAACCCCTTCCAGAAATACGGCCGGGAAGTTTCTGATGCTGCTCAGCTGTGTCGCATTACTGAATACCTCAAAGAAGGCCTTTTCACTGCCGCTGATCAGGTAAAACAGGTACATCGCCACGACAGATACCCCGAGGCCAAAACCTACCTTTACCCCTGTCTTTCTGGCAGACAGGAAGACGGTGTTGACGGACTGCTTTCTAAAATACAGTACCACAAATACCGGAGCGTAAATCAACAGGTTGTTGAGCACCCAGGAAGCTGACGCCAGGTACACATTGTCGGGTTCGGGTATCAGCCAGCCCTGTTGATACACCTGACCAATGGCCAGAATACCCACCACCCCGAGAATCATCGGCAGAATTTCTTTGTAGCGACCCTCCGGTTGAGCCAGAGACTCCTGAGGCCAGAAAGCCGGGAAGTATTTATTCAGAACCAACCAGATACCACAGGCCGATCCGTATGCCATAACAATGGCCAGAAAAAAGATGAAAGGTGTTCCCATGTTTACTGAGGATTTTGAGCCTGATGATGCTGATCTGACAGCTCGTTGTATGTCACCACTTTTACTTCAGCATGTTGCTCCAGGTAGCGCTTGACAAAGGGCAGGTGAAATGCGCCAAACACCGCCATGACACGCCTTGCCCCTGACTGCTGTGCAGAAGCCAGAATGCGCTCGGCCATTACTTTGTTTCTGAACTCCCAAAGCATCACGGCCTTGCGCAGGTTCTTGCTTTTAAGAAAACGACTGGAGTTATCTATCAGATCCAGGTACAGGGCCTGCTGCCCTTCAGAGTTGATCCATTCCATCAGCCTGCCCTCCTGCTCAGCCTTGAGCATGTCCTGCTGCATTTTCTTAGTGAGCTTTTTGAGCTTGAAGATTTTGAGATTGAAAAGGGTGCCAATAGCCGCCTTCTTAGTTCGCTTCAGAAACTCTTCTTCATCGGCCCGGTAATCTATGTTTTCAAACTGGAGGATGCCCAGCTCCTGTGCTACCGGATAGACAATGTTGCCATACTCTCCTTTGGCCTCGCGTTTAGCAATGCGACTGTGTATGGAATCAAGTGCAAAGGATGATCGCAGACCTTCAATATCTGCCGTACTGTGCGAAGCAGACAGCTCCTTATCCAACAGAAAGTAATGATAGTAGGCATTCCAGAAATCATGGTTGGCATAGAGGTGGTTGGCCAGTTCAGATCTCACTTTCAGATCACCAGGTCGGGAACGCAGTGCCGACTGTAGCTCAGCAATACGCTCATCAAGATCATAGGTATCAATACCCTTTTCAATCCTGAGCTTTTCCGCTACTTCCATCTGGCCAGAGCGCACTTCCTTTAAGCTGGCCGCATCTGTCACGGGTACTGATTCTATACAAATAATATCAGGCCGATAGGCCACCAGTTGAGACCGGATCTGATCAAAGTTCTGACGCTCTTTCAGTGAGTCTGTAAATACATGCTGTGTACCTACGAGTAAAATTTCTATTTCCTGCTGACCATAGGCTATGGCTGAAATCAGGAGAAGGATAAATGTTGACAATCGCTTTTTCATCGTTGAGTTTTTTTTGTCCCAATTAACTTCCGCAGATCGACAGGGAATGAGACATTTGTCTGAAACCGGGTATGTAATGTCCCAATCCGGTGATTTCAGAAGGGTTTGATTGTCTGAATCCCCTATATTGATGTCTGAAATCTGATGTGATTTTTACCAATACTGCATGCCGTTAGCACTCAACTATCAACTGCTTAAGAAACCCAAAGTCATTTTGGTCACCACGGCTTTGACTGTGATCACCTACAATACGCTTTACTATTTTCATCCGGAGAACCAGGCCTGGCTGAGCGGAGAAAACTTCTCCTGGTCTAACTTTCTCTACTACCTCCTGCTTGAGCAGTACCTGATAGAAAACATTACCATCGCCATCATCTTTATCCTGATTCGCTACTATGCCCGATGGCTAAAACTCTATACCCTGGAGCTTACTCCGGTAGCCATTTCGCGCTACCTGCTCAAATTCCTACCACTCTTTCTGGTATCGTTTTTTTTCTTCAACCCCTTTACTCAGTCCGCTCGCTTTTTACTGGATGAATACAGTAACATGACCATGGAGATTTATCTCGATGACTATGTGCTGAACTGGAATCTCTACATTGTGTACCTCATACCCATCTTCCTGGGAGGCTACGGTGGACTGGTGGCCAATCTCGTTGTTCTTCACAACCGACAGCTCGCCCGCACCAGTGAGGACATAGAGAAACTTCATGCAGCACAGGAAAAGCGCTACCCGTCTCGCTTAATCGCCAAAGATGACTGGGGGGAGGTACCGGTGAACATGGGAAGCATCATGTGGTTTGCCAAAGAAGACCGCAAGTACTTTGCCCATACCATAAAGGGGAAACTTCGCACAAAGGAAACACTGAGTGAATTGGAAAGCTCACTGGACCCTTCTAAATTCGTCCGCGTCAATCGTGCCGTCCTCGTCAACCTGGACTATATCCAAAACTATTCGTTCTGGGAAAACGAGAAATACATCCTCAGGCTTAAAGACAAGGACCAGACGGAGTTTGTCATGTCGCGCGAGAGATTGAACAAGATTAAATCACAGCTTGATTAAAAGCGATGAAGATACTGATAGCCGATAGTGGCTTTACTAAAACTGACTGGCGGGTGGTAGACGAAGCCGGAGACATTACACAGGCGCGTACGGCCGGTATTAACCCCTACTACCAGACCGAGGAAGAAATGCTCAAAGAGATTCAAAGCCTCCATAGCCAGGTACCAGACCGCATAGACCAAATCTATTATTATGGCACAGGCTGCTCTTCAGGCACGAATCGCCAAAAGATTGCCGGACTGCTGGCCCGCTATTACCCCCATGCTGAGATTGACGTAAACCACGACCTGCTGGCTGCGGCTCGTTCACTTTGCGGAGACCAGCCGGGCATTGCCTGTATACTGGGTACCGGCACCAACTCCTGCCTGTATGATGGTACCAAAATCACTGCGAATGTACCCTCCCTGGGCTGGGCCATTGCAGATGAGGGAGGAGGTACTTACCTGGGTAAAACGCTGGTAACCGATTACTACAGAAAGGATATGCCGGAGCATCTGCGCAAGATCTTTAAAGAACGCTTTGAACTTACCAAAGACGGTTTCCTCACCAAAATTTATCAGGAGCCCATGCCGGGACGTTTTCTGGCCAGTTTTGCCAAGTTCATCAATGAGCACATCAGCGACCCTTATATGTACAACCTGGTATATACCGCCTTCAAAACCTTCATTGCGAAAAATGTAGCGAAATATGCAGGCTATCAGGAGCTACCGGTACACTTTACAGGGTCAGTGGCTTATTATTTCGGCAGTCTGCTGAGAAAAGTAGCCGTTGAAGAAGGCATTCATGTAAAACATATCACAGAGCACCCTATTGCCGGACTGACGCTGTTTCATCAGTGACCCGGCTCCCTCAGTCCACTGCTGTCATGCCCCGTTTCATCATTTCGTCAGGATAGAGGGATTTTCCTCCCCTTGCAGGGGAGGTGTCCGCAGGACGGAGGGGTTTTCCTCCCCTGCAAGGGGAGGTGCCTGTACGCTTGCGCCATAGCTTTAGGGCAGACACAAAGGCGGAGGGATCAGGCTCAATCAATCTTCGAATTCAATATCGCCACCACCGACTTGATACCATTC
>DIYF01000051.1 GCA_002427745.1 Roseivirga sp. UBA6061 | reverse complement strand
TTGAAAACACCGAGCCCAGGGTAATGAGGCCGGCCAGCTCTTTCCGGTCTTTTAATATACCGTTGAATTTGCGCAGCTTATTTCCTGAAACATAGCTGTGATTCCGGCTTTCATCAAGCAAAAAGTTCCCCTCGCCAAGCTTTTGAATATGGTAATCTAAGCTGATCAAAGTATGACTAGTCTTTGAAGAAAGTCTGGGTGGTCATATATATTTTGTTGCCATTGATGACCGTATAGGCAGATTCGTGCCCGGGAAAATCAAGGCCCCGTACTCTTCTGTCTAGCTCCTCAGGGCTGATGGTGTTAAGATCTATCTCCTTTTTCTTATCGATAGCCTTTTTGTTGAAATACTCTTTTTTCTCGCCATTGGCAATGTATTCCGACTGAGGTGTGGCCACAATGGTTTCATCTACAATACTGTCAATATTGTTGCTGAAGGCTTTGAAAAGGGCATACTGAGTTTTTTTGTATACCGTGTAAGAGGTATCAGTAGACTCAAGGTCAAAAAACTCCCTGGCCAACAGGTCTCCCGCGTCAATGGCCTCATTGATAATGTGCAGCGTACCTCCACTCTGCGAATCTCCCTCGATGATGCAATGGTTGGCAATATGCAGCCCGCTTCTCGCAGGCAAAATACCACCATGCATGTTAATCAGGTATTTGCTGAAAAGCTTCAGAAAGGGTGGTTTGTAAATAATCGAGGCCCTGCAGGATATACCGAAATCAAAAGCACCGGCATTGAAGTGATCCACTACCTCCTGCTGGCTATGTAAAATATGAATGCCGTGTTTGGTGGCTTCATCATAAAGACAGGTTTTATCCTCCCAGGGATCATTGGCAAACAGTCGTGATTTAGCCAGGGTCAATACGGCTGTTACCTCCACTTTCGGGTGTGCATGCAGCACCCTGAATACTTTGGTAGCCAGCGGAATATCGCCAATGACAAGGAATTTGACTTTACTCATTTTCAGCGCTTTCTACTATTCCAGATTACATGTTTGTGAAGAGAGCCATTGGTATCGAAGTAATCAAACACATTCCTCACCTGGTCTTCTTTCTGTTCCAGCTCTTCCAGTGAGAATTCACCCCGACTGGTCTTGATTCGGAGAATAGAAGGAAGCAGCGATAAACCATGGTAGTCCAGGAACTCAAAGCCTGCGGCATCGAGGTGTCCCTTCATGTCTTCTTTTGTAAATAGCCTGAATTTAAATTCCGTTTTCCCCTTGCCTTCCTTGAACCTTCTTTGTTCCAGGTTTTCCAGCAAGTCTTCAATTTCATCCAGTATTACAGATTTGAAAGTAGCTCCCTCGATATCCGGCTCACTGTTTACCAGAATCCCTCCTGGCTTTAATACGCGATGCGCCTCACCAAGTGCTTTTTCAAAATTCTCATTGAGATAGTAAAATACACCAATGGCCAGTGCTACGTCAAGGCTGTCAGAAGGAATAGGCAGGCTGTCTGCTGAGCCGTGAATGACCATCAACCGGTCGCTCATTCCGTTTTTTTCAGCGTATTGAGACAGGTCGAATAAGGGCTGAATGTGCGAGTCAAGGGCTATAACATTGTAACCACGGTCCAGCAATAGTTCTGTAAACCGGCCGTCTCCGCAGCCTATATCTGCTGCAATCTTGCCTTCAGCATTTTCCACACCATCAATAAATGTGTTAATGGCTTTTTCGTAATAGGGAGTCTCCCAATAGGAAAGGTGGAATTTCTGGTCCTTCAGGCTTCTCAGAATAGAGCCTGTTTCCATTTTATCATGGTATTCAATACCCAGATTTTTTTCCATCTCGGCCGTATAAATGCCGGTTGATTCAAACTCTTTGAGCTGTGGTGTTGCCTCAAGGATGGCCTTCTTCCAGTCGTTGTTCATCATGTATACTTATACTTTAACGCTACTTGGGATATTCACTATTCTTTCTTCCAGCCAGGTACTGTTCTGAAGATCATCTCTTTGACAATCTTTGTACATAGGCAGGCCGGAAAGTAATTTCCATATGGGTCTTGTCATGACACCGGCATCATTGGTCTCCTGCAAAAACCGGTTTCGCTCTTCCAGATGATCCAGCTCAACGGCAATCAGCCAGTGATTCCAGTCTGTATCTTCCGGAACAGGCTTCAGACACACTGACTCATCAGAGCAAATCTGCTGATAGTCTTTCAACAATACTCTTTTAGCCTCTTTAATCTCTTCTATTCTTTCTAATTGTGCACAGGCTAATGCAGCATTCAGATTGGGCATTCTAAAATTATAGCCCAGTTCATCATGCACATATTCCCAGCGATGCGGCACCTTAGCGGTAGTAGTGAGGTACTTGGCCCTTTCTGCCAGACCTTCCTGCGCTGAAACTACAGCGCCTCCCCCTCCTGAAGTGATGATCTTATTGCCGTTAAAGCTGAAAGCCCCCATCAGTCCGAAGCTTCCGGCTGATTGTCCTTTATAAGTACTGCCAAGTGCTTCGGCTGCATCTTCTACCACTGCGACCTGCCACTTATCACAGATAGCTACAATTTCATCAATCCGGCACATAAACCCAAAGGTGTGCATAGGCATGCAGGCTGCTATTTTCTTACCCGTAGAGCGGTTATAGCAACCGTCTTCTCTCAGCTCACTATTGGCTTCCAGAAAATCTGACAAAGCTGCTGGCGACATGCCCATGGTATCCCGATCTACATCAATGAAGACGGGGCTGGCATGGTTATAGGCTATGGCATTGGCAGTGGCCACAAAGGTGAGTGCCTGTGTGATGACTTCCGTACCCTCTGTGACACCCGCAAGGCGCAGGGCTACCTGCAGGGCTACCGTGCCATTGGCCACAGCTGCGGCTTTCCGGGTATGGGTATAGGTTGCAATTTCTTTCTCAAAACGGTCTACATAGGCTCCGACAGAGGACACAAAGGTTGTTTCAATCGTATCAGCCAAATACGCCTGCTCATTGCCTGAAAAACAAGGTGCATGCAGAGGCGTAAAATCCTGATCAGCATGAAGCGTTTTTATTTGTGCTATAATGGACTCGAAAGACATATAAGGAGTATGCGGTTATCCGGACCCTGGCCGGGAATTACATTTTACTATCCAGGTATTTACCGGTTTCAAGATGCCCGAAGCCGGGTATCATTTCATGTACCAGGTCTACCAGTTGTTTCTTTTCCCAGGCCCCTTTCTCTAAAAGCAGATTGATCTGGTTTTCAAAATAATCAAGCTTTGCTCCGTCAAATGCCAGGTCGTTTTTGATAATCCCCAGATTAGCAAAACGATCCATATCCAGTGTTTCATTTTCAGTAAAGAACTCCTCAAAGTCCTTCTCTCCGGTGGTATCACTTGAGGTAAATAAGCAAGGCCATTGCTTTTTCTCTCCCAGCTCCCTGACTCTTGCCCGGGCCTCGTCCTCATTTTCGCAGAGGTAGGGCTCAAGGCCTCTTTGCTTCAGATACTTTATGGCAATGCTTGAAAAAGTAGTAAGATGAAGTGCCTCACTGAGCTTCGGGAAGAAGATATCCCGGTTCTCACCAAAGATACAGGACATCAGACAAAGCTCCCCAGACTCCTGGGGGGTAACAAAGTACCTTTTTATATCATTAGGGGCTACTATGGGCTGATTCTTGGCAAGCCGCTGATTAAAGCCATGCAGCAAAGAACCGTCCGAAAAGGCTACATTGGCAAAACGCGCAGTCGATATATCAACCTGTGCACTTCTGCGCATCAGAAAGAGCTCCATCACACGTTTGGAGGCGCCCATCATATTCACCGGATTGGCTGCTTTGTCGGTAGAGACGCAGAAGTACTTGCCTACACCTTTTGAAACAGACTGGCCAATCGTTTTATCTGTATTAAACACATTTACATTGATCATTCTCATCAGTGTAAAGGGGTCTTTTTCACTTCTTACATGCTTTAATGCCGACAGGTTGAGAACATAATCGTAACCTCCGTCCTGACTGATAAAAGCATCGTACTCCCTGGAGCCAATGTCCAGCGCGAAGGTTCTGAAATCACCGTCAATATAGCCGAATGAGGACCTCAGGTCTCTCACCAGTTCCACCAGGTTGTTTTCAGAAATATCAACTACATGAAGTTTCTGAGGCGAACGTTTAAAAATCTCTTTGGTCACTGCCTGACCTATGGAGCCCGCTCCTCCCAAAACCAAAAAACGTGACTGGCTCACTCTTTGGCTCAGCTCTTTTTCTGATTCCTGAATGTCTGTATCAAAAAGAGGGCGATCGCGCCCTATGAGGTCTAGCAATTCCAAGTTCATCTCGATTGTTGTCCGAAGATATTCACATTTTACTTCAGGTAAACTCCTGCAGTGTTACCATTTTCTTAAAGTCTTCCGATTGAGCCATTAACTCCTCGAAACTTCCGGCCCTTTCCACTTCTCCATTCTTGAGCAGTACGATTCGGTCTACATTTCTGATGGTAGACAGGCGGTGGGCAATGATGAGGATGGTATACTTACCTCTCAGGTCATCTATATTCTGCTGAATAGCCTTTTCAGTCTCACTATCGAGTGCTGAGGTAGCCTCATCCATCATAAGGAAATCAACATCCTTATAAAGCTCTCTGGCGATGGACAGACGTTGCTTCTGTCCTCCACTCAGGTTAATACCATTCTGTCCTAACAGCGTCTCTTCCTTATCAGAAAGATCATCTACAAAAGAGTCAATAGCCGCCTTTTTGAGCGCATTATGAAAACGCTTCAGGTTCTCTTCCGTCTTTTCCTGCCAGAAAGTAACATTGTTGAAAACAGTATCACTGAAAATTACAGGTTCCTGGGTGATGTAACCAATACGGCTTTGCAGTGTTCTGGCATCCAGTGTATCAGAAGCCACACCGTCAAAGAGGATTCT
The DNA here is from genome assembly GCA_002427745.1 of Roseivirga sp. UBA6061. GTDB lineage: Bacteria > Bacteroidota > Bacteroidia > Cytophagales > Cyclobacteriaceae > Roseivirga. Next base: position 31,067 of record DIYF01000051.1, on the reverse strand, counting down.
GCCATCCCTGGGTTTGATCAATCCGGCCAGCAAGTTGATAAGGGTGGTTTTTCCCGAACCACTTTCTCCGATAAAGGCCACCGTTTCATTCCTTTTTATATCAAAACTGACCCCTTTTACGATAGGCGTATCACCGTAATTAAAGCTCAGATTATCAACCTCAATTTTACTTTTAAAACCTTCAAAAGGTACATCTCCATACTGATCCCTGCCGGCCTTCAGTTCCTTTGCAAATTCCTTCATGTTCTGCAGAGAGCCCTCTGACCCCAGGAAAGAGTTCCATTCATTCTGAGCTGCCAGCAGAAAGGTCATGGCCCGGTAAAACAGCAACAAGCTCAATACGATTGCTCCGATTTTCTCACCAAAAACCTCCATCTGAATGATGATAACACTCACCACAATGACCATGGTAATCGGTTCGCGCAGAGCCTGCATCAAAGCTTTGAGAATCCCCATTCTTCTTTGAAGCTGCTCAATCTCGCGGATGCGTTTTTTCAGCTTAATTACATAAGGAAAAATAAGTGAGGTGGCTTTCAGGTATTTGAAATTGGAAACATTCTGAAGCAGCAGGCCCTGAAATCCGTGAGCTTCAGTGGTATAAGCTCTTGATGCCCGTTTTGTAGCCCTGTAGAGTCCCTTGAACAGCACATTGGAAAGGGCTCCTCCTACTGAAATGAGTAAGGCAAATCTGGCATTTACAAAAAAGGCCATGCTGATATACACCGCCACCAGCACAGCAGACTGTATGGCCATAAAATATGCCCGAAAGGCACCATTAACACGCTCTACCTCACCGGTAAAGGTGTTTTGGATTCGCCCGCTATCGGCACTTACAAAGGAGTAATAGCTGAAATTAGCCAGGGCATCAGCATTGTCTACCCGGAGCTTTCTGACGAAGTACTGCTGATATACCGCCCTCAGATAACCCGCCAGGTACTTGAAAATTCCCTTGAGACTGAAAAAAACCAGTATAATAATAAGGGCGGAATAGGTAGTCAGGGGTATGCCGAGCGATTCGAAACCGTCAATGAGAAATGACATACTTCCCATCTGTTCTTCGTTGAACTCAGTCTCCTTGTCTGTAATCTGCAACAGAGGCAGAAACATACTCAACCCAAAACCATCCAGTAAGCCTACAAAAATACTTACCGCAATGATGGCGAAAGCCCGGTAACGAAGGTGCGCATAAAAGAAAACGAAACTCTGAAAGTTCTTTCTTATAAGGCTTTTGATCAATTCCATTTATATATCAGCAGGCAACAGAAAGCTGCAAAAGCTTTACCTGCAGAATGCTTTATTTGCGGTTGAATAATCGTTTAAGGAGCCCTCTGTTTTTATCGTCTTCCTGCTCTTCTTCATAGTAGCCACCGCCATATTTACCACCGTAGCCATAGCCATAACCATAACCGTAGCCATAGCCATAGCCGTAACCGTATCCATAACCATAACCGTAGCCGTAACCATGACTTACCTTAAAGTCATTGAGCAGCAAAGAAACATTCTTCACCAGGCCTTTATTTGTGATATCATTGAAGAACTCAAATACCTGCTTCACGGTATAATTCTGCCTTACCACCAGCAGGTTGATATCGGCCATATCGGTGATATTGAAAGTATCAGAAACTACTCCCAGTGGTGGCGTATCTATCACCACATAGTCATACTCCTCTTTAAGCTCAGCAATAAGGTTTTTCAGCTTATCGCTGATGATGAGTTCGGCAGGGTTGGGAGGTACCGGACCCGCTGAGATCAAATCCAGGTTTTCATAGGAAGTTTTCTGAACGATATCAGATTTCTCTACGAAACCAGCCAGGTAGTTCGATATACCCGAGTCATTGGACAAACCGAAATCACCGAAGAGTTTGGGTTTTCTTAAGTCAAGCCCCACCAGTACGGTTTTCTTCCCTGACACGGCCAGGATAGAAGCAAAGTTGATCGAGCAGAAAGACTTACCCTCACCAGAAGCATTCGAGGTGATCAGGATGGTTTGCACCGTCTCTCCTTTCGACAGGTAATCTACGTTTGACCTGATAGCCCTGAAGGATTCTGACATGACCGACTTGGGCCGTTCAAGAACAGCCAGGTTTCCCGGTTGCTTGTTGTGCCCGATCATTCCCAGAATAGGTATGTCGGTGAGTTCTGCAATTTGCTTCCTGAAAGCAATCTTATCATTCAGTACTTCCCTTACCACAATGAAGAGCAGTGGTATCAGCAGCCCCAGACCAGCTCCGATAGTATAGTTAACAGGCCTGTTGGGATAAAATGGTCCCACATTGCCGTTAGCCTTATCTACTACCTGTGTACTGGCTTCATTCGATGCTTTTACAATACCTGCTTCTGCCTTTTTCTGTCTGAAGTACAACAGCATGTTGTAGTACAGATCGTAAATTCTTTGGATATCACTGAACTGCCTCTCAGCCACAGGATATTTCTTGAAGTCCTCCCGGAGGCCTCCAAGTTTGCTCTCCAAGATCCTGTTGCGGGCTTCGAGATCCCGGATAATTGACTCAATACTTCCTCTCAGTGCTACGGTGATCTGGTTTATCTCACGTGTTCTGCTAACCACCTGCTCGTTAAACTCCGCAAGCGATTCAAGCAGTCCTTTACGCTCTGCCAGAAGTACCTGAAGTCGGTCAATCAAGGCCTGAAGCTCTGTATTGGTCTCAAAAGTCAGCGGCAGCAAGACCTGATCCAGCTTTGAAGTGTCGGCCAGGAAGTCCAGCTTTTCATTCAACAGCCTGATATCCCTGTCATTAGCTATTTTTTCTCCTTCCGCTTTTGAGATTTCCGTTGTCAGCGTATTTCCGATTACGCCAAAGTCAATCACATTATTATCTACCTTTTTCTGATCAAGCTGGCTGGCATAAATACTGAGCGTATCTTCCAGAGCAGCCATTTCCCGGTCTATATATTCGATTGTCTTTTCAGCCGACAGGTTCTTCCTTTCCAACTCGCGGGACTGATAAACGGTCATCAGCGTGTTCAAAAAGTTCGCTCCCTTTTTGGCATTTTCGCTGGATAATTCGAGTACGGCTATCGAAGTAAACTCTCTCAAAAAGGTTACGGAAAGCTTCTTATTCCATTCATTCACCAGTGCTTCCTCGTCCTTCAATACAAAGTAATAGGTATCACCTTCCAGGTTAGCCGTACGGTTAAACACCACAGAGAAACCAAAGCCTTCTTTATCTACGATCTCATAGGGCTCAAATATTTCTGTTTCATCGTGATTTTCGTTCTTGGCTAGCGTAACCCTGAACTGGTTGTTTTCAGTAAACGATATTTTGAACTCCTGCTCATATATATGCTCCAGCTCGGGGGCCAGCTTGATCTCAAAAGGCAAAGACCTGTACTCTTGTATGGTTTTGATCCGTCCTTTGGTGGTATAGTCAATATAAAAATCCAGCGACTGAATGGCCTCACGACTAAGTGCCTCACTTCGCAACACTTCAAGCTCATTCAGGAAATTGGCGTTAAAATCAAATGAGAATTGATCCAGTAAACCTGCATCGATAGAGGTATTACTATCCGGAATCATGAGGGTAGCCCTGAGCCTGTACCTTTCGACCGTATACCGGTGAAAGATATACACGCCAACAAGGGCAATCACCACCGAAATGACCAGCGTAGGCCACTGTCTGATGATCTTAAAAAAGATCAGCTTCGGATCTATTGATGGCCCTTTTTTAGAAGAACCTTGTTCCAGAAAATCAAACTCATCTGCTGCCATAGCTCGCTTAGTTATTATTGATGAGACTTATAATCAGAGCAGTACCCGATATAACCCCAACGATTGACGAAAAGGTAGATAAACCTGTTTCTCCTGTACCCAGCTCTCTGATCTTCAAAGGAGGTACATAAATTATATCATTTGGTTGTAAAAAGTAATAAGGCGAACTGAGGAGTTTTCTGTCCGTCACATTGACCTCATGAATCCTTACACCGTCAGGATACTGCCTTATAATCTGTACATGCTCTCTGTTGGCATTGAGGGTGAGGTCACCTGAGGAAGCTATCGCTTCAATGATGTTTGCCTCATACTGCTGAAGTGTCTGCGGACCCGGACCGTTGACCTCTCCAAAGATTGTATAGCGGATACCATCGAGTTTAACATTCACCAGAATGTCATTGACCCCTTGCTCCGCCTTGATTTGCTCTTCCAGCTTGTACTTCAGCTCTTCTTTGGTCAGCCCGGCTGCCTGTACCCTGCCCAGACCATTTACTTCAACAAAACCATCCTTATCCACATTGTAACCGGTGAAATAGAGGTTTTGCTGGCCATTGTTACCATTACCTCCGGCCTGGTTAACTCCCAAAGCCGCAGTTCTCAGAAGCAGCGGATAAAATTTCTCTACAGCCTGAGGTTGTGCCGAATAAAAGTTAATCAGCAAAATATCATTGGGTTGAAGACGGTAGTCCTGTCTGCTCAGCTGGATCAGGGTATCTATCCCGTATTCAGGGGTTTCTTCTCCTCCTTTGTTCTGAAGGTAGATCACCTTCTCATTGGGGATACAACTACTGGCCATTGCCAGCAATAAAGTCAACATAAGGACTATGTTGACATTCTTTTTTAGCTCCTTTTTGCTCTTCATTAGATTTCGTTTGTTGCGTTTTGCCCTAATTCAAAAGCCTCTTTGGTCATAGTCAGGAAACTTTCCATTTGATGAAGTGGTATCATATTCGGTCCATCACTCCAGGCTTCTTCAGGTTCAGGGTGAGTTTCAATAAAAAAGCCGTCAACACCGGCTGCTCCGGCTGCTCTGGCCAGGTATGGAGCAAACTGTTTTTGTCCTCCGGAACTACCACCAGCTCCCCCCGGCTGCTGCACACTGTGCGTTACATCAAAAATAACCGGAGAAAACTGCCTCATTACCGGAAGCGCTCTCATGTCTACCACCAAATTATGATAACCAAAAGAAACACCTCTTTCTGTAAGACACACTTTGTTGTTTCCGGTAGATTTCACCTTGTTCACAGCATATTGCATGTCTTCCGGGGCCATGAACTGCCCCCTCTTGATTTTAACAGTCTTGCCTGTCTTGCCTGCGGCCACTAACAGGTCAGTCTGACGACACAAATAAGCGGGAATTTGCAATGCTTGCGCCACGTCACTCACGGGGTCAGCCTGATTTGGTTCATGAATGTCGGTGACAATAGACAGGTCAAACTCGCGCTTAATCCTGTCTAATACGTTCAGGCCTTCCTCTAACCCTACTCCGCGCTGCGAATTTACTGAAGTTCTATTAGCTTTATCAAAGGAGGCTTTAAATATGTATCTAATATCCAGTTTTTCGCATATCAGCTTCATTTTTTCAGCTACTTCAGCACAAACATCATAGCTTTCAATAGCACAGGGACCGGAAAACAAAACCATCTGCCCCTCCCCTAAAACAATACCCTCTGAGAGCTCAAAGCCCTGGTCAAATCTATTCATGATAACAAGTCTGTTATAATCTTATCGTAATGCCCCTGTGCCTTCAGCACCAAATCGGCCAGCTCTCTCAAAGCACCATGCCCTCCGGGGGTTTTCAGCACCCAGTCCACATGCTCCTGAACAGTGACATGACCATCTGCAGGTGTAGCACTGAGACCACACCTGCTCAACACAGGAAGGTCATTGATATCGTCCCCGATATAGGCCACTTCATGAGCCTGCAGCGACTGCTCTTTCAGGATATTCTCGAAAGTAATCTGCTTCTGACTGATACCATGATAGTGTATATCAATCTTGAGCTCATTACAGCGGTTTTTCACCACTTCGGAGGCTCTGCCGGTGATAACCCCGGTCAGGATGCCATACTTCTTCAGATACTTGATGATCTGTCCATCCTTCACATTAAATCGCTTGAACTCCATTCCGCGGTTATCATAAATGATACCTCCGTCAGTAAGGACACCATCCACATCAAAGAGTATAGCTTTGATACGACCGGCTTTTTCTAGAATTTCAGGGTTGATTGGCACTATGGCTGGGTTTTGACAAATGTAATCGGTTTTTTCCACTCGACCAATCGCCCAAAAGGAAACGAAAAGATTGACTCCTTAGCGTACTCCCTGAAATCATATAAATCTGGTAAACACAGTAAAAAGTTGTTTGAAACCTGTACCACTCCAGCGAAATCCGGTAGTACCCTGACTACCAGACCAGAATGCAATCGTTAGCCATAAATTTAATACTGCCCGCTGCTGTACTCTTATGTGCAAAGCTGTTACTTTCGTTCGTGTAAATGGTTTGTTTACTTTTTTAACCCAACCCATGACTACGGAAACGGCCCGGCAACAGTATTTTGTCATTGACTTTGACAGCACTTTTACCAAAGTAGAAGCCCTGGATATTCTGGGAGAAATCTCTCTGCAAAGTCACCCGGAAAGAGATATACGCCTGCAGAAGATCAAAGATATTACCGATGGTGGTATGGATGGTTCCCTGTCGTTCAGGGAATCACTGGAACAAAGGATTCAGCTGCTGGATGCGAATGAAAGACACCTGGATGAGCTGGTAGCCAGACTCTCCCGGCTGGTATCCAAATCAGTAAGCCGCAACAAAGCCTTTTTCGAAGGAAATGCCGGAAATACTTTTATCGTATCCAATGGTTTTAAGGAGTTTATTGTACCGGTGGTCACCCCCTATGGCATCAAAGCAGAAAACGTGTTTGCCAATGATATGGTCTTTGACGAAAAAGGCGACATTGTTGATTTCAACAGAGACAATGTGCTCTCGGCCAATGGTGGCAAAGTGAAGCAACTCCAGTCACTGGAACTGGACGGGAACATCCACATGATCGGGGACGGCTATACCGACTATGAAGTAAGAAAGGCAGGCATAGCTGATAAGTTTTATGCTTTTACCGAAAATATAGAAAGGCTTACTGTAAAAGAGAATGCCGACCATATAGCACCCAGTTTTGACGAAATACTATTCTATAATAATATGAGCGGAGCTTTATCTTTTCCCAAAAACCGTATCAAAATGCTTCTTTTGGAAAATGTGCATTCACATGCACTGGAAAAACTGAAAGAAGAGGGCTTCAACGTTGAGAGCTATCCGGCCGGGCTGGATGAAGATGAACTGTGCGAAAAGATCAAGGGAATTCACGTACTGGGCATTCGCTCGAAAACCCAGGTCACGGCCCGTGTGCTGGAGTATGCAGATAAGCTTATGGCCATAGGTGCTTTTTGTATAGGCACTAACCAGATAGATCTGGATGCAGCACTCGCCAAAGGAGTAGCCGTGTTCAATGCGCCTTACAGCAATACCCGCTCTGTGGTAGAACTGGCCATTGCAGAAATCATTATGCTCATGCGCGGTGTGGTAGATAAAAGTGCTGCCATGCACCAGGGTAAATGGAACAAGTCTGCCAAAAACAGCTTCGAGATCAGGGGCAAGAAGCTCGGTATTATCGGCTATGGCAACATAGGCTCTCAGCTTTCTGTTCTGGCAGAAAACATGGGCATGGATGTCTGCTACTATGATATGGAAGAAAGACTGGCCCTGGGCAATGCCACCAAGTGCGGCTCTCTTGAAGAACTTCTGGGACTCTCAGATGTAGTAACCCTGCACATAGACGGCAGACCGGAGAACAAAGGCTTTTTCAAGAAGAAACACTTTGACCTGATGAAAGAAGGAAGCTATTTCCTCAACCTGGCCAGAGGGCCTGTTGTAGATGTGGCTGCCCTGAGGGAAGTAATGGAATCGGGCAAGATTGTGGGCGCTGGCGTAGATGTATTTCCTGAAGAACCCAAAAGCAACAATGATCCTTTCGAATCTGAATTGAAAGGGCTCAACAACCTGATATTAACCCCGCACATCGGGGGCTCTACCCTGGAAGCCCAGGAGAATATTGCAGACTTTGTTCCCGGCAAGATCATGGCCTATATCAATACAGGCAGTACAGCCAACAGTGTTAATTTCCCTAACCTGACCTTGCCCGCTTTTGATCATGCGCACAGGCTGATACATATTCATGACAATAAACCAGGAGTGATTGCAAAAATCAACAACGTGCTGGCAAGTCATGAAGTGAACATCTTGGGACAGTACCTGAAAACCAATGAGCTGATTGGCTATGTGATCACGGACATTGATAAAGAATACAGCAAAGATCTGATCAAAGCCCTGAAAAAGGTGGATCACACCATTAAATTCCGGGTGCTCTATTGATGAAGGCCGGGCTACACGTCCTTTTTAGTGTAGTCACTGACCCTGATACAGTAGAAATAGATTCCGGTCTCTTTTTTTACACGGAAAACCGGAAACAATCACTTATTTTGGTATTACCACTAACCAATAATAGATGTCAGAATCAAGTGATCCAAAAAAGTTCGGCTTTCTGCTTGAACGCACTTTCCGCATCACAAAGCTCAGCTTCATCAAAGTTTTCAATAAACTACAGGTAGACATCACTCCAGATCAATGGGTGCTTCTCGATACCCTGAACAACATGGGCGAACTGTCTCAGAAGGAAATCAGCGAACAGAGCTTTAAAGATGCCGCAACCATTTCACGCATTATAGACAAGCTGGAAAAGAAAAACCTCGTAACACGTAAGTCAGAGCAAAAAGACAGGCGAAAAACCACCATTAAGCTGACAGAAAAGGGACAAGAGACCGTACAGACCTGTCAGCAGGAAATAGACAGGCTCAGGCGGCATTCATGGCAAAACCTGACAGAAGAAGATTACGAAAACTTCCAGCGCATCATGAATCAGGTCTTCAATAACTTCGATTCTTACCAGTAGTCCTCAGTTAGTCCGGCTTAAGCAGGCTCCTGAGGGTTGAAAGTGATGCGTAAAATGAATACATTTGTCATGACAAGTAAGTTTCATTTCAAACGACATCCTTATGAACTACATGGTTTCTGATACTCCCGGAGTAGAAAGTGTTGACAATGACATCATGCCGATCAATGGCACAGACTACATAGAACTCTATGTAAGCAATGCCAAACAGGCAGCATATTACTACAAGGCCGCTTTTGGTTTTCAAAGCCTTGCCCATGCAGGACTCGAAACCGGTGTTAAGGACAGGGAATCCTATGTGGTAGTTCAGGACAAGATTCGTCTGATGTTTACCACCCCTCTTAACAGCAATACGGAAATAGGGAAGCACATAGACAAGCACGGTGATGGCGTAAAAGTAAACGCCCTTTGGGTAGATGATGCAACTTACGCCTACGAAGAAGCTGTAAAGCGGGGCGCCCGATCCTATATGGAGCCTACTACAGAAAGCGATGAGCATGGCAAAGTCGTTCGCTCTGGCATCTATACTTACGGAGAGGTGGTTCACATATTTGTTGAGCGCAAAGACTATAACGGGGTATTCTTACCCGGCTATGACAAGTGGGAACCTCGATTTGAAGCTCCTGCTACAGGCCTTAGGTATGTAGACCACATGGTGGGCAATGTAGAGCTGGGTGATATGAACAAGTGGGTAAAATTCTATGAGGAAGTACTGGGTTTCAAGCAAATACTCTCCTTTGATGATAAAGACATTTCTACTGAGTACACTGCCCTGATGAGTAAGGTGATGAGCAATGGCAACGGCCGTATCAAATTCCCGATCAATGAGCCTGCTGAAGGTTTGAAGAAATCTCAGGTAGATGAGTATCTGGATTTTTATGAGGGTGCCGGTGTACAACATGTGGCCATGGCTACCGATAACATCATAGAAACGGTAACTAACCTCAGAGACCGCGGTGTTGAATTTCTCACCATACCTGACACCTACTATGAGTCTCTGCTGGAAAGAGTTGGTGAAATAGATGAAGACCTGGCTCCTCTTCAGGAATTGGGCATACTGGTAGATCGGGATGATGAGGGCTATCTGCTGCAGATATTTACTAAAACGGTCAACCCGCGACCTACCATGTTCTTTGAGATCATTCAGCGCAAAGGTGCCACTTCTTTCGGAAAAGGCAATTTCAAGGCCTTGTTCGAGGCCATCGAACGCGAACAGGATTTAAGAGGTACGCTCTAAGGTTAAGAGTCCAGGGGTCAAAAAGGCTGTCTCAAAAGTTAAAGTAATCGTCACTTCCAACGTGATGGCTCAATGCTTTTGAGACAGCCTCTTTTATTACCGCTCAGATGATTTAAACATCCCGCAGGGCCTTCAGGGGATTCTTGGCCAGGGCCTTTAAAGTATGGAATAGTACTGCCAGACAGGTGACAGATGCCAGCAAAGACATGGCAATCACAAATGCATCCACCGGGACTTTAATACGGTAGGCAAAATCCTGCAACCAAAGCTGAGACAGGAAATACCCTGCCGGCACGCTGATCAGTAAAGTCAGGAAGAGGATCACGAAAAACTCGCTATATACGATACCGATGATATTGGTATGAGAAGCTCCGAAAATCTTCCGAATCCCCATTTCTTTAAAGCGCTTTTGTACTACCAGGGATACAAGGCCAAAAACTCCTAATGCTCCTATGATCACTGAAACGAGCATTGACAAATTGCCGATATCACCCCAGATCTTCTCTGAACGATAAAGCTCTCCCAGGTCTTGGGTCAGCAGCGACTGTGTAAAGGGCTGCTCGTAGGCCGTAGTATACCAAAGATCCGACAGGCCCTGCCCTACAGCCTCATCATTTGCCCCCTGATACCTTACCAGCATAAAATCTTCCAGGTCTTCACCCGGGTGGATCACCAGCGGCTGAATGCGTTTGTGAAGGGTTTCGTAGTTAAAGTCCATTACCACCCCCACAATCGTGTATTTTTCACCATTATGATACATAGCGCGCCCCAGGGCTTCTACCGGGTCGCCAAATTCAAAAGCCACCACTACGGTCTCATTGACGATAACCGGCAGCGTCTCTGTGCTTTTCAGGTACTCGAATTCAACGCCTGTCAGCAATTGTATTCCCATAGCTTCCAGGTAATCATCTCCGGTATGATTTACATTCATCAGAATGGAATCAATGCTCGTACTTTCTGGCTTGTAATACTCTGTGGCAAAGGGTTTGCCCGGAATGGCTCTGGACCGGGAAACCGTGGTAACTCCGGCCACTGAAAGTACCTTATCCTTAAAGTTCTCGTAGTTTGAATTGATACCACGGTCGCGAATAGGCACCACCATGACGCCTTGCTGATCGAAACCAAGATCTTTTGACTTAACGAAAGCCGCCTGCCGATTGATGGTTACGGCCCCTACGATCAGTACTACCGAAACTACAAACTGAAAGATCATCAATCCCTTACGCAAGTAGCCGATACGGCCTATGGTTACTACGTTCAGCAGTACATCCGTCAGCTCCATTCTCAGGATCACAATGGCCGGAGCCATTCCTGAAATCACGGCTGTGATAAAAATCAGACCGGAGATCATCATCCATATCTGCCACTGCCCTACCGGGTCCAGTACCAGATTCGTGGTCAGCAGCGCATTGAAGGGGGGCATCAGAAAGTATAGAAAAAAGAGGGAGGCCACAATGGCTATGGAAATCGTCAGGAATGCCTCGAGAATAAACTGAAGGAAAATCTGTGGTCCGAAAGCACCGGATACCATTCTTACCCCCATCTCTTTCAGCCTTTCGATCGAAGATGATACTGCGGAGTTGATATAATTAATGGTCGCCAGTATAATCACCACAATGGCAATAATGATTACCACACGAACAAACATGATATCACTCTGCTGCTCTATCTCTGAAATAGCATCAGAGCGCAGATGAATGTCCAGCATGGGCTGTAGCAAAATATTCTCCTCAGGAAAACGATCCTCCAGCCAGGTCTGGTAACGTTCATTAAAGGCTTCAATGTTGGTACTGGGCCTGAAGTGTATGTAGTTGTAAAAACCATTATAGCCTCCTGTCAGGATATCATAAGACATAACCTGCCGCAGCGTTGGCATTGAGGCCAGGAAATCGAATGTAAAATGAGAACCAAAACGCTCCTCTTTCCTGAACACACCGGTGATCACCAGATCATGCATCAGTTCATAGCGGAGGGTCTGCCCCATCGGGTTTTCACTACCAAAATACTTAATGGCCATCTCCTCACTGATTACGAGAGAGTAAGGCTCACTGAGTGCAATTTCAGGGTCACCTCTGACCAGATCATAGCCAAACACATCAAAAAATGCTGAATCAGCAAAGAGGAAGTCTTTCTCATAAAATCCCGTTTCGTCCTGACTCAGGAGGGGTACATTCCAGTGCTTAAAAAGGAGTGTTGTATTTTCTACCTCGGGAAACTCATCAGCCAGAGACAGCATAATCCGGGGGCTGGTCTTGGCCAGTACCTGATCATTATCCCCCAGGTCTTCAGTACGAAGCAGCCTTACCGTATACTCCGGCTCATTGTGGAAGCTATCATAGTCCAGCTCATACTTTGCATACAAAATCAACAGTACAGTGAGCGTAATACCTATGGTAAGTCCCGTAAGGTTCACAAAGGTGGTTACCTTCCTTTTTACCAGGTTCCGAAATGCAATTTTGAGATAGTTTTTGAGCATTGCTGTACTGAAGGTCGCAATTTAGCTCACAGTTTATCAAAAAAAATACCAAATCCCAGAATGAGCCTCCGTTCACTCATAAGAGCGTCTCTGTGATATGAAGCTTCAGATTTCAGTTCGGGACTGAACACTGATGCTACATAATCCGATCATTATCGTACAATCGCATTAATCAAAAAGAGGCTGTCTCAAAAGTCAAAGAAATCGTCATCACGAATGAAACGCTTGCGTTGAGTCCTTCGCCAAAGGCTTTGGCCACAGGTGAAAGCTTCAACGTAGGAGCAATGAAGTAATCTCAATATCGTTTTTGAGTGACATGTGGAGACTGCCTGCCTTTACCGCAAGCAGGCTTCACTTCGTTGCTTATGACAGATTAATGGAAATACTCTATCTGACTTTTACCCGGGTATACGACTTATTCACAATCTTCCAGCCTTCTTTCAGCTTAAGCAGTAACAAAAAATCAGTGTATTTCCAGTCACCCGAAAGAATCTCAATTTTTACGTTTGCCGCATTATTAACAATGTCTATTGCCACAATCTTACCCTTTCGGTCGTTCTTTTCACCAGGCTTGAAATAAGTGACATACTTATCAATGGGAATATATCTCATACTGCCATCGCCATTCACCCCGTATAGGGCAGCCGTTTCAGTAAAAGCTCTTTTGATTCTTTCAATATCGCCATTGGCAGTACCTTCTATATAATCCATAGCTGTAGCTGTCACAGCTTCTTTGTCAGTCTGAGCATAGGTCATAGTACTGATGACTACCAGCACGATCATTGAGAACAAGGTTCTTTTCATGTTGTTGTTTTGAATGTTTGTTAAGTGAGTTTCTGATTGTTTCCGGGCTGCCTGATTTGCTTTACAGCGGCTTCACCGGATCAAGCTCAATATGCACAATCTGCGAACCGAAGTCCTTTTACTGGATAAAACGAAACTTCAGATTTATAAATCAGAAGAAACTACCTGCTGTTTTCGGTAGCCGGCAGGGGTCAGACCCGTGGCCTTTTTAAAAGCAGTATGAAACGTGGATGGAGAGTTGAAACCACAGTCAAAACCAATGGCTTCGACCGTAAGGTGCACTTCTGTTCGCAACATTTCCTTTGCAGCATCTACCCTGTAAGAATTGATCAGCTGGGAGAAATTCTGATTGAGCTGCTCATTGATAAATGAAGAAAACTGGTGGGGCGTCTGACCAGTCAGTTTAGCAAGGGCCGGCATAGTCAGGTCCGGAGATTTAAAACGCTGGTCTTCCAGTAAGACGGCTTTGATCTTACGACCAATTCTATCCACTTCCTCCGCTGATATCGCATTGTTCTGAACTGGTTTTGCCTTCTTGGGTGCCTCCTTTTTTCTGGAACCGGTAATGATGATCCAGGCAAGCAGGTATACGGCAAAAGAGAAGGTCAGGGCTCCGGTAAGATAAGAGGTAAAGCTGGAAGTAAGGTAAGCCAGCCAGATCAGGGTAACTCCCAGGATTACACCCTGCGTCCAGCCTGATTCAGGAAAGGCATTCTTTCGGACATACACCTCCCGAACCACCAGAAAAACGGCATACAGAGAGTAGACACCCCAATAGTAATAAATGCCCGTAACGATATAGGTACGCCAGAGGCTTCGGTCTTCATCGTACGACACAAAGAAAACAGCATAAAGTGCGACTAATACCAGGGGGATTAAATGCAGGAGACTTTTCTTATCAAAAGCCTTGTTGCCGCTTATCTGCGAACGAGCGAAATACAGTGTCATCGGCCCGATGGCCACACAGCCCAGCAGACCGATAAGAATATAGTTTTCGTTCAGACCGCTATCGAAATAGAAAAATACAGACTTGCCAATCCTGATTACCAGGGCAAGTAGTAACAACCCCAAATAGACATTGCGATACCGGGTCTCTTTTCTGTTAAAGAGAAAATAGCCGGTGAGAAAGAGTCCGTTAAAGACTCCCAGCAGACTCATGATCAGAAGTAGCTCTCGTGAAATGACCTTGATGTTTGTTTACCCAAAAAGTGACCCGGAGATATAGTCAGGACCGGGACCTTATTTAAACGTACTAAAAAGTCATGGAAAGGTTTACAGGGTTGATAAAATTCTGCGAGACTTCTGCCTTATAAGATCAAAGATACTTCACGCGACTTACCATTTTTTGAATCGCTCCATACCTCTGGGACGAACAGGACGATTGAGACCAAATTGTAACATAAATTCATGAGACCCCGCATTTACCCGACTCAGGGAAGCCGGCCCGGTAGAGATATCATAGGAGTAGGCAAAGTAATAGTCTCGACTTAGCTTCACCCTGAACAGGGCATCGTAAGATTCAAAGGAACGATATGACAGTCCGAACCAGAGTAGATCTCTGACCCCGATAACCCCATTAATATCAAACTGAACCGGTAGTTGAGGCTCTTTTCTCATCAAAGTGCTCACATCAAGTGTCCATCCGTTTTTCAGATGAAAGAGGTATCCTGCATCTATGTAAACAAATGGAAAAATGTCTGCGCTCTCCTGAAAAGAGAATTGCTGAAATTTCTGTTCGAATAGGTTCGGAACAGAGATTCCCAGATGAAATCTGTCATCGAAAATATAAACACCCGCTCCAAAATTCGGTCTGAACTCACTTATGACACCCGAAGCAAACAAGGGATCATCGGCAAAGCCTTCCAGCTCTG
The DNA here is from genome assembly GCA_002427745.1 of Roseivirga sp. UBA6061. Classification (GTDB taxonomy): domain Bacteria; phylum Bacteroidota; class Bacteroidia; order Cytophagales; family Cyclobacteriaceae; genus Roseivirga. The sequence continues at coordinate 15,944 of DIYF01000051.1, read as the reverse complement.
AGAAATTGGTCTGGTCATTCAGTATCCCCCCCTGCAATCCGAAAGACAGATATGTCTTACTCTTTAACTGGAGGATATAGCTTCCTGTCATATAAACTCCCAGTTGTGTTGTAACACCAATCTGATCCCTGATAATGATGCCACCCAAAGCAGCGTTCTTATTGCGGTTGATCGGTGCATGTAATGAAAGTGCCTGGGTATTAGGAGCTCCTTCTATACCCACCCACTGTTGCCTGTAAAGCATCGAGGCTTGTAACTTACTACCCAGGCCGGTATAAGCCGGGTTAATCAGGTGTCTGTTAAACACATACTGTGTATTGAGTATCTGTTGTTGTCCCGACAAAAACATGGGCCAAGAAAACAATAGCATCAGAGTCGTAAACAGTTTTCTTAATACCATCTTATCAGCGTTTGAGTATAAAGAAGCCCGTAATGGTTTCAGAACCATCATTAGGTTCAATAACATAGAAGTAGGTTCCATTCGGGACAATTTTATCTCCACTGGCAAGCAAACCTTTGTTAGGAATGCCATTCCATACGCGTCCTCTGTTATCGTAGGCTTCTATTTCAAAAATGAGGCTCCCCTGTCTGTTGAATATGCTGACCTTATTATTCGGGAATTTTTCGGCATCCCGGATTTGGAGCACATCATTGATACCATCTCCATTCGGACTGAATAGCTTATCCACTACCATGTTCTCGATTGGATCCAGGAAATTGGGAATGTCATCACCATCTGTATCATCATCAAAGAGATCCAGATTGCCATTGGCATCCTCATCGATGGTCATAATACCATCATTATCATCATCGTCATCCAGATAGTTGGGAATCTGATCTTCATCCGTATCATCATTTTGTGGATCTCCATCACCATCGATATCCTCATCTTTTGTTGGGATAGAGTCTCCATCATCATCAGTATCAAGGTAATTCGGAATACCATCACCGTCCGTATCGTCATCTTCCAGATCTCCGTTGCCATTGAGATCCTCAAGTCTGTCATAGACTCCATCTCCATCGGTATCAGTGTTATCAGGGGTAAACTCAACCTCTACTTCTGTCGAAATATTAAGACCGTCCCATTGACCTGTTACTGTAACCATCTCTGCTACAGTATTGGTCAACATCGCAGTATAAGTGCCATCACCATTGTCAGAGACCGGAGTCAGCAAAGCGTTTCCTGTAACATTTAGGGTGACCACTCCCCGGGATATCATCAGAGCGTTACCATCCGAATCTATTAAATGGACAGTGATCACACTCGCAGTAACTCCATCTGCCACCAGGCTCGTTGGTGAAGCTGTAATGGTGGTATTGATCAGGTCAGGTTCGACTTTATCATTATCAATAATGGTAACATTCTCACTTATGACCACACCCAGAGTAATCCCGGCAGAAGGATTACCTATAACCAGGATAGCAGTCTCATCTCCTTCTATATCCGCATCATCCTGAATCGTAAAAGTGACCATGCCGGTGGTCACGCCATCCAAAATGGTAATCGTAGCACTACTCAGGGTATAGTCGGTATTGGTAATCCCCGTTCCGCTTACTCCCAGATCGACTGTCTGATCTCCATCCACTGCCTGAGAAGCAGTAGCTGTTACCGTAATGACCGTGTGATCTGCCTCTGTACCGGTATTCGCAGAAACGCTCAGTTCAACTGTTGGAAAGTCATTATCGGTGATAGTTACGTTCTGGGTGGTAGTGGTTCCCAGTATTACACCGGCTGAGGGGTTGCTGATCGTCAATGTAGCAGTCTCATCTCCTTCTATATCCGCATCATCCTGGATAGTAAAAGTGGCCACACCCGTGGTGGCTCCATCCGGAATGGTAATCGTAGCACTACTCAGGGTATAGTCGGTATTGGCAATGCCTGTACCGGTCACTGCTAAGTCAACCGTTTGATCTCCATCCACGGTCTGAGAAGCTGTAGCAGTCACAGTGATTACTGTCTGGGCGGCCTCAGTTGCGGTATTCGTGGAAACACTGAGTTCAACTGTTGGGAAATCATTATCCGTAATGGTGATATTCTGAGCGGTCGTAGAACCTAAAGTCAGTCCGGTAGATGGGTTACTAATAGTTAAAGTAGCTGTCTCTGTTCCTTCAATATCCGCATCGTCCTGGATGGTAAAAGTGACCATACCGGTGGTCGCTCCATCCAGGATGGTAATGGCAGTATTAGTCAGCGTAAAATCAGCATTGGTAATACCTGTTCCACTCACTCCAAGATCAACGGTCTGATCTCCATCTACGGCCTGAGAAGCTGTAGCAGTCACAGTGATTACTGTCTGAGCGACCTCAGTTCCGGAATTAGCTGAAACACTCAGCTGAACCGTTGGAAAGTCATTATCCGTGATAGTCACGTTCTGGGTGGTGGTGGTTCCCAGCGTTGCACCGGCTGAAGGATTACTGATCGTCAGTGTGGCCGTCTCATCTCCTTCAATATCTGCATCGTCCTGGATGGTAAAAGTGACCATACCCGTGGTTACTCCATCCGGAATGGTAATGGTGGCATTGCTCAGGGTATAATCTGTATTGGCAATACCTGTCCCACTCACTCCCAGATCAACCGTCTGATCTCCATCTACGGCCTGAGAAGCTGTAGCAGTAACCGTAATCACCGTCTGATCTGCTTCTGTACCAGCATTTGCCGAAACGCTGAGTTCAACCGTTGGAAAGTCATTATCCGTAATGGTGATATTCTGAGTGGCGGTTGCTCCTAAGGTCAAACCTAACGAAGCATTACCAATGGTTAGCATGGCGGTTTCTGTGCCTTCAATCACTAAATCGTCCTGAATATTAAATGTGACTGTACCGGTAGTCTGACCATCCAGGATGGTGATGGAAGTATTAGTCAGCGTAAAATCAGCATTGGTAATGCCCGTACCAGTCACTGCTAAGTCAACCGTTTGATTTCCATCCACGGTCTGAGAAGTAGTAGCTGTAACCGTAATCACCGTCTGGGCTGCTTCTGTACCAGCGTTAGCAGAAACACTGAGTTCAACCGTTGGAAAGTCATTATCAGTGATCACTACGTTTTGGGTAGTCGTAGCTCCCAAAGTCAAACCAGCAGATGGGTTACTAATCGTTAAGATAGTAGTCTCATCACCTTCAATATCCGCATCATCCTGGATGGTAAAGGTCACTGTGTCGGTTGTTGCTCCATCCAGAATGGTAATGGCCGTATTGGAAAGTGTATAATCTGTTCCTGTGATACCTGTTCCACTCACTTCCAGGTCAACTGTCTGGTCTCCATCTACGACCTGAGAGGCTGTAGCCGTGACGGTAATTATTGTCTGATCAGCCTCTGTGCCGGCATTTGCCGAAACGCTCAGTTCAACCGTTGGGAAATCATTATCCGAAATGGTGATATTCTGAGTGGCAGTTGCTCCTAAAGTCAAACCGGCTGATGAGTTGCTGATCATTAGTGTGGCGGTCTCATCCCCTTCTATATCAGCATCATCCTGGATAGTAAAAGTAACCATACCCGTGGTTGCTCCATCCGAAATGGTGATCGTGGCATTGCTCAGGGTATAATCTGTATTGGTAATACTTGTTCCGCTTACTCCCAGGTCAACCGTCTGATCTCCATCTACTGCCTGAGAAGCTGTAGCGGTAACCGTAATTACCGTCTGATCTGCCTCAGTACCGGCATTGGCCGAAACGCTCAAATCGACCGTTGGAAAGTCATTATCGGTGATCATCACGTTTTGAGTAGTGGTCGCTCCCAAAGTCAAACCAGCTGATGGATTACCAATGGTTAGCATGCCGGTTTCTGTGCCTTCAATAACCAAATCGTCCTGAACAGTAAATGTTACTGTACCAGTGGTCTGCCCATCCAGGATGGTTATCTGAGTGTTACTAAGGGTATAATCTGTACCCGTAATACCGGTACCACCAACTCCCAGGTCAACCGTCTGGTCACCATCCACTACCTGAGAAGCCATAGCCGTTACCGTGATAGTTGTACCATCAGCCTCTGTACCTGTATTGGCAGAAACACTGAGTTCAACTGTTGGAAAGTCATTATCCGTAATGGTGATATTCTGAGTGGCAGTTGCTCCTAAGGTCAAACCTGACGAAGGATTACCAATGGTTAGCGTAGCGGTTTCTGTACCTTCAATCACCAAATCGTCCTGAACAGTAAATGTAACTGTACCGGCAATCTGTCCATCCAGGATAGTTATTTTAGTGTTGCTAAGCGTGTAATCTGTATTGGCTATACCAGTCCCAGATATTGCTAGATCAACGGTCTGGCCTCCCGACACTACCTGAGAGGCAGTAGCCGTTACCGTGATGGTTGTACCATCAGTCTCTGTGCCTGCATTGGCAGAAACACTCAGCTCAACCGTTGGGAAGTCATTATCCGTAATGGTGATATTCTGAGCCGTGGTAGCACCCAGCGTTATACCAGAAGACGGATTGCTGATGGTAAGTGTGGCGGTTTCAGCACCTTCTATGTCTGAATCATCCTGAACCGTGAAAGTCACTGTACCCATGGTCTGGCCGTTCAGAATCGTGATTATAGCATTACTTAAAGCATAATCCGTTCCGGTGATACCGGTTCCACTTACCCCAAGGTCAACTGTCTGATCACCAGTAACTGCCTGAGAAGCAGTAGTGGTAACTGTAATCACCGTCTGGGCGGCTTCTGTACCAGTGTTAGCCGAAACACTCAAGTCTACCGTTGGGAAGTCATTGTCCGTGATAGTCACATTCTGAACCGTGGTAGAACCCAGGCTCAATCCGGAAGATGGATTACTGATGGTAAGTGTAGCTGTTTCAACCCCTTCAATATCCGTATCATCCTGAACAGTAAAAGTGACCGAACCCGTAGTTTGTCCATTCAAGATGGTGATGGTCGTATTATTTAGGAGATAGTCGGTACTTGTAATGCCAGTGCCGCTGATTCCCAAATCAACCGTCTGATCACCGGAAACTGCTTGCGAAGCAGTAGTAGTCACTGTGACCACAGTCTGGGCGGCTTCTGTACCAGTGTTAGCCGAAACACTCAAGTCTACCGTTGGGAAGTCATCATCGGTAATGGTTACATTTTGAGCAGTAGTCGAACCTAAGGTGAGTCCAGAAGACGGGTTGCTGATGGTCAGTGTAGCTATCTCGGAGCCCTCAATATCTAAGTCATCCTGTATGGTAAAAGTAACCGAACCCGTAGTTTGTCCATTCAAGATGGTGATGATCGCATTGTTTAGGAGATAGTCGGTACTGGTAATGCCAGTGCCGCTGATTCCCAAATCAACCGTTTGATCACTGGAAACTGCTTCCGAAGCAGTGGCAGTCACTGTGATCACCGTCTGGGCTGCTTCAGTGCCAGCATTGGCTGAGACACTCAATTCAACGGTTGGGAAGTCATTGTCGGTGATGGTCACATTCTGAGCTGTAGTAGAACCGAGTGTTAACCCCGAAGATGGATTACTGACTGTAATTGTAGCTGTCTCTGCACCCTCTATATCCACGTCATCCTGAACCATAAAAGTGGCCGAGCCTGTAGTCTGGCCATCCAGAATGGTAATGGTAGTATTGCTGAGGACGTAATCAGAGGCTGTAATGTCAGTTCCAGAGATTCCAAGGTCAACCATTTGATCACCAGTCACCGCCTGAGAAGCAGTAGCTGTAACCGTAATCACCGTCTGGGCGGCTTCTGTACCAGTGTTAGCCGAAACACTCAAGTCTACCGTTGGGAAGTCATTATCAGTGATAGTCACATTCTGAACCGTGGTAGAACCCAGGGTCAATCCGGAAGATGGATTACTGACGGTAAGTGTGGCTGTTTCAACCCCTTCAATATCCGTATCATCCAGGATTGTGAAAGTAACCGAACCTGTAGTCTGGCCATCCAGAATGGTAATATTTGTATTGTCTAAAGTATAATCTGTACCATTAATGCCGGTACCACTCACACCCAAATCTACGGTCTGGTTTCCTAAAACTGCCTGAGAAGCGGTGGCAGTAACCGTGATGGCCGTACCATCGGCTTCTGTACCTGCATTGGCAGAAACGCTGAGGTTGATGGGCGTTGGATCGTCATCGATGATAGTTACGGTTCCTGAACCATCTGCAATGGTAGCGTCACTAACAAATGTAGCAAGGTTGTTAATGACGAAAGTTTCATCTTCTTCATCGAGCGAATCGTCAGTAATTGAAACACTTATAGTTGTACTTGTTGCCCCTGCGTTAATGGTAACAAATGTGGTTCCAAATGCAATTTTTGTGTAATCTGTGCCGGCAGCAGCCGTTCCATCGGAGGTTTGATAAAAAATAGTAACATCGTTGTTGCTTTCTCTATCGATGGAGACCGTAGCTGTGGCCGTGCCAGCACTTTCATTAACGGTAATATCATTAATGCTTATTTGTGGAAGGGGATCGTCATCGGTGATAGTGATGGTTTCGGAATTATCAGCTCCAATATCCACTGTTTGGGTTGCAGTAATGGTTGCAATGATGGTTTCCCCATCATCGTCCGTGGAATCGTCCAATCCAGTAATAGTAATCGAACCAGTAGTAGCTCCTGATAAGATGGTGATGGTGGTGCTACCGGTGTAATCCACCCCATTCGTGGCCGTACCAGCGTAGCTAATGGTAATAGCTTCATCAGAAGAAACCGCCACGTCCGTTGTTGCCGTTAAAGTAGATGTTCCGCCATTTTCAGCGATTGGTGAAACGGTAGCTGATAAAGTCACTTCGGGAACGGCAACATCATCGTTGGTAATCGTTCCGATTCCGGTAGCATCCCCAATGGTAACAAACGATCCGGTCGGGTTGGAAAGGGTCAGGGTAATCTGTTCGTCATCTTCAATCTCAGTATCGCTCGAGATGGTAACATCTATCGTTTTAGTAGTTTCCCCGAACGTAAAATTCAGGGTTCCAGAAGTGGAGGTATAGTCTGATGCTGAAGAAGCCGTACCATCGGAAGTGACATAATCCACGGTGGCTCCGCCTGCTGGTGCAGGGTCACTCAAGGTCACGGTGAAGGTGAGGGTAGCACTTCCGGCATCCCCTTCCGCTACCGAAGGGTCATCCACGGTGAAAGTGCTAAAGCCTGAGCAATCCAGGTTATCTCCTGAGATGGTCCAGTTATTAAGGCTGCCCGTGAGAATGTTCCTCGCTGACTTGCCATTGCAGTATGCTAAAGACGTTGCCCCAAGTTGGACATTTGCCCTTAGGGTTTGGGCTGCCCAGCCAATGAGGGTGTTATCGTAATTGGTCACGGTCATGCCCGAATTATTCAACATATCAGTCATATTGGTCACGTTGCTCACATTCCAAGACCCAATATCCTGATTAAAGGATTCCGCCCCTCTAAACATCCACCTCATATCGGTCACTTTGCTTACATCCCATGAGCTAATATCCCGATTAAAGGATTCAGCATCATTAAACATGAAAATCATATCCGTCACGTTGCTTACATCCCATGAACTAATATCTTGATTGAAGCCGTGAGCTCCGTTAAAAACACCTGCCATGTCCGTTATTTTGCTTACATCCCAAGAGCCAATATCCTCTCTAAAGGATTGAGCATTATTAAATAGATTCGTCATATTCGTCACATTGCTTACATCCCAAGAGCTAATATTTCCATTAAATGATCCTGCAAAACTAAACATACTACTAATATCAGTGACATTACTCATATTCCAACCTCCTATATTCTGATCAAACCTGGCAGCGAATTCAAACATATTGCTCATATCTCTGACATTACTCACGTTCCAACTACTCAGGTTTCGATTAAAATCAGAAGCACTTGCAAACATTGAACTCATATCAGTGACATTGCCCACATTCCAGCTACTCAGATCGCCATTAAAATCAAAAGCACTTGCAAACATATTGTTCATATCTCTGACATTGCTCACATTCCAACTACTCAGGTTACCATTAAACCTTCTAGTCCTTGAAAACATATAACTGGCATTGGTTACACCAGATAAATCAGGCGCATCAGTTGCATTGTAGGTCAAATTTTCACACCCCATAAATGCGCGTTCCATGCTTCTCCAGGCAATGTTCCCCCATTGTTCAATCGTGCGTAGGTCGTTACGACCACCCTGCATATTCATGTAGAAATGGGGAAATATACCTGTAATTTCTACTTGGTAAGTATCTCTGGCAGTAAGTCCGGTAATGGTATAATTGCCAGTTTGCGCAGAGGCAGAACCATCTCCCACCCCTGTGTTGGATAGATTCGTCCAGGTAACTGAGTAATTATAGGGGCCACTACTGCTTAAGGTTGGTATGACAATCGTTGTCTTTGCCGGCCTCCAAGTGGTAACAAAACCTTGTGGGGTGGCCGCAGCATCAATGGTTAAAGTAGCATTCTGAGAAGTACTACCTCCTGGTATAGTGATAGAAGAAACTCGAGTATGATCAATTCCAAAAGCAGTTGCTGTACCACTATAGCCCAAGTTCATGGTGAGATCAGATGAGGGGGCTACATCTGCAGAGACTATAAGCCTAAGAGAACCCGCATTCTCGACAATGCTGGTTCTGTTTGCCGTAAGCGTTACTTTAGAGTTAATCGTGGTGACGTTTGTCACAGAGTTTAGTTCACTGGGTGTAGGCTCAGCAAAGCCTACATCACCAGAAATTATCCCAATTGAACCCTTGCTATCAGTTCCATTACCATTGTTGTCTACTATGTACTCTTCCAGAACTATTGCCCCAAAGCCTGCAATAGAAAAGAGAAAGATGAATACTGTAGCAAAACGAATCATCGTGTCTGGCCTTCTTAGAAGCTTTTAACAAGCAGATATCCCCATATCATGAGCCATTTGGTATACATGTAGTTGACTATTCACCGCAGCTTTTTATCACAGTACTTATTGAAATGAGACTTCTAAAAACCCTTTTGAAGTTTTCCAGAATAGACAGCTGACCCATTTCAAAACGACCTGTATATGTTGTGGCATCGTTCTTTTCATTCAATACCCTGGTAAGAATTTCCATGTTCGTTCCATGTATTGTTTGTAATCCTCACCGTATTTATGCAGAAGCATTTCTTCCTCCTCTTTGATTCGTTTCAAATACACGATGAACATGCCTATTCCTAAGATGGCAAGGCCGATGTAGCTTTGAAAAAGGAGTGCATCACCTAACATCAAAATCCATGCACCGGTGTAGCTGGGGTGTCTGAATTTTGAATAAAGACCTTCAGTTATCAAATTTTGCCCCTCCTTGATTTGAAGCGTGCTGCTAAAAGCCTTGTTCAAACTTCTGATGGCTGCTATACGAAATACGATACCGAACAAAAGCAGAAAAATTCCGAACAATGGCAGCCAGCCAAGTTTCAATTGTGAATAGTATGCCCATTCAGTAATGGCCCCAATGTGACCAAGCATGCTGTAAAGCAAAATGAGCAGTGTAGTGCCTTTATCTGTTTTTTTATCTCTTGCCACCTCATTTAGCTTCATTTGAGGTTGAGTAGTTAAAAGAAGAACAATTACAACTGCAGACAGTATGACATATGGGTGCTTTAACAGCTCCATATGCCCCATCAAAGGAACTATGAAGAGCACCAGCAGATATGCTATTGTTGACAGAACTGCTCTCATTTTATGTCTTCCAGTTTAACAGCACATGGCTTGTTGGACGCATTAAACTGATGAACTATTCTATTCACAATCAGGTCCATTTTTTCAGGTAAATCGCTCGCAGTCGCCTTCATCAGGTAAAAAGATTCTCCACCTGCCATGGGGGTAAATTCTACTTCCTGAAGAACATGCTTGCAATGAAAAGACTGCTCGTAAAATGGACAATGAGATTTTACTGCTTCAAAAAAGCAATAATCAATATTATAGAATCTGTTAAACGCATATGCATAACATAGCATGTAGCTCATTAGATATTTCTCATCCTCTTTTATACATCTAATTAAGCGTCCAATTTCATTAAAGCTCTTGCCTTGTTTTCTAAAGGAGTAAAGGGTCTTTTCTACAATAGGGGATTCATTCTCATGAACAGAGTCCTGAAGCGGGAGCCCGTTAGCAGGCTGTTTGTCTTCTGAAAGTTGTTTTATCTGTATCCGGGCAGCTTCATCCAATTGAAACTTCTGAAGGCCAATGGTATCGTTAACCATCCTCGCGCAGGCATGAAGCTTGCCTTCTTTGAACGATCCAAAATGGAATGAGCTTTGATCGTATGCGTCAAACTCGTATTCGCTCCTGGCTTTAGCAATATTTTTCTCAAAAGAACCTTTAAAATTATGATTCACACTATAATTCCGCGCCCGACCATAGGCCAGGAATTCAGATTTAGTTTCTATTGGTCTGATGATCATTTAGTCTGTTTCTAAAAACTTGCCTCGGCTAACGCACCCCAACAGGTGGATATACCGATAGCTTCTATTTAGTTAAGTCAAGACCAAAGTATTCAGACTGATCAAGAAAACGCTGAAAGACGGGTTTACAATAGGTTTACACCTTGCTAAACACCAAAAAAATAACGCCATCAAAGCGTTCTTACATATTCAGTCAGAGGGCTGGTAATGCCGATTTTTTTTCTGAGACGGTTCCTGGCCATCTTCACCGCCTGAACACTTACCCCTGTGATATCTGCAATTTCTTTGAGGCTCAGGTCTAGCTTGATAAAGGCGAGATGACGCAAGTCATTCGTGGTGAGCTGTGGATGTATGTGCTTCAGCTCTTCAAAGAAATGAGGATGAATTTCAGCAAAGACTTTTTTGAAACTTTCCCACTGGCTGTTTCCGAATTCGTTGATTGCAATGAGTCTGTCTATCTTATGCTTTAACTCAGAATCATCGGCTTTGGTCTTTAGTTTTTCCAGTGAGTCCAGGTGTTGCTGTCGCTCCATATTCGCGATCATGAGTTTTCTGTCCTTTTCCGAGATTTCCATCCTTGAGCGTTCGTAGGACTGCTGGGTTGAATGCAACTCCTGAAAAGCTTTGGTTTTTAGCGTATTGAGTTGCTCGTTCTCACGAACTGTTCTGCCGTAGCTTCTCCCAATTGCTATTGTTAAAAAGATTACCTCAAAATACCAGCCCAGCCTCATTACGATGAGCCGGGTGAAGAAATCGGGTAGATGACTATAAAGTGCCAACAGGTGTGCAATTCCCGTTATGACATAAAGAAACATACCCACAGTGTAAATCTTGGCTTCGGATTTGCCCTTCAACCAGGCAACAATACCAGCAGCCAACATGATAAAGAAGTGAATTGCACTCACTATACCCAGCCGTGGAAACAAATCCTGATCAACACCAAAAACAATCAGCAAAGCCATGCTGAGGTGTATTAAAGCCTCCAGAACAAATAGTTTTGACAGTACTCTGGCATAAGACTTAAGATCCAGAAAGAGGTTACTGAAAAGCGCGGAAAACGACAAAAGCAGGAACACGCTGATATGCAGCAGTCTATCATTCCAAAAAGGTGTTTCTGGCCATATGTACATGGAGCCAATACCACTTCGGGTAGCAATAAAAGCAGCAACAGTGAATGTGTACAACGCGAAAAAGAAGTAACTCCTTTCTCTAATTGAAAAGCCAAGAATCAGTGCGTAAATACCTGCTATGATCATGAGGCCCAACCCCATACCTACCTCCAGAGTCAAAAGGTTGTCTTTGACGGGGTAACTTCCGGCTTCAAAAAAATGGATGGGTACGGTCGTGTTGCCCGTACTCCTGACATTCAGGTAATAGGTATGATAAGCAGTATCAGGAAACTGAAGAAGAAAGAGATGGTTTCGGAAAGCATGTGTCCTTTCTGAAAACCGAAGCTCATCCCCTGATTGTTGAATGGAAATGACTTCTTCCTGCTTAACCTCATAGCAAATGACTTTATCCAGTGTCGGAAACCCTACCTCTATGTAGTAGTCATTGCCGGAAGCCACTTTTCTCCTTGCCTTAATCTTCATCCAATAACTATTGGATTTTGATAACAAATGGTGCTTTTGATTTCCTGGCAGGAACTGAGACTGAAAATCGCTTTTCAGTATTTCATCTATTGTCAGTGAGCGGTCTGCTTCTATTAGATAGCTTACTTCAACATCCAGATTGGCATTATAGTTTTGATCTGAGACCTGAAACGGGGGTTCAGCCTTAAGACTATTCATCGTATTACCCGTAAGAAATGGCAATACAAGTATCCAAAATACAAGGTTCCAATTGATCATTACGTAACCTGAATGACCTCTATTTGAGTTGAGGAATTGAATGTAATATAATTCTCGGGTTTTTAGGTGTAAAAATGTTATACGCGGAACCCGTTGCCATCATTATTAGGTGCTAATGATTTTGAGGTCACTTATTGACACCTTGAACCCGGTTTAGTCGACTTAACTGTCTTTGAGAGGTAGATTGAGCTAAATGATAAAGGCCTTGAAAATCGTCCCACCCTCCTTTGCCTGCTAAAAGAAGTTTAATGACGCTGCTATAGGCTATGATCAGATTGAAACAGAATTTCGATTCCAGAGCATGGAGTGAAAAGGATTGTTTGGAAGACAACCCTTTCAGTGACACCCAAGAAAGTATACTCTTCAAAAACCGGGCTTATCTCCAATTGAACCTCTTCATACCCCGGGGGCGGGTTGGACGGTTGAGACCAAATTGTAGCATGAATTCGTGGGAACCGGCATTCACACGGCTCAGAGAAGCCGGGCCGGTAGAAATATCATAGGAGTAGGCAAAATAATAGTCTCGACTTAGCTTAACCCTGAACAGTACGTCATAAGACTCAAAGGAACGGTATGACAGACCGAGCCAGAGTAAATCCCTGATCCCGACAACCCCATTAATATCGAACTGAACCGGCAGTTGAGGCTCTTTTCTTATTAATGTACTTGCGTCAAAAGTCCATCCGTTTTCCAGATGAAAGAGGTATCCTGTATCGATATAAATAAATGGAAAAATATCTGCGCTCTCCTGAAAAGAAAACTGTTGAAATTTCTGCTCAAACAGATTCGGAACAGAGATGCCCAGGTGGAACCTCTCATCGAATATATAAACTCCCGCTCCGAAATTAGGCCTGAATTCACTTCGAATATCCGAGGCAAACAAAGGATCATCCGCAAAACCTTCCAGCTCCGAGAAATTAGTCTGGTCATTCAGTACTCCTCCCTGTATTCCAAAAGACAGGTATGTCTTATTCTTTACCTGGAGGATGTAACTCCCTGTCATATAAACGCCCAGTTGTGTTGTGACTCCAATCTGATCTCTGATAATAATGCCACCCAAAGCAGCATTCTTATTGCGGTTGATCGGTGCATGTAATGAAAGTGCCTGGGTATTAGGAGCTCCTTCTATACCCACCCATTGCTGTCGGTAAAGCATCGAGGCTTGTAACTTACTACCCAGGCCAGTATAGGCAGGGTTGATCAGATGCCTGTTGAACACATATTGTGTATTGAGTATCTGCTGTTGTCCCACTAAAAACATGGGCAAAAAGAACATGAGCAGGAGGATCGTTAGCAGTTTTCTTGATTCCATAGTGTTAGCGTTTAAGTATAAAGAAGCCCGTAATGGTTTCTGAACCGTCATTGGGTTCAATGACATAGAAGTAGGTTCCATTGGGAACAATTTTATCTCCACTTGTCAGCAGACCTTTGTTGGGAATGCCATTCCACCCACGTCCTCTGTTGTCGTAGCCTTCAATTTCAAAAATGAGATTACCCTGTCTGTTGAATATGCTCACCTTATTATTCGGGAATTTTTCGGCATCCCGGATTTGGAGCACATCATTGATACCATCTCCATTAGGGCTGAATAGCTTATCTACTACCATGTTCTCGACAGGGTCAAGGAAATTGGGAATTTCATCACCATCTGTATCATCATCAAAGAGATCCAGGTTGCCGTTGGCATCTTCATTTATGGTCAGGATACCATCATTGTCATCATCGTCATCCAGATAGTTGGGTATCTGATCTTCATCCGTATCATCATTTTGTGGATCTCCATCACCATCCATGTCCTCGTTCCTGGTGAGTATAGAGTCACCATCATCATCGTCATCCAGGTAATTGGGTGTACCATCACGATCTGTATCATCATCTTCCAGGTCTCCGTTGCCATTGAGATCCTCAAGTCGGTCATAGACGCCATCTCCATCTGTGTCCGTGTTATCAGGGGTAAATTCGACCTCCACTTCTGTCGAAATATTCAGACCATCCCATTGACCTGTTACTGTGACCACCTCTGCTACAGTATTGGTAAGCATGGCAGTATAGGTTCCATCACCATTGTCAGAGACCGGAGTCAGCAAAGCGTTTCCTGTAACGTTCAGCGTGACGATTCCGCGAGATATCATCAAAGCGTTGCCATCGGAATCTATTAATTGGACGGTGATTACGCTCGCAGCAACTCCATCTGCCACCAGACTTAGAGGTGAGGCCGTGATAGTGGTATTAATCAGGTCAGGCTCAACCTCATCATTATCAATAATGGCAATGCTCTGAGTAGCCGTTGCTCCCAAGGTCAGACCGGCAGAGGGGTTACTGATTGTCAATGTGGCGGTCTCATCTCCTTCTATATCAACATCATCTTGTATGGTAAAAGTGACCATACCCGTGGTCGCTCCATCCAGAATGGCAATAGTCGCATTGCTTAATGAATAGTCGGTATTGGCAATACCTGTTCCGCTTACTCCCAGATCAACCGTCTGATCACCATCTACTGCCTGAGAAGCAGTGGCTGTTACCGTAATCACAGTCTGATCAGCTTCTGTACCGGCACTGGCCGAAACGCTGAGTTCTACAGAAGGAAAATCGTTATCCGTGATAGTCACATTCTGAGTAGTCGTTGCTCCTAAGGTCAACCCTGCTGATGCGTTACTGATCGTCAGCGTTGCGGTCTCATCTCCTTCAATATCTGCATCGTCCTGGATAGTAAAAGTGACCATACCCGTGGTGGTTCCATCCAGAATGGTAATGGTGGCATTGCTTAATGAATAGTCGGTATTGGCAATGCCCGTCCCACTTACCCCCAGGTCAACCGTCTGATCTCCATCCACTGCCTGAGAAGCAGTGGCTGTTACCGTAATCACAGTTTGGACAGCCTCTGTACCGGTATTCGCGGAAACACTCAGCTCAACTGTTGGAAAGTCATTATCGGTAATCGCGATATTCTGAGCAGTCGTTGCGCCTAAGGTTAAACCAACAGAAGGATTACTAATCGCTAGCATAGCCGTCTCATCCCCTTCTATATCAGCATCGTCCTGGATGGTAAGGGTTATTGAACCGGTCGTCTGGCCATTTAGGATTGTAATAGTCGCATTGCTTAATGAATAGTCGGTATTGGCAATACCTGTTCCGCTTACTCCCAGATCAACCGTCTGATCGCCATCTACGGCCTGAGAAGCAGTGGCTGTTACCGTAATCACAGTCTGATCTGCCTCTGTACCGGTATTCGCGGAAACACTGAGCTCAACTGTTGGGATATCATTATCGGTGATAGTTATAGTCTGGGTGGTAGTAGTTCCCAGTGTCACACCGGATGAAGGATTACTGATCGTCAATATAGCCGTCTCATCTCCTTCAATATCTGCATCATCCTGGATGGTAAAGGTGACTATACCCGAGGTGGCTCCATCAAGAATGGTAATGGTAGCATTGCTCAATGAATAGTCGGTATTGGCAATGCCCGTTCCGCTTACTCCCAGGTCAACCGTTTGGTCTCCATCCACTGCCTGAGAAGCTGTAGCGGTAACCGTAATTACGGTCTGACCTGCCTCTGTACCGGCATTGGCAGAAACGCTCAGTTCAACTGTTAGGAAATCATTATCGGTGATAGCCACGTTCTGAGTGGTAGTCGTTCCCAGTGTTACACCAGCCGAGGGGTTGCTGATCGTCAATGTAGCAGTCTCATCTCCTTCAATAGCTGCATCATCCTGGATAGTAAAAGTGACCATACCGGTGGTCGCTCCATCAAGAATGGTAATGGTTGCATTACTCAGGGTATAATCGGTATT
>DIYF01000181.1 GCA_002427745.1 Roseivirga sp. UBA6061 | reverse complement strand
GCCAGTAGCCGCAAATCTCACACTCATAGACATCCTGCGGACCTTCATGGGGCTGAAATCCCTTGTAGATATGCTGGTCGATCAGAGCGCTTTCTGCCAGCTCTCTGGAATCATACTGGATTTTATGCGTAGGGCAGGACATATACAAATATAGAACATGACGCCCATGATCTCCCTGTCTGTTCAGCTGGTTGTGTCGGAAACGGTTAGCGTATTAATCCTGGGTTCCGTTGGTGCTTCGAAAGTCCATAGACAGGAAAATGACAAAACTCTATTTCAGAGCCAGCCTGCACGGGCCAGAATAAGATAACTATCCCCGGGTACATCATTGATTTTCGCTATTATTGAAACATGTCTTACGAACTGAGCACACTGGCCCAAATCACTGCCGATTACATCAATACAACCGACCGGCATATCTTCCTTACAGGAAAGGCCGGCACGGGTAAGACTACTTTTCTGAAGCACATTGTAGCGCATACCCATAAAAAAACCGTAGTGGCAGCACCTACGGGTATTGCTGCTATCAATGCCGAGGGTGTCACCCTGCACTCGCTGCTGCAGCTCCCCTTCGGAGCCTTTATACCGGAGCGCATTCAGCCGCCAGATGTCAATGCGCAGGTTACCACCCTGTTCAACCTCTTTTCCAACCTGAGATTCAACGTTTCCAAACGCAATCTGATCAAGGAAATTGAATTGCTCATCATTGATGAAGTAAGTATGCTTCGGGCCGACCTGCTCGACTGCATAGACCATATGCTGCGTTTTCTGAGAAAGCGAAAACACCAGCCTTTCGGAGGTTTACAGGTACTGTTTATCGGAGACCTGCTACAACTGCCTCCCGTGGTGAAAGACACAGAATGGCAGGTGCTCTCTGAATACTATAAAAGCAGCTACTTTTTTGAAGCAAAAGCACTCAGAGACAATCCTCCTATTCATGTAGAACTGGAAAAGGTATACCGGCAAAGTGACCAGAAATTTATCAGCCTGCTGAACCGCTTCCGGGAAAACCGACAAACGACTGAAGATATCGATCTGCTCAATCAACGATACAGAGATGATCATCAGAAGCTATCTGAACAAGGCTACATTCACCTGACAACTCACAACCGGAAAGCTGATGACATCAACAGCCAGCGGCTGAAAGCTCTTGACAGCCCCGTCATTTCTTTTGCCGCACATATCGAGGGAGATTACCCGGAGCACATCTTTCCTACCGCCCGGGATATGGAGCTTAAGGAGGGAGCCCAGGTAATGTTTATCAAAAACGACCTTTCAGAAGAAAAACAGTTCTTCAATGGCCGCATTGGCTACATCAGTGAGCTGAGCAAAAAGCAAATACTGGTCACCTTTGAAGATGGTAACATCGTGGAAGTGCCCCTGCACAAGTGGGAAAACAAGCGCTATAGCCTCAACAAGGAAACCAACGAAATAGAAGAAAAAATCCTGGGAAGTTTTGAGCAATACCCGCTCAAGCTGGCCTGGGCAGTAACGGTTCATAAAAGCCAGGGGCTCACTTTTGAGAAGGCCATTCTGGACCTCTCAGGAGCCTTTGCACAGGGTCAGGTATATGTGGCCCTGTCAAGACTTACCTCCATAGAGGGGCTCGTGCTCTCTTCTAAAATACCCAACGAGGGCTTTGGGCTGAGTGAGAGTATGAAGAGTTTTGTGGCTTCCAAAGCCAACGAGGCTGAGCTTACGCAAAAACTGGATGCCGAACGCAAGGCATATCTGGCCAGGCTCACTTCCTCATCCTTCGACCTTACAGAGCTGATGAACGGTTTCAGAGTCCATGAACACAGCTTTAACAAACAGGAAAACCGCTCGCTCAAACAGCGCTATCATCAATGGACCAGGGATTTGCTGGCTGAGATACTTCCCATGAAAGATGTGAGTGATGGCTTTATCAGGCAGGTGCAAAAAATCACAAATACAGATGGTGACTACCTCCCTTTGCTGACAGAACGGGTGGCCAAAGCCACCGGCTACTTTTCACCTCTGCTTGAAAAGTTATCGAAAGACCTGACTAACCATGAACTGAACCTGAAAGACAAGTCTAAGCTCAAAACTTATCGCAAAGAGCTTAAAGAGCTGGAGCAGGCAGCCTTTAACAAATCAGAAGCGCTGCGCAAAGTAAACATGCTGCTGCAGTTTGCAGCTGAAAGCAAAGTACTCACCCGGCAGGATTTACAGCCAAAGGACAGACTTGCCTCCAGAAAACAGGAGAAAAAAACCAGCAGAAAAAAGGCAACAGGTGACAAAACGCCCACAGCCGAGGTATCTTACAAGCTTTACAAAGAGGGTAAAACTGCAGAAGAAATTGCCAAAGAGCGCGGACTCGTTACCAGCACCATAGAGGGCCACCTGAGCCAGTATATACAGAAGGGTGAACTCGACCCTCTGGAACTTATAGATAAACAGATGCTGGAAAACATCATGAGCCTGATTACACCGGAAGTAAATGGCTTAAATGAAATCAAGGCAAAGCTCGGAGCTGAATATACCTATGCACATGTGAAAATTGCCATGGCCTGGTATAAGTTCAAAAACCCAAAAGAATGATCTATTTCCAGGGCTTCAATCTACCGCCCGCAGGTATAGACAGCTACCCTTTCAACCTGCCCGGCTTCAGAAACTTCAAGGGCATGTGGTTTACCGAACCCATCACCATTTTTGTAGGTGAAAACGGATCAGGCAAGTCTACTTTACTCAAATCCCTGGCGATTTACATGAACCTGCCCGCCATTGGCAGTACCGACCTTGAACGGGATGAATCGCTTGAAGGAGTACGCCTCCTCAGTGACAGCATGAGAGGACGCTGGCATACACAGAAAGTACATCGTGGTTTTTTCTTCAGAGCGGAAGACTATTTCGGTTTTGCAAAGCGCCTGAAAAACATTGATTCAGAACTGGACAAGGACATTGTAGATTTTGAAAAAAATCTTTCCGGTACCGGCCTGAAGCAGGCTGTTGGCTCTATCTATGGTCAGAAGGAAGCGCTTAGGCGAAAATACGGAGATCTCTATCAGGTCTCTCATGGCGAAGGCTTTATCAAAGTACTTCAGCAAAGGCTACAGCCTGAAGGCATTTACCTGATAGATGAACCGGAAGCAGCCCTTTCTCCCCAACGCCAGCTGAGCCTTTATGCTATGATCAAGAACCTGGCAGAAGAAGCTCGTTGTCAGTTTATTATTGCCACACACTCCCCTATTCTTATGACTTTGCCTCACAGCCAGCTATACGAGTTTGGTGAGCGCATTGAAGAAACCAGCTTTGAAGAAACTGAGCACTTCACCATCATGAAGCAGTTTTTGAACAATCCCGAAGCTTTTACCAGATTTCTCTAAGCCCACCTCTGATTGAACATACCAGAACACTTTGTAAGCCGAAGCCTCAGCGAATACCACATCGTAAACTATAGCAGGCCACATTGTAAGCCGAAGCTTTAGCGAAGGCTTACTCCTCCAGACTAGGTGGATACTTCATTTGATTGAGCAGATCGGAGAGTTGCATATCCAGGGCCTGTGCCAGCCTGATCAAGGTAGTAATGCGGGGATCGCTTTGTCCTAATTCCAGTCGACTCAAAAATTGTTTGTCGACCCCCAGCTTTTCGGCAAACTGCACACCACTTAAGCCCTGGTCCATTCTGAGAGACCTCAGGTGTTCACCAAAAGCGACCAATTGTTCTTTTTTTCGGACTTTTCGCTCATCCATAAATCAAGTAAAACATATCATTTGACTCAATAGTCAACCTACATGTTGACTTCAAGAAATTATTGTTTTATCTTTAAAATTATAGGATAAATTCAACTATTTAATTTACCCTACTATACTTTCGGGACAACCAAGGTAGAATTAAAGTGTATATGGATATTTTAAAAGAGGCTTGCAGAGGCCTCTTTTTTTATCAGACCAAATAGTCGATGACACCCCAGGTAATGGCCAACAGAATAGAAAGCCACAGAGAGGGTAAAAAACCATCGGTATCAAAATCATCCCGGTACTGATCAATCACCTCGATGATTACGGCATAGGCCAAAACCCGGGTAACGACTCCCAGCCCAACCATCCAGAACAGCCCCAGTGTAGCAATATTGAAAATCAGGGTAAGCAGCCAACCCGCCACAAAGCCCACAATAAAGATCACCAGGGAGGTAAAAAAAGCTGCCCGAGCATCTTTGATATAAACGCCCTTCATGCTTTTGGAAGCCATAAGCAGTACTAGGGGCGTAATGATGAGTTGAATGAGTATTTCAAGCATAGCTCAAAATAAAACTCTTCCGATGAATTGTCATACCCCCGTGCCTTATACTTTATATGATAATTCAGGTGGCGACAGGGATTCCCTCTTTCGCGGAAATGACTATTTAGTCAATGTTTGAGAAAGCGAGTGAACCTGGCGCTTCGTGTGATTTGAGGGAGGTGATTGTCGATCGGTAGGAATGATATATGTTTTCCTCTAATCGATCCAGTCTTGTTTCAACTTCCTTACCCTGGCTATTACTTGCTCTACTCTATCCAAACGTTCCCGTTTAAACTTGTAATCGGGGTAGTCTTGATAATCCTCAAATTTCAACCTTGTGTAGTCCAAAGATGTAAGAATGAAATCTAGGTCCTCCTTGGTAAGGTTTTCATTCATGGTCTAGCTATTTTTCAACTCTACATCGTCAAAAATTTCTTTCAATACCTCACAAGGGTCAGCCCCAATAGCCATAGAAATAAGGTACAGCTCCCTGGCTCTTAAATGTGCCGTCTCTTTTAAGGTAAGCTCACTCAATCTCGGTTTACTAATCCCTGTTTTTCGTGAAACCTCTGACTTGTTAATTGATCTTTTTGCTAAGTACACTCCTAACTCAGTCATCTCTTTTTTAAGATTTTCTGTAAGTAATATCGGATAAAATTAAAGAATGTATATTCATTCTTTAAAAGCGTTTGTTCATTTGAAATGAATTCTTTAAAATTGTACAGATTTTCTGTAAAGGTTTAACCAATCAATTAAAACGAGAAATGAGCGAACACAGCAAACCAGACTCTAACACAAATAGAGACATCATAATCATCCTCATTCAAGCAGATTTAAAGCACAATCAGCTCATCGGCAATCTTCGGAAGATTGAGCTGCATACAGATGAGTACATTCTCAAGCTTTATGAGGTCATTTCTCAATTGATGGGGTTAGGGAAAGAGCCATTTGAGGAATGGTTTGACATCTATGATAGTTTTGTTTTAAATGCCCACTTACATTCCATTTCTGAAGAGCCTGATCATTTGCTCCTTGTTGCCGAAGAGTGTTACGAACTTTTATGCGCAAGTATCAAGGTGAAGCATCACCTGAATACCCTTGAAGTGGTTTAACGAGGTTAAAAAAACAGAGCTTTATTAAGTTGAGCTCAGAGCAGGCAACATGCCTCGCTTTAAATCAAGCGCTTGTACATAAATGCCCGACCTGAGCCAGACTTAAGGTATTTCTCAAAGGCATAGGCCTTGTACCTGCCTTCAAAGTTAATCGTGGTAATAACTTCCAGTGGTAGGTGCGATTTTGTATAATGAACCTCTCCTCTGTTATGCCTCAACATTCTATTCTGCAGGCTATTGGTACAACCCACATAGTGCGATCCATCGGCACATCTGAGAATGTAAACTGTATGCATTCCAGAATATACAAACAGGTAATCACTTCAGCCCGGAGCTACAATTTTGGCTATCATAAATCAATAAGAAAATAGTGGAGATTCTCCACAGAAGCCCGCATGAGATACTTAATCCCTGCTCGTAGCCCTGAGGAATAAAAAAGCCCACCTTCGCTCTAAGGAGCTTCGGTGGGCGAAGGTGGAGCCGCAGGGATTCGAACCCTGGTCCAGATAAGGAATACTAAGCGCTTTCTACATGTTTATTTGCTATTGATTTTCGAAACTATCCAGGTCAGCAACCAACCAGAAATAATCCTTATCTGCGATTAATCTTATGCCGGTATCACAGACCTACCGGCACCAGTTCTGCTTGTGATGCCTCATATACCAACCCGGCAGAACGGTGGGGTCAGTGAGACACATTGCTATCTAAATCTGATTAGGCAGCTAGGGCGTATTGTCTTTCGCCAATTAAAATGTTGAAGGTTTGTTTACGGGAAATACCAACAACTCCCGACATGCTTACACCTGCATTGCACCTACTGTCAATTCCAGTCGGCCCCATGCCAAGACATCTGCGCTCACAGCTTTGATGTCTCATTATCATCCCAACCCTAGAAGCAAAGATGATGATGTATATACAGCCTTCTGCTGTAGTTCTTAAACTTGATCAGCGTCCGTAATTCTTTACGTGAAAACCCTGAAACAAGACACAAACTTAATAGCTTTTTCGTTCCTGTCACAGTAACATTGCAATTCGAAAACGTCAATTATTTATGAAAACAACACTTATTCGCTGTATCTCATTGATTACCTTCTTTTTAGGAGCTCAAAGTCTTCAGGCACAATCTTCAGTCAATCTGCCGGATGAATTTGAGCTGGGTATCAGACTGGGAGACACTTTTGGCAGTTCGTTTACCCTGGATGCCATGACGCCTTTCCTGGGTGAAACCCTGCACGCCAACCTGGGCTTTGACGATGGCCTGGCCATCTCTGCCCTCTACGACTTCAAAATGAATATTGTAGATAGCTTTGACTGGTACTTTGGATTTGGCGGAGAACTGGGTCTCTTTGATGATTTTACCCTGGCAGCAGCCGGAGAAATCGGCATAGAATACGCCATTCAGGAGTTCCCTGTTACCTTTGGTATCGACTATCGACCTGCTATTGGCCTGATTGGCCGTGATGACTTTTTGGGTGGCCAGTACGGGATCAATATCCGCTACCGCTTTTAAGTTTTGGCGTTTGGGTGTTGGAAGTCAAAAAGGCAAAAACTTTAAACACCCAAACCCCTGACATCTTAACGACAATTTATATCTTGCGGCAATGGAAAATTTTGTTGTCTCAGCACGGAAATACAGACCGGTTGGCTTTGAGGAGGTAGTAGGCCAGGAACACATTACCACTACGCTTCAAAACGCTATAGACAACAACCAACTCGCTCAGGCACTGCTGTTTTGCGGTCCCAGAGGTGTGGGCAAAACCACCTGTGCCCGTATTGTGGCGCGGATGATCAACGATCAGGAGATTGATAATCCGCTGGCAGGCAATGACACCTTCAACATTTACGAGCTTGATGCCGCCTCCAATAACTCGGTGGACGACATCCGTAATCTGATAGACCAGGTACGTTACCCTCCACAGCAGGGAAAGTTCAAGGTATATATCATAGATGAGGTGCACATGCTCTCAAACCAGGCCTTCAATGCCTTTTTGAAGACCCTGGAAGAGCCGCCATCTTATGCCATTTTCATCCTGGCCACCACTGAAAAGCACAAGGTAATCCCTACTATTCTCTCCCGTTGTCAGATCTTTGATTTCAACAGAATTGAAGTAAGCGACATCTCCAATCAGCTACAAAAAATCGCTGATAAAGAGAGTATAGAAACTGAAGATGAGGCCTTACACCTGATTGCCCAAAAAGCAGATGGTGCTATGAGAGATGCCCTCTCATTGTTTGACCTGATTGTTACCTTTTCTCATGGCAAAAAGGTCTCTTACCAAACCACGATAGACAACCTGCACATTCTGGATTATGACTACTATTTCAGAATGACGGACTATCTCTTTGCTGAGGATACAGCCAATGTTTTGCTGACCTTTGATGAGATACTGAAGAAAGGTTTTGACGGACACAACTTTATTGTGGGACTGGCCGCTCACTTCCGTGATCTGATGGTTTCAAAAGACACTGCCACCATAGGCCTGCTGGAGGTATCAGACAATATCAAAGCTCGCTATAAGGAGCAAAGTGATAAAATACCTTTGTCATTTATGCTCACAGCTCTGAATATCGCCAGCAGCTGTGATATCAATTATAAATCGAGCAAAAACCAGCGGCTTCATGTGGAGCTTAGCCTGGTTAAAATGGCCCACCTGAAATCGGCCATCAGCCTGACCCAAGTGAGCACTCAAGGTGACTCATCAAAAAAAAAATCCTAGCTGAAGAGGCTGAGCCTTCTCAAGCTCCCCAAAAAGCAGAGGCCACAGCTCAGAAGCCCGAAAATCCTGTAAGTCATCCTTCGGGCCCGGCAGCGCCAGCCCCCACTGTACCACCGGCAACTGCTCCTGCTACAACGGCCGCCCCTGCTGACCCGGTCGCCACTCCTTCTATTCCCAGGTCGCCTAAAAAGTCTCCTTCCCGGACCTTCAACATTCCGGATATGTCTTCGCTGAAAGAAAAGATCAATCAGCCGGAGGATAAAGATCAGGAAGAGGAAAAGGTGGTCATAGGAAATGCCAACAGCCGCAGAGAACCTTTTACAGAGGAGGACATCCGTGATCAGTGGGCGATTTTTCTAAGAAAAATGGAAGCGGCCGGCAACCATCAGGAAGTTATGATCCTGAAGGAGAAGTACCATGTAGACGGACATGCCATCACCCTGGAAATTGCCAATGAGGCGCTAGAGTCTGCTTTTGAAAAGGTAAAATCCGATGTGCTACAGAGTATAAGAGATGGCCTGAAAAATGACACCATCACACTGAAGGCGCTGCAGGTACAGATTGATAAGGAAAAAATGCTCTATACCGATCAGGAAAAATTCGAGCACCTGAAAAAGAAATACCCTGCTCTCAGAGACCTACAGGATAAGTTAGGGCTAGATCCGGAGTTCTAAAAGCCCAGGGTAAACCCTACGTTTATCACATTTTTTAGCTGAATATCCCGCCCCATACTGCCATCATTGCGGGTGACAATTACGTCATCGTCATAAATGAGCTGGGAACTGATATTAGAAGAGATGAAGTTGTTCACCTTCATGTTCAGCCCTGCCTGTACGTTGACTACCGTATTGGGAAACTTCTCATAGTTGGAAAAGAAGTTGAAGCTGCTCTGAAATTTCACATTCTCCCAAACATCCTTCTTATACCCACCCGTCCAGCTGATACCAGCCTCAGACCTGATTTTGTCTCCCGGGTTAATCCCAAAAGCTCCCTGCTTAGAAAGTGTATCGTTCAGCACAAAGGTAAAACGGCCTGTAAAAGGCGCCAGGGTAGTGGTAAAAGCTTTTTCATCACGATAGGAAAGCCCCAGGGAGGCCTGCAAATAGCCCGGAGACATAAAATCAGAGATCAGCACTCTTTCTTCGTCTTCCGTTCCGGCATTCTCAATTCTCACTCCCTCATCCATCTGCGTCTTGAAATTTATCGCGGTAGACATAAGCACTTTCTCGCTGAACTTCTGACTGTATTTGGAGGTCAGATCGAGCAAATCATCGGTCTTTTCAAAGCGATTTCCTTCGCCTCCGTTTCGGATCACACCATAACCGATCTTCGCATTATTTTCCCAGACCACTTCGCCTTTCTCATAGTTCATGTGGCCCTCAATGACGGTGCCGACCGCAAAAGAAGATTCACCACCGGCCGCCCAGTTGGTCAAGCCAACCTGCTGCAGGTTAATGTTCATTTTCACGCCTTGTTTCCAGAAAATAAGACTATCGGGTTTGGCCGGTATTGTATCGCTGACAGCGGGTACCTGAGTAGAATCAGCTACTGCTGTCGTATCCTTGCCTTGAGCGAAGGCAATACAACTTAACCAGCCAAACAAAATGGCAGTAAGAAAAAGTTTGTTCATCAATCAGTTCAAAATGTACAGAATGAGAAGACACCGCTGTGCCTAATCTTTCTTTAATATTTTCAGTCGCTCTCCTAACGCAAGATCGTTCGATTCCTTATTGTTCCATTTGAGGATCTCCTCTACCGTTACACCATAGATACGGGAAATACTCCATAAGGTCTCTCCCGCCTTTACCTCATGCGTGGTAAAATCACTTGCCGTAGTATTCTCCTTCCTGACTGGCGTCACCACCGTTTTTTCCACCTTGAAATGGCTCTTCGGCACTACCAGCTTAAGCTGCTGATCAATCTGTAAGCCATCCATCACATTGAGGTTATTCCAGTCAAGAATGTCATCAATATCCAGGCCATATTTTCGCGATATGGCATAAAAAGATTCCTTTGGTTTGACTACATGGGTGATGATGGTATCCTTTTTACCGGCCACCAGCGCTTTGGGCTTTCTTGGGGCTACAAACACTTCCGTTGGCTCTTCCGGCTCTCTTTCCGGCTTTTTCTCCACCACTTTGGTAACAGGCCTGCTGTCACGCACAGAAGGTTTATAAGAAGGCGAAACCTCCTGTATCAGGCGGTCTTCTGCCGCTACGGATTTCCCCACCACCTTCACATTGCTATACTCAACAGGCACCCTGGTAGGGCGGATAAACCTTAACCAAAGCACGCGTCCTATTTTCAGCTCTTCTTCCTTGCGCATTCGGTTCTTATGCAGCAATTTTTTCAGTTTGATACCATAGTCCTGAGAAATACCCCAGAGGGTCTCTCCCGGCTGAACAATATGGTAATGGACCTTCCCTTTGTTCTTCTTCTTTTTCAGGTAGTAGTACTTATTCGCTCGTACATTTCCATTGGCCCCTATATCGTTAAGTACTTTGAGCTTATAAATGCTCAGCCCGGCTCTTTTAGAGAGAGACTGCAGATTATCTCCGCTTCTGGCTCTGATAGCAGGGATACCATTCAGCTTAATGGCGCCTGCCTCGTATTCTCTGGAACGATTACCGGTGACCCTGGGAAACGCCCCTACATTGCCTTCAACCGGCCTTACTCCCGAATAGCGTCTACCTGAACGGCTGGTCGTAGTGGCGGTGCCGGATTTACTCGCTCCGGACTTCTTTGTGGTACTACCC
Organism: Roseivirga sp. UBA6061; assembly: GCA_002427745.1. GTDB lineage: Bacteria > Bacteroidota > Bacteroidia > Cytophagales > Cyclobacteriaceae > Roseivirga. The sequence goes on along the minus strand of DIYF01000181.1, from coordinate 14,156 downwards.
GAACCTGGATTGGATTTTCTATTTCCGGTTGAGCTCTTTTTACTGCCGCCTCCCGTATTTTTTCTGTCCGATGGATTGTCGTTCTGCGCAATAGGTTTTCGTCCGCTTTTGACGGGATAAATCACTTTGTACGATTTCTCTGAAGGTATTTTGGACTGGCTGAGCCATTTGTTGAAACGCTTCAGTTCATCATAGCTCACATCGACCTGATTACTCACCTGACGCAGGGTTTTCCCCTTGCCTTCAAAGGCATCGAGCTTCACTTCAGGGTGTCTTCTGCCCGATCCTACAAAATCCTGAAAGGCCAGTTTATGAGCCAGATACTTCTTGATGTACCAGTGCGTTTTTTTATTGATTTCTACCTTTTTGGCACCATAGAGACGATCGGAGGCAGATCTCTGCGTACCGGTAAGCCCCTGCAGGTAAGATTGTAACGACAGCAACCAGCTGTCAAAAACAAAGTTGCTCCGCTTAAAATACTTAGTAGCACCAATAGTAGAAGCGATGATATGCTTGCGCTCATCTACCATGTTATCCACGCGTAGCCCGAATTCCTGAGCTGTGGCCTTCTTGAACTGCCAAAAGCCTACCGCATTGGAAGTGGAGACATTATCAGAGATAAACTCCCCTTCCTGAATAGCCAGGTATTTAAAATCATCGGGAATGCCCTCTTTACGGAGTACCTCCTCCACAAAGTGCATGTAGAGATTAGACCGATCTGCTTTTAACTGGAAATGATACTGACTGCGCGTGAGCAGGTCGAGTGTTTCTGCGATTTCCTGCCGGGCGCCCGAAGTAATCTTGAGCTTGATACCGGCAAATTCCATTTCGGAAGGGACCATCATAGGGGCTTGCGCTAAAGTACTTAGCGAAGCCATCACTAAGATGATGACTGATAATAAGGTTTTCCTCACTATATTTTTCTTATAACCATTAACCCATCTCTGATCGGAAAGAGTACCTTTTCAACCCGATCATCTGCATGAACCAAACGGTTAAAATCCCGTAATGCTTGCGTATCGCTGTCAGTTTTCTTCCCGGTTTCTATCACTTTGCCACTCCAAAGCACATTATCGGCTACAATGAAGCCTCCGGGCCGAACTTTTTCGAGTACTAATTTAAAGTAATTGTAGTAATTAATCTTATCCGCATCGATAAAAACCAGATCAAACGGCCCTCCAATGGTAGGGATAAGCTCCATAGCATCAGCCACATAGAAATCAATGGCCTGTTCGTAGTCTGATTTGGCAAAGTAGCGCCTTGCCATCGACTCCAACTCTTCGTTTTTGTCTATGGTAATGATTTTCCCGCCAGGGGCCAGTCCCTCGGCCAGGCACAGCGCAGAATACCCCGTGAAAGTACCGATCTCCAGTACTCTTTGGGGCCTGATCATATGAGAAAGCATGGCCAGTACACGTCCCTGAAGATGCCCTGAAATCATACGGGACATCAATATCTTCTTATGGGTTTCGCGTGTCAGCTCATTCAGCAGCGGTGATTCGGCATCGGTGTGCTGCTCAGTGTATTCTTGAATAGGTCCGGGAAGAAAATCCATCAGTTTTCTGGAAGGAAGGTTAAATGACTCAGTTGTGACTCCAAAAGTCGTTCGTTTGCGATATCCTGAAGCTGTGAGGATGTGATTTTTCGGATTCGTTCAAAGATGACATCCAGACCATCGATTTTTTCAAGATCGAGAATGCTCTTACCCATCATCAGCATCAGGCTGGTATTGTTCTCTTCGGCCATGGCCAGTTGCCCTATCATCTGCTCTTTCGCCATATGCAGTTGCAGGCTGCCCAGGGGCTGCTCTCTCAATCTTTTGAGCTCCTTGAGCACAAGCTTGCGGCTCCGCTCTACCTGCCCGGGCTCCGTACCGAAGAAAATGGAGAAAAGACCTGTGTCAGAAAACGGATGATAGCTTGCCTCTACATTGTAAACAAAGCCGTATTTCTCTCTGAGAGCCAGGTTGAGCCGGGAATTCATGCCGGGCCCTCCCAAAATGTTCATCAGCATAAAGAAAGGAAGCCTGTTGGCGTGACTCAGTTCATAAGCCGTGGTACCAATGGCACAATGTGCCTGGGTAATGTTTCTGTGGTTTATCTCGCTGCAGGGAATATAGTTTTCAAAAGTAATGCGCCTCTTTTCGGCCTTGTAATGTGGTATGGGCTTGAAATACTTGTCTGCCAGCCGCTTAATTTTCTTAAGAGGCACGTTGCCTACACAAGCAAAAACCACTTTTTCGGTATTCAGATTGGCTTTCAGAAAATCTTTGAAATCCTGTCTGTGAAATGAGCGCACACTGCTTTGCGTACCCAGTATATTCTTTCCGAGCGGATGATCCTTAAAAACCACCCTGTCGAACTCATCCTGGATGGCATCTTCCGGACTATCATGATACAGGGCCATTTCTTCCAGAATCACCCCACGTTCTTTCTCGATTTGTTTTTCGGGAAAGATGGAATCGAAGGTGATATCCTGCAAGAGCTCAAAAGCACTCTCCATATGCTTATCCAGAGCAGAGGCATAGAAACATATCTTCTCTTTGGTGGTATAGGCATTCAGTTCCCCTCCTACCGAATCCAGCTTGTTCAGAATGTGGAAGGCCTTCCGTTTGTTGGTACCCTTAAAGGCCATATGTTCCCAAAAATGGGCTATACCCAGCTGTTCCTCACGCTCGTCCCGACTACCTATGTCGAGAATGAAGCCACAGTGAACAATCTTGGTATTGCTCACCTCTTTGTGTACTACGCGAATGCCATTGGGGAGTGTAAACAAATTATAGTCAACCATCACGGAATCTCCTAAAGGCCACAAAGATACGAGAATTCATCAAACCCAATGATGCTTTTCATCCGGCTTTGCGTGTTCTGGAGAACTGATCTTCTACATAGTTTTTTAGGCTGGTCAATCCATTGCTTGCCTGCTGATACACCATGTCTTCCATGGGGCCGGGCAAAGGCTTTCTGTCACCGGTCAGTCCTCTGTAAATAAGCTTCGTTCTTTCTGCATCCAACCTGATCAGCTCATAGTACGCCAGCATGGTATGTCCTGTATTGGCAGAGCGGGCTTTTTCTATATAGGTGATATCATCATTGTCTCCGGTGGTCTGAAGCGTCTGGATATCAAAAGAATCACCATCAAACTCACAGATATGACTACTGCCCACCCTGTTAATGGCAGAGTCTGCTTCAACACTTTTCAACCCATGTACAAAATTGGCCTTTTCACTATTGTCGGTAAGGGCATGATGTACCATGGCAATGGGAGCCGCAATTTCAAAGTCCAGGCTTCTTGCCAGGCCAAACAGCTTGATCAGGTCTTCACGGGATTCTGGAGATTCCACTTCATCCAGCAGGTGACTTAAGCCGGCATACTGATAATTCACATTACCGATAATGCTATAAAGGTCGTTACTCCTTACCCAGTCAAACTGAGAACTCTCTCCCTCCCCGGCTCTGAGATAGTCATCCGTAAGGAGGATGTACTCGTTGCCGGGCACACTATTTTTCAAAAGCCTGTGAGCGATAATCATATCAGGCCCGGAAAGCTTGGTAAACTGGGCTATTTTAATCTCATCAAAATAACCGTAGTGAATAACAAACTTAAGTGACAGATCAGAAGAACCCTGGCAGGCTCCGCAACGGCATACGCTATCTCTTTCAATGACCTTGAGAAAGTAGTGGAAATTGAGAAAAACCTCGCGGCAAATCGCTTCAATCTCCTCTTGAGGCACACGCCCTTTGGCATAGGTGAGCAAGGCATCCCCCTCTATTTCAGCCAGCGTAAAACGATGCTGAATAGAATCGGCAATTACCTGGAGCAACTCGTTGATAATATGCGTACTATGCGAGAGTTCCGTCTTGGTTAAAAAGCGGGTGTAACCACTGATATCCGGTATAAGTATGGTTGCCTGTTGCATATGTCTGGTAAATCCTGATCCTTACTTACGGCCAATGCTCAAAAAGGGCTTAACAAATATTCTATATTTGCCATGAACACCTGTTGAATGAGCCATAAGCAGATCTTAATCGTACAAACTGCCTTTATCGGAGATGTCATACTGGCCACGGGCCTGATTGAAAAAATTCATCAGTTTTACCCTGAAGCCGCTATTGACTTTGCTCTGAGAAAAGGCAATGAGTCACTGCTTAAAAACCATCCTAAACTCAGGGAAGTTCACATCTGGGACAAAAAGGGAGGAAAATATAAGAACCTTTTCAGGCTGACCGGGAAAATACGCAAGCAGCGATACGATCTGGTGGTTAATATTCAGCGCTTTGCCAACTCCGGGATGCTGACGGCTTTTTCAGGAGCGAAAGTGAAAATCGGCTTTGACAAAAACCCCTTCTCATGGGCATTTACGCACAAAATTGCGCATCGTATTGAAGAAGGAGTGCATGAGACAGAACGCAATAATGATCTGATCAAAGCTCTTACCGATGACCAGGTAGAAAGGCCCCGTCTTTACCCTTCACAGGAAGACTTTGAGAAGGTAAAGCCCTACACTGACACTCCTTATATATGCATGGCCCCGGCTTCTGTGTGGTTTACCAAACAATACCCTAAAGAGAAGTGGACAGATCTGATCAAAGCGCTGCCTTTCGAGGGAATGATTTATCTGCTGGGCGCTCCCGGAGACAAAGAGTTATGCGATGAAATCATAGATAAATCAGGTGCTGAGCATGTGCAAAACCTCTGTGGTGCGATAAGCCTTCTGCAATCGGCTGCCCTGATGAAAACAGCGGTAATCAACTATGTTAACGATTCGGCTCCCATGCACCTGGCCTCTTCGGTGAATGCCCGGACCTGTGCCATTTACTGCTCTACCGTACCGGAGTTTGGCTTCGGACCTTTATCAGATTTTGCACAGGTGGTGGAAGTAGGTGAAAAGCTCGACTGTCGCCCCTGCGGACTACATGGCTATAAGGCCTGCCCGAAGGGGCATTTCAAGTGTGGATACGATATCGATACGCAGCAACTGATCTCTGTTTTTGAACGAGCGAATAAAGGCTGAACCTTCCTAATCTCGCTTTTTCCTGTTTACTTTAATCTCTCTGAAAACCTGAGTATTGCGACTCTAAAAAAGCACTTATGAAATACGCCCCCATTGGCCAAAATCTCTTTATCCGTAACAGGGAAAAACTCAGCAGCAGACTGAAACCCGGGTCGGTTGCCATATTCAACTCCAATGATATTATGCCTACCAACGGAGATGGCACTATGCCCTTCAGGCAAAACAGCAACCTGCTTTATCTCTCCGGAATAGACCAGGAAGAATCTATCTTACTGATTGCACCGGATTTTCCGGACCCACGCTACCGGGAAGTACTTTTTCTTAAGGAAACCAGCGAGATGATTGCGATCTGGGAAGGGCATAAATACACCAAAGAAGAAGCTACCGAAACTTCCGGGGTAGAGACCATTTTATGGAATGACCAGTTTGAAAGAATACTCAGCACCGTACTGGCAGAGTCAGACCACATTTATCTGGACACCAATGAGCATATCCGTAGCGGTTCTGAAGTACAGACGCGTAACGACCGCTTTATTGTCTGGTGCAAAAACGAGTATCCCATGCATCAGTATGAGCGACTGGCCCCGATCATATACGACCTGAGGGCTGTCAAAGAGCCCCGTGAAACGGAATTACTGCAGGAAGCCTGTAAAATCACAGGTAAGGGATTCAGAAGAGTTCTGGAGTTCATCAAACCGGGAGTCTGGGAATTTGAAGTGGAAGCAGAATACATTCATGAGTTCAAAATGAATCGCTCCCGAGGCTTTTCCTTTGACCCCATTATTGCGGGAGGGGCCAACTCCTGTGTGCTGCACTATATCGACAATGATCAGCAGCTAAAAGACGGAGACATTGTACTGATGGATGTCGGTGCCGAATATGCCAACTACTTCGGGGATATGACACGCGTGGTACCCGTAAACGGCAGATTCAGCGAAAGACAAAGGGCCGTATACGATGCAGTACTACGTGTAAAACAGGCGGCTACCCAAATGCTTACCCCCGGCAATACCCTTCCGGACTATCATAGGGAAGTGGGCAGAATTATGGAGGGTGAACTGCTTGAACTGGGCCTGATTGACAAAACCGATATCAAAAACCAAAGCAAGGACTGGCCGGCCTACAAAAAGTACTTTATGCACGGTACTTCACACCATTTGGGCCTCGATGTTCATGATGTGGGAAGCATTTACAAAACCTTTGAGCTGGGGATGGTTTTCACAGTTGAGCCGGGCATCTACATTCCGGAAGAAAGCATAGGCATTCGTCTGGAAGATGATGTAATTATTACCGAAAACGGACATATCAACATGATGGCTGATGTACCCCTTGCCCCGGATGAAATAGAGGATTTGATGAATGCCTGATCGTACTTACCAAATAGAGAAATCCAGCCTGGACGAAGCACTTTCGCTACTGGAACGTCTGCCTGAGTTTGATCAGCTAAGACCCGCAGATTATTATCGGCAGGAACTCAGAGATACAAGTCACCTGATCCTGACTGCCAAACAGAATGGTCTCCCTGTCGGTTGTAAAATAGGTTATGATCGGTTTAAAGACGGCTCTTTTTACAGTTGGCTGGGAGGCGTTTTACCTGAACACAGAAAATCGGGCATAGCCGGAAAACTGGCCGACTACCAGGAAGACTGGGCCAAAAAACAGGGTTATGAATCGATAAAATTCAAGACACAAAACCGACACAAGGCCATGCTTCAGTTTGCGATAAAAAATGGATTCAGCATCTATAATGTCAAACCAAAAGGCGAACTTGAGTATTATAAAATTGAGTTGATAAAAAAGCTATAGTATGAGTGGATCAGCAGCTGCCGCTGCGGCACATGCCGTCAACGAGGCCATCAAAGCCTCCGGTGCCATTGTCAAAATTGACAGTAGTGAATTCAGCAGGCTTATATCCAGAATGGACGATGGCCTTGTCATAGAAAAAGAGGGAGGGGGATTTTTGAACAGCCATTACAAATACAGCACCTCCTACAAGGGGTTTGTATTCTATTGTAAATCAAAAGAACAAATTAACGTACCCACCAGGCTTGAAAAAATAAGTGCCCGGCATATCTGGGTACCTCAGTAAGATGAGTATCCGGTATGCCCATACAAATATTGTGGCCAGGGACTGGAAACGGCTGACGGACTTTTACATCAAAGTATTTGACTGCCGCCCCAAGCCTCCTGAAAGGAACCAATCGGGAGCCTGGCTGGAAAAAGGTACAGGAGTAGCCAATGCGGCACTGCAGGGCATGCACCTTACCTTACCGGGCCATGGTGCAGAAGGTCCTACTTTAGAAATCTATCAGTACCGTGAGGTTATTGATTCCGACAAACCAAGACCCAACAGCAAAGGACTTGGCCACCTCGCTTTTGAGGTAGATAATGTTTACGAAATACTAGAAAAAGCCCTGAAGCTCGGGGCCACAAAAATTGGAGAAATTAGCGAAAATATGGTCAAGGGTGTGGGCACGATTCAGTTCATCTACATCTACGACCCGGAAGACAACATCATCGAATTACAAAGCTGGAGCTGAGCTTCCGGCACAAATACAACCGACCATGAGTGACACCTTTAATTCAGAAAAAGCTCCCGAGCCAGTAGGCTTATATCCACATGCCCGCAGAGTAGGCGACCTTTTGTTTCTTTCCGGAGTAGGCCCCAGAGAAAGAGGCACCAAAGAGATACCGGGAGTAACCCTGGATTCCGATGGTAACATCATCGCCTACAATATTGAGGAACAATGCAGGTCTGTTTTCAAGAATGTGAGACTGATCCTGGAAGCCTCAGGTAGCAGTTGGGATGAGTTGGTCGATGTCACCGTATTTCTCACCAATATGAAAGCGGACTTCAAAACATATAACCGGATTTATGCGGAATACTTCAAAGACAATCAACCCTGTCGCACTACGGTAGAGATCAACTCCCTGCCCACCCCCATTGCCATAGAACTGAAATGTATTGCTACCGTCAAGTCAGAAAAGCCTGTGAGCCATGAAGCGAAAGCATCGGAAACTCCGGAAATCCAGGAGACAACTGAAGAAGCTCTTTCGCCCCCTATAACACCAGCCCCAGAGACAGAAGAGCCCACAGTTACAGATCCGCTGCAGGAAGTAACCCCGGCTCCGGACCCTGCCCCGGTTCAGGTACCGAAACCCGCTCCGACACCGGAGACTACACCGGACCCAATCATAGAAAAACCAGCCCCGGAATTTCCGGCAAGAAACAAAGATGATGAAGACAGGCCCAGAACTCCGCAATGGTAGTACCCTCATGACCTGTTAGTACCGCCCGGCTGCAACCACATTTGAATCAACTGATCATTTCTGTACTTTGAGCTATCACTGCTTATAAAGGATATGATTAATTTTTTCAAGAAAGTCTGGTCTGCGATAGTCACTTTTTTCAGGAAGTTCAAGCCGGGGCCCGTTGCATGGAAAGGAGCCAACAAGGCCATTCTCACGTCCACCATTATCATATGGACCATTGGGGCTATGCTGATGTTTGTTACCCAACCAGGTACCAACTTCGGTTTGCTCATGATTTTACTTGGCCTGGCAATTGCCTTTTTAATCAGTGCGGGGGTAATGCTGGGGCTGGGACTGATCAAAAGCCTGCCGAAAAGATTCATATGGCTGCTACCCGGTGCCTACTTTCTGTTGAACTTTGTCTACGGGGCCGGAGATCTTGAATGGAAATTCCCTTTGTTCGTGGTGCTTTTTGCCGGAGCAGCCGGAGCAGGACTCTACTCCCTGAAGAAAAAGAACCGCAGTGACCTTACCCTCATTCAGAAAATCACCTCTGGTTCCGGTTTGCTTATTGGTCTTGCCGGGCTGGTCTGGGGTTTGATCTGGTTGGCCGATACCGGATTCGAACCTGAAACCGAGCACATCAACGCGGCTATGAAAACAGAGTTCAGGCCCGCACACATCAACCTGCCCAATCCGGCAGAGCCCGGGCCCTATGAGGTGGCCTACCTGACCTACGGAAGCGGTAAAGACAAACAAAGACCTGAATTTGCAGAAGAAGTCACGATAGTAACCGATTCAGTTGATGGCTCAAGGCTACTGGACAACTGGGAAGGGTTCTCAGGAAAGCTTCGCACGCGCTATTGGGGAGTAGATGAAAAATCGCTCCCTATCAACGGACGCGTGTGGTATCCGAAAGGAGAAGGACCTTTTCCACTGGCGCTTATCGTTCATGGAAATCACAGTATGCATGATTATTCTGACCCCGGTTATGAATACCTGGGACGGTTACTGGCCAGTCATGGCATCATCATGACCAGCGTGGATGAAAACTTCATCAATAGTGGCTGGACAGACCTTTTTACCGATGGGCTCGATGAGGAAAATGATACAAGAGGCTGGCTACTGCTCGAGCACCTGAGAAACTGGCGAAACTGGAACAATGAGCCAGAAAATCCATTTGAAGGCAAAGTAGACCTCGAGAATCTGGCTGTGATGGGGCATTCCCGAGGAGGTGAAGCTGCTGCCATTGCGGGCTTCTTTAATGAGCTTCCTTACTATCCTGATGATGCAAAGCAGGTGTTTGATTTCGACTTCGATATCAAAGCAGTAGTTTCCATTGCCCCCGTAGATGGCCAGTATAAACCCGGAAACACGGGTACTCCACTAAAAAACGTTAACTATCTTGTTTTTCATGGTGCCAACGATGGTGACGTACAGTCTTTCGCAGGGCTTCGCCAATATGAGCGTACAGAATTTACCGACTCTTCCTATTACTTCAAGTCCGCTGTTTATATCTATGGAGCCAACCACGGACAGTTCAATACCACCTGGGGCAACCGGGACTCCGGGTTCCCCTTTGGTGCTCTGCTCAATGTAGACGCACTCATGCCCATGGAAGAGCAGCTCACTATTGGTAAGGTTTACATCAGTGCATTTTTACAGGCAACACTACAAGGCAGGAAAGCATATGAAGCTCTTTTCAAAGATCATCGAAGTGGAGAGAAGTGGCTACCTGAAACCATCTACCTGAATCAGTATCAATCCTCCGACTGGAAAATGCTGGTCGATTTTGAAGAAGACCTGGACCTGACCACCACTTCTTCTGGTGGAAGTATTACCACAGAAAACCTGACTGTCTGGCGGGAACAACTCGTGGGTATGAAATGGGGGAATAAGGCCACCCGGGCCGCTTACATCGGCTGGGACAGTCTCGCCTACGAAGCAGACACCGCCAGCTTTATGCTGGCACTCAAAGAACCCATCGATGCTTCCATCACCTCTATACTTACTATGGAGTTATCGGAATCAAAGGAGAGCACCTATCCGGATAAAAAAAGAGATGAGGAGCTGAAAGAAAAAGAGGAATCCAACGATGAGGAATCAAAGGAGGAAACGGAGAGTGATGAAAACGAGGAGACCGATGAAGATGCTGAAAAAGAAGAAGAGCAGGAGGATGACGAGAAAAAGGCGCCCGAACCACTGGATTTCACGATCGTACTCGAAGACTCTTTGGGCCGTCAGGTAAGTGCCCGCCTTAGTGATTACAGCTATCTGCAGCGACAGATCACTGTGGACGTTTTGAAAAACACCGAACTGCAATCGACCGGGACTTCTGAAGCAGTTTATAATACTTTCTTTATAGACCTTGCGAAAACAGCAGCTGCCAATCCCGACTTTGACAGACAAGCTATTACGCGTATTAAATTCGTCTTTGATCAAAGCCCCAAAGGGGTCATTATCCTTGATAAACTGGCAGTGCACTGATATGAATGAACACGACTGAGCCTGCTCCCAAAAAGCCTTCAGGATTCCCATTATGGGACTTAACACCGGTCATAAAACGCATAAAACTGAGTTCCTGAGACAAAAAAGTAGGGTAATCTGAAAAACAGGCGTACTGGTATAGGGATTGCAATTATGCATACCGTACCAAACGAAAGACTGCTATGAATCAGGTTGCTACGGCCATAAAACAGAAAGCGTTCAATCCGTTGGTCAATTCTTTCAGCGGAATGTTACTTAAGGTTTTGAAGCCTTTCAAAAAAGGTGATTTTATTGAAATAGACGGCCAATTGGGCTCTGTAGCTGAAAGAGGTCTGCTTCAAACCACCATCACACATCTTGATGGCAGCCTTACCATCATCGACAACAGTAAGTTCTATAGCAGCAGTCTTCACAATCTTTCTACTAAAAACATCATCCGGCTCGATCTCACAATGAGCGTCTGTTACAACGAGGACATGTCAAGAGTTAAGGAAAGCATTCTTTCCTTTTTAAATCTGAACACCAAAATCCTGAAAAGTCCGGCACCTAAGTTGCACGTAACCAGACTGAAAGAGAAATATGTGGAGATCAGCATTGAGCCATGGTGTCTTCTGGACAGTTTTATGGAACTGGATCAGGAACTCGAAGATCATCTCAAGCTACATCTCACAAGCCTGGGCTTTCAAATAGAGTTAGAAGAGCTCGACTATGAAAACATAGGTGTGACTGCCTGATAACTCTTAGCCCCTAAGCTTATACCCTTTCTCTTTTCAATGGAATATATTTGTCTTAAAAGACAAATGTTATGGAGATTTTTTGGCTGGCGGGAGGTTTGATGACAGGAGCACTGGTAACCTGGTTAATAACACAGGCACACTACGGAAAAAAGCTCAGGACCCATCAACAAAACGCTGACCATGAGAAAACTCAGCTCACGCTGACAATGGAAAGAAAAGAAATGCTTGAAAAAGAAGTACAGGTACTGAAACCCGAACTGTCTCAGGAAAGACAGCGCGTACTTGATTTGAGCAATCAGCTGACCCGGTCACAAACAGAGCATGAGAATCTCAAAACCCGATTTGCCAATCAGGAAAAAGAAATAGAAAAACTCAACAAGCGCTTTGCTGTTGAGTTTAAAAATCTGGCCAACGAAATCCTCGAAGAGAAAAGCCGGAAATTCACCACCCAGAACAAAGAAAACCTTTCACAGCTGCTGGATCCTCTCAAAGAAAAGATTCAGGAGTTTCAAAAGAGGGTTGAGGACACCAACAAGGAAGATGTAGTTCGAAGTGCCTCCCTGTCTCAGCAAATTAAGCAGTTGGGAGAACTCAACAGACAAATCACTCAGGAGGCCAAAAATCTCACCAGAGCACTGAAAGGTGATTCTAAGGCACAGGGGAACTGGGGAGAGGTGATACTTGAAAGAATCCTTGAAAAATCGGGCCTGGAAAAAGGAAGAGAGTACGAAACCCAGGTATCGGAGGTATCTCCCGAAGGAAAACGGTTTCAACCTGATGTGATAGTTAGGCTTCCTGAAGGCAAAAACATCATCATTGACTCGAAGGTATCGCTCACAGCTTATGAAAGGTTTGTGAATGCGGAATCGGAAGAAGACCAACTGGCCCAAACCAGGCTGCACATTACTTCTGTAAGAAATCATGTCAAAAACCTGGGAGAAAAGAGCTATCAGAACCTGTATGGAATTGACGGTCTGGACTTTGTCCTGCTCTTCATCCCCATAGAGCCGGCTTTTACACTGGCAGTACAGCAGGACCCTGAATTGTTCAATGATGCTTATGCCAGGAACATTGTGGTGGTAAGCCCTGCGACATTAATCGCAACTTTAAGAACGATCGCTTCCATTTGGAAGCAAGAGTATCAAAACAAAAATGCAATAGAGATTGCCCGGCAAAGCGGGGCACTTTACGATAAATTTGTGGCATTTACAGATGACTTGAAAAATATAGGCAAGCACCTGGACATGACGCAAAAAGCCTACTCAGATGCCGAAAAGAAGCTTCTGACGGGTAAGGATAATTTAATTAGGAAAACAGAAAAGTTAAAACAGCTAGGAGCGAAGGCGAGCAAACAACTGGGAAAGAACTTTCCTGACCAGATGTGAGATTGGTAGATAGTAAGTGTGTGTAATGTAAAAATCTATACACCAATCTGATATACAGAGTTTTAATGTATATAATTGACTCAAAAAAGTATGTGTATCACATATTTTTGTATATTTGTGAACCTTTCGCTTTTACTGTTACCGAAATAGCCCTTCTGGGGAGGGCGTGTCTGCGTATAAATCAAGACAATTTCAGGTAGCACCGATCTAGCTGCAACTTTCTACCAAAACGCGTGTGTATAATGGAATCTGCATCTCTCTTTGACAGAGGTATGGTCTTTCCGACCAGGAGAATAATGGCTATCGGGGCATTCCTGCTCCTCTCTACTGTGCTGTTATTTGGCCAAGACAACAATCAAACGATCTCTTTAGACGAAAATGGCGAAGCAACTCTCACTCTTGAGAACCTTGAAGATTGCTTCACTTCCACCATCTGCATCCCTTCCCGTGCAGAAGGTGATGATCATGCCGTCTGGTTGAGCAACAACACTTTTGCCGGAAGCTCTACTGACTTCCTGTTTGAATCAGGGGCTATCCTCGAAGAGAATGCCGATGGCACAGCCACGATTACCGGCACCCTGTACAACACCAATAACCCTACGGATAAATGGCAGGTAGAGCTTTACCTATCCGACAAAAAGAACTGGACTGACTGGAGCGCGCTGGGCAGATCCTATAAAGATGAGAGAAATTTTGCAGGAACAAGCTATCAGGACTGGAGCTACTATATAATGGATCTCAGCCAGGACAGTAAGCTCATTGGACTTGCTGACAACGCGGGTAAGACGCTGGTTTTAAAACACGCACCAGCAAGTTATCTGTACGGTTTCCAGATAGGTCAGGCCGCCAACAGCAAAAATGCGAATTTTGGTCTTTCAGGCTGGTTCTCCTACTCCTGGGATGGTGTGAACTACCATCAGGGAGATTTCAACCTTGATCTGGATTGCTCTGACAGGGAAGTGACTTTTGAAGCAGAAGAAACCGAATTTGACTGCGATGACCTCGGTGAGAACACTGTTTCTGTAACCGCTACAGATCAATATGGAAATACCTGTACACAGGAAATCATTGTCACGGTTCAGGACATTACTCCTCCTACCGTAGTGACTAAAAACATCAATGTAGGTCTTAACTCTGTGGGAACTGTGACCATCGCTCCTGAAGATGTGATCCAGTTTAACTGCAATGGCGGTGGTGGCGGTGTCAGCGTGCCTGAGCCTGTGCCAGGTGCCGGTAGTGCCGTTGAGTTCTTTGCCTCTAACTGTACTTCTGATAACTGCG
>DIYF01000061.1:181540-201158 GCA_002427745.1 Roseivirga sp. UBA6061 | reverse complement strand
GACTACGAGGGACTAAAGGCAGAATTTGGTAATGTACCCGGCTATCCTCAGCCCGGAGATATGGTCAAAGTGCCGGCCGCCTGGCTTATAGAGCAGGCCGGCTGGAAGGGCAAAACCTTTGGCGAAATCGGTGTGCACAAAAAGCAGCCTTTGGTTCTGGTCAATTATGGAGACGGCAAAGGAGCCGATATCAAAAACCTGGCTTTTGAAATCAGGGCCTCTGTCGCCAGCAAGTTTGGCATTGAACTGACCCCGGAGGTAAACATTATTTAATCATGGACAGAGGCAAGGTAATTGATCACTACACCGAAGAGATTGCCTCTGGTCGCAAAGATTTCCGGCAGGTCAGAGCCGACCTGAAAACGCTGGGCTACGAAAAAGAGCATATAGATCAGGTCATCCGGTATATAGATGACAAATTAATTTCAGGTGATTTTCAGAGCGCCAATAAGCGACAGGGTAGAGAATTTTTCTATGTAGGCCTGTTTCTTTTGGTCGGTGGTCTGATCAGTACGTTGGGCACATATTTCGGTTTTATTGATACCGGCAATGTCTACATAGTTACCTATGGCCCCATACTCGCGGGCTTGTGGCTGATTGTAAAATTTAAGTCCTGATAAGGCAGCCTAAGCCTTCTTTCGCCCTATATTTCTTACCCCCCACCTTTCAAACTCTGGAACCCGACTCTAACAAGACCAAACAGTCTCATCCATTTAAAAACTCTCCTGAGTTTAAAACCAATTAGATTAATCAAATTCTTTAATGAAATTATTTTAAAAAAGCATTTTTTACCTATTTTAGAGGTGCCGAATGCCCACTATCGTTGAAATAGCAATCTATACCGGAGTACCCGGAGTCGCCCTATGGGTTTGCTTTAGAGCATTTAAACATCTTATCAAGGAGACTCTAAAAAAGAAGACCAAGCTTCATCCCGACCAGGTTTATAAACTCATGAACCGGTCGCTTCTGATTATAGTATTCGTAGCAGCACTCGTTCTTACATTTAACTTCATTCTGGAATACTCTAATCAGACGTCAACGATAGCCGATAAAGAGCCCTTTATCCATCAAAGTCCAAGAGATACAACAGAAGAAACTCCTCCTCTGAGTCCCCCCACTCCCAAGGGCAAAATCCTGTATGAGGTGACCCTTCAATACCCGGATGATGCTAAAAATCCTGACATAACACTTGACGACAGTATACAAGTAACTGGTGGCTTGATCTCGTGTAAAGTCCTAGTACCGGAAGGGACGCATGAAATATCTCTAAAGGATGACTCCAACTCCTGGACGACATTATTTGACGCGAAGGAACGTCTGGTCATTAAAGAAAGATTTAAACTGGCTTCAAAATGAAATTGAACCTAAAGCTGTTATTCATCCTATTCGTTACTCCTTTGATAACCACACCCTTAACTGGATTCCAGGGGGAAAAGGTACTGGTTTTGTATGGAATCAAAGTCTCTGAGAATATCAGTAGCGAACTTATCAAAGGAAATTTGTCCAGGTCGATGATAGACGTGTTTAACAGCCTGTGCAAGGATGACTTCGTTTTGAGGCGTAATCACGACTGGATGGATAAGGATAAGAGTGATGTACAAAGAAATCAGTTGGAGTTGGAAATCCGGGAGATTATTCTGGCACTTCAAAGTAAATCCATTGCCCCTAACGACAAGGCCAAACTTGAGAAGTACAAAAAACTCGTAACCACAGACTATGTACTTACGGGAGATTTGCTCAGAAACCCGGCCAACGAAGTCTATACACTTTCTTTTACACTTATTGATTTTTACAGTTTTCACATCCGTGAATATGTTCTTATCGATATTAAAGCAGAAATACTTGAATCAGCTTCCAAACTATCACAAGCTATACAGAATGAGCTCATTGAAAAGAAGACCTGCAGAGCTCTGGAGATGGATAGTAAAGAAAAAGAACTTACCGAATTTCGTGGAGCTCATCCCATCGAGACCTTCGAAGCATGGAGTGACCTGTTCCTTCAGGTCGAACACCTCCACTTACTGGTTGACCAACCATTTCCTGCCAGCTATGGAGAAACAATTACAGAGTTAAAACAAGACAAAGCTCTCTGGTTAATGTATTTGTCTGCCAAAGAAAAATTCTATAAGCAACGCATATTAGACCCCATCCATACCAGAGATATACTCTATCAACTCATAGACTATCGTGAGTTAAAGTCTGCCACCGAGTTCCTAATCAACTATTATCAACATGAGGTCAAAAATCCTGAAAAAATAGTATTTGACCGACTCAACGATCAATTGAGCTTGTGCAATGAGGCGATTCAGAAACTTGAAAAAACCAATAGATGAACTCAAAAATCAGGATAGCATTTTATCTCGTTTTTATTCAGCTTCTTGGATCATGTACCCACAATCCAGGTGTTAGAACAATCACCAATAAGGAATACAAGATAACTGTAAGAATCAATGGGCAACCTACTGAGGGGGTTACACTGAAAACAGAAACTTTTGAGCTGGATACAGATCAAAATGGCACAGCAACTATAAAGACCCGTAGTAATACCAAGTCGCTTTCTTTGCAAGTAAGTTATGAGTCTCCTGACTATAAATTCGAGAAGCTATATGAGTCAGTAGATGTAAAACTTAAGAAAAAAGATAAAATCTCAATCAGTTTTAACCTAAAGAGAAAGCCTTACAGCGAGGAAGACCTGGCAAAACTGCAAATAGAGGACCTAAACAATGCGGAAAACGATATTAATGAACTCGAAAAAGAAACTGAAAACAAGTTAGACGACCTTAATGCCGTAAGAAACTCAGTAAAAAGATATATCAGGAAGAACCCTGAGACGGCTCTAAGGGATATGGAAGCCGTTTTCAAATCTTTTGAGGATTTACTGAAGGCCCTTAAAGTCGACCTTAAGAAACTTAGAATAAGAAAATTAAACCTTGAGGAGGAGATAAGATCTGGCAAGATTATTAACATAAAATCATTCAACACGGACCTCCTTCGGTTGCGAAACAACCTTGAGATCACTTTGCAACCTTACGAAAACGTTCTGGACACAACACTAGAGCTAATGGAATCACCACTCGATGCCGAGTTTAATATTTTCTTCGGAGAAGGAGAATACGAGGTGAACAGTCTTACAGATGCTGAAAGGGCAAAACGTAAAGACTTACTAAATAAGGTCAGTGACTTTATAAGAACGCAATACTCAGGTATGAGTCCCCAAGACTTAAGTATTACCATTCGGGTGACAGGCTCTGCCGATGGTATACCCGTGGGTGAAACCCTCTTGGCAGAAATACTAGACTTGGAGGAATGTAGTGGTATAAATGATGGCAACTACTGTCTCTCCCTTCTCAGAGCAAAAAAAATGGGAAATCATCTTTCAAATAGGCTAGAGGGCTATGATGTCAAAGTTGAGACTGACGCAAGAGGTGACAGAGATGCAAAGAACCAAAATGCTAACCCCAGATTAAGAAAGGTGGGAGTTTCCTTCAGAATTTTCTCTAACGAAGAACAAAAAATCATTACCTCTTCCAATAATAACAATTAGAGCTAAGTGCACCACGCAAATAAATGATCGAATACCGTTAGATCTATTTCTTCGGTCCTGTCTCTAATTGGGAAAGTATTACCTATCTTTGTGCCGATTTTTTCCCTTGCCATGTCGAAGAGAACACCCGCCCTTGGTTTTATACTGGTTACTGTACTGATTGATATCATTGGTGTCGGGATCATTATCCCGATCATCCCGGATCTGTTGGCTGAACTGGGTATTGAAGATGCCGGCAAAGCTTCCTTTACCGGAGGGTTGTTGATCTTCTCCTACGCGGCAGTACAGTTTCTTTTTGCCCCTATTCTGGGAGGTCTGAGTGACCAGTACGGCCGCAGGGTTGTGATTCTGATATCGCTGCTGGGACTTACCACAGATTACCTGCTCACCGCCTTCGCTCCCACCATAGCCTGGTTGTTTCTGGGAAGAATAATCGCGGGGATGGGAGGAGCTTCCTATACCACAGCTACCGCTTATATCGCGGATATCAGTACACCTGAAAAAAGGGCTCAGAATTTCGGAATGATAGGCGCTGCCTTCGGGGTCGGCTTTATCATCGGTCCGGTGATTGGAGGGGTACTGGGAGACATTGACGTAAGACTCCCCTTCTTTGTGGCTGCAGGGCTTTCCTTCCTCAACTGGCTTTACGGCTTTTTCGTATTGCCTGAGTCTTTGCCGGCAGATCGCAGGCGTAAGTTTGAATGGAAACGGGCCAACCCTACCGGTACTCTCAAAAACATGAAGAGATACCCGAAGCTCACCAACCTCTTCCTGGCCTTTTTCATTGTCTATGTGGCCGGCCATGCCGTACAGAGCAACTGGTCTTTCTATGGTAAGGAAGTGTTTGACTGGGAAGCTTCGGATATCGGCTGGTCCCTCGCATTGGTAGGAGTTTGTGTGGCCATCGTGCAGGCGGTTCTTATCAGAGCAGCGGTAAAAAAGTTAGGACAGAAAAAGACAGTCTATGCCGGACTTATCTTCAACTTCTGTGGCCTCCTGCTCTTTGCCTTCTCAGTGCACGAATGGATGATCTATTCTTTCCTGGCCGTTTATGTTTTAGGAGGACTAGCCGGACCGACATTACAAGGAATTATGTCAGGTAATGTACCGGGCAATGAGCAGGGCGAACTGATGGGCACACTGACGAGCCTTCAAAGCCTGGGTAATATTGTGGGACCACTCGTGATGACGGGTATCTTTTCTTACTTCACTACGACAGAAGGTATTTACTTCCCCGGTTCTGCCTTTAGTCTGGGAGCCTTATTCTCTCTGTGCAGTGGTATACTGGTCTACCGTACTCTCAAAAGAAAGTCTTTTACTACCTGACCAGAAACTGCTCTTAACAATCGAGTGCATTGTTTTTGACCAATTCAGGGTTTAAATAGTCCTTCTCCTTTTTTCTTAGCATATTGGTTCTAACAGCCCAGCTATATGAGTTCTGATTCTAAAGACCCTTCCAGGAAAAGTCCTGACAAACTTTGCTTATACGTCAACGATGAAACTTCTTCTCTTGAAGCGGTAGTATTGGGCACAGCCCTGGATATGGGAGAACCGCTTGACATCAACCCTGTAAGCAAGTTTCATAAGGAGAATGGCTCCTACCCTGCTGAAGCCGATCTGATCAGAGAAATAGGCACTTTCGAAAAGGTGCTCACAGATCAGGGCATCACAGTATATCGCCCCGAAGTGCTTGAAGGAGTAGACCAGATATTTACCCGCGACATTGGTTTTGTGATTGAAGACAAATTTGTGGTGGCGAATATGCTTGAGTCTGTCCGACAGATTGAACTACCCGCTGTTAAGTACCTGCTCGACCAAATAGCTCCGGAACAGATTCTGAGGGCGCCAGCGGCTGCCAGGGTCGAAGGCGGAGATGTAATATTACACGGAGATCACATTTTTGTGGGGATCAGCCTGCGTACCAACCGGGCAGGTTATGAATTCATTAAAAGGGCTTTCCCACACAAACAGGTGCATGGCCTGCCTCTGGTCACCAGTGATGACCCGGATAAACATGTACTCCATCTCGACTGTACCTTTCAGCCCGTAGGCAACACACACGCTATTATTTACCATGATGGCTTTAAGGAAAGGCCGGAGATTCTTTATGAGCTCTTCCCTGCTGACAAACTGATAGAAGTGTCACTGGAGGAGAAGACTCGCATGTTTCCCAACGTATTCTCTATCGGGCCCGATAAAGTAGTAATAGAACGTTCGTTTGCCGCTTTGAAAACTGCACTCGAAGCCAGAGGCTTTACCGTTTTCGAGGTAGACTACACCGAAACCTCCAAGTTGAGCGGCCTGTTGCGCTGCTCTACCCTGCCACTCAGACGTACCAAAAGCTCTTGAAAACAACAAAGGATAACTTCTCAGACCAATCAGCAAACTACCAACGGTACCGACCGGTTTACCCTGAAGTACTCTACGATTTTATACTCTCGCACTGTTCCGCTTTTTCGAGCGCGCTGGATTGTGCAACCGGCAACGGGCAAGTTGCCAGTGTTCTGAGCAAACAGTTTGCTGAAGTCCATGCCACAGACATAAGCCAAAATCAGCTGGATGAAGCCTCCAGGGCCTCCAACATACGGTATAGCAGGCAGCGGGCTGAAAAAACAAACTTCCCGGACAACGCCTTTGACCTTATCACGGTGGGTCAGGCCTATCACTGGTTTGACTTTATGGCTTTCGGCAAAGAAGCCAGTCGCCTCCTCAAACCTGATGGAGTCATTGCCATCTGGACCTATGGTTTGCTCAGACTGAATGAAACCCTGACCTCTGCTCTGGATAAGTTCTATCAGGATGTAACGGGTCCTTATTGGGATGAAGAGCGGAAATGGGTGGATCAGGAATATCAAACGGTACCCTTTCCTTTCGAAGAGATCAGCACTGACTTTTCTTTTCAGATTCGTACTGAGTTTACCATAGAGCAATTCGAAGGTTACCTCAACACCTGGTCAGGTGTAAAACACTTCATTGCCAAGGAAGGCTACAATCCCATAGGCGCATTCATTGCTGAGATAAAACCACATTGGAAGGGGCAGCAAAAAGTGGCTTATCCGGGCTTTGTGAGATTGGGCAAACCTTTGAAAAAGTGACTAAGGTGTTTGCCAAAACCGATTGTTTCTTAAATACTTCTTTTCGTTGTTATCATCAGTAATCCAGATCTCAGCTGGTGCTGATTAGAAAAGCAGTTACATATTTCAGGTACAAGCCAAACATACTTTTGTAACTTAGTAAAAGGTCATTATTAAATTATACATGGAAGCCAAGCTCACCATTTGGACTATGTTCTTCATAGCTGCCTCTGCCCAGGGAGCTTTTCTTTCAGTAATGCTGCTTATTAAAATGGCAGGTAAGAACAAGGTCAGCCAGTCGCTCCTGGCCGCTTTGATCTTCACGTTTACAGTAACCATTGCCTATTACACCACTTTCTGGACGGGCATCAATCCGGATTTACCACGCTTTTGGAGAATCATTCTCCAGTTCACCTATCTCTTTGGCCCTCTTTGCTGGCTTTATCTTTATGTCACACTCAACAGACAATGGTCAAGGCGTGCCTGGCTTCATTTTCTACCTTTCGGCCTCATTAGTTTTTTCGTGGTTTTTGGCGCCAAAATCTTTCCTACACTCAGAATACCCATTTATTCCTTTGCCGTTGCTCAGACAGCCCACCTGATTATCTACGCCATTCTGAACCTGAGACTTACCTTCAAAGAAGTCAGTAATCCCTGGGCCAGGAATGTTGCCTATTCTTTCATGGGCTATGTAGCATGTTTTACCGCCTATCACATTCTGAACTGGACCGGCCTGCTCGATTCACAATCGGACTATATGGTATCCCTCGGTATGGCAGTGTTTATCTACTACATCGGATATCACGGCTTTAAGACTCCGGTAATTGAGAACGCCACACCTGAACCCAAGTACCAGAAATCATCCCTTACAGATAATTCCATCGAGTACATTGTATCAAAGCTGGATAAGGTGATGGAAACAGAAAAACTGTATACCAAAGGAGACCTGAAGCTTCAGGAAGTAGCTACCCGGCTGGATGTTACCGTGCATGCCCTGTCCCAGGCTGTGAACGTAGCCAAAGACAAGAAGTTTACTGACTACCTCAACGAATTGCGCGTGAATGAAGCCATCCGTTTGATGCAATCAGAAGATTACAAAGAGGCAAAGCTCATGGCCATTGCTATTGACTCCGGTTTTAACAACAAAACCTCCTTTCTGAATGCTTTCAAGAAGTATGTTGGCGAAACTCCATCTGACTATCGTAAAGTGCTGACCAAAAAAGAAGAGCAGGAAACTCCTCAGCCACAGGACTGACCACGGCATAGCAGCTTCGCTCAATACTTTTGATCTGACCTCTGTTATTTCTTCTGGTTTTAAGGCAAATCTTATCGGTTTTACCACCTACTGGCTTGTAACAGGAGTAATTGAAAAGAAAAAGCTATGCGGTTTCTTCTTTCAATTTTTCTTGTCGGCTGTGTTTACTCACTCAATGCCCAGCAGTGGGTCAAAGTAAATAGTGAGGCATTCAGCGAAAACAATAATACGAATGGGGTCAGTTTCATAGACATTGACAATGACGGGGATCAGGATATCTTCTTGTCAAATGCTCATACACCATTCGGCTTCAATACCATCTACCGCAATGATGGATCGGATAAGTTTGTGAAAGTTGATGCCGGAGAAGTTACCGGATTACAGGCCATTACCTTTGGTCATACCTGGGCAGATTTTGATAATGACGGGTTGACAGACCTGTTTATAGCCAATGCCTTTTCGAAGATGGGGTCATTGCTCTACAAGAACCTGGGCAATTTCAAATTCAGAAGAATAGAAAGTTATAATGTGGGTAATAACTCGGTACTTGCCTTTGATGCTGCCTGGGCAGATTATGACAATGACGGCTGGCTCGATCTGGTTACCATCCACCCAGCCCGCTTTGTGGGCAAACCCATCAATAGCAACTCGCTTTTCAAAAATAACGGTGATCTCACCTTTGCTGAGATTGTAAGCACTCCCATTACGGGTCCTACGGCTCCCTATACCAATGGCACCTGGAGTGACTACGACCTGGACGGAGATATGGATCTCTTTATAGGCAGTGGTCCGGCCAATGGCACCGTGGCTCCCGACTTTCTCTATCAGAATCAATTAAAAGAGACAGGAAAAGCCACTTTCACGCGCATAAACAAAACGAGCTTTTCCAAAGATTCTATGGATGGCCAGACCTGGAACTGGATCGACTATGACAATGACGGGGACCTGGATGTATTCATGACCAACTATTCAGGAACACCCAACCCTCAAGGCACACCTGGCGGTATGCTAAACAATTTTTATCGTAATGATGAAGGCACCTTTGTCAGGATCACAGAAGGCCCTCTGGTGGAAGAACTGTCCGTATCGCTGGCCAACATGTGGGCGGACTTCGACAATGACGGCTATCTCGATGTTATTGTCGGCAACAGCCAGAGTACCAACAAGCACTATCGTAACAAAGGTGATGGCACTTTTGAATATGTCGCCAATAGCCCTATTGAAGCACCGGGTGCGAAAAACACCTGGGGTATGACCAACGGGGATTATGACAATGATGGCGACATTGATATCTATATTTCCAATAAGGTCTCTTATGTGAATGGCGGCCCGAAAGGCGGTGATCTGAACTTTCTTTACCGCAATGATCTGAATAATGGCAACAACTGGGTCACTATCAAATGCACTGGTGTTAAGTCCAACAAGTCAGCCATTGGCACTATCGTAAGACTCACTGCCACTCTGAATGGCAAGACCATGACCCAAACACGGGTAATCGGCAGTCACAACACCTTCCTGGGAGATAACGATATCAGGGCCCACTTCGGGCTGGCCGATTCACAAACCATCAGCAGTATTCAGATCACCTGGCCTTCCGGTCAGGTAGATGAGTACAGCAACATTAAATCGAATCAAATACTGGAGGCTGTAGAAGGGGAAAGCCTCAAATAGCCACTACAATCATCAACCCTAAGCCACAGACTTATGAAAAAGATAAAACCCATTATATACCTGATGATCACGGTCATCATCTATCAACACGGCTATGGTCAGAGCTCCGGTGCTGATATGTCTCAAAACATCAGCGGGAAACACCTGGAACCTTACAGCAATAAATGGAAGATGTATTCCGTGGATGGCACCGGTAAAGAGACTCTGGTTACCATCTGGACCGATTATGCGCAACTGATTGAACTTGAGGGTAAAACTTACGTCAGCAGGATACAGGAACTCTACAACCCGGACATGTCTTTACGTGAGCTCTGGACCAATCTGTTTGAACATGAATCCCTGCTTCCCTATCGGGCCAGCCAGTTCAAGACATCAGGCGACTACAGCTATACCGAATTCGGGGCTGACAAAGTGGTTCACCAGACCAAGACAGCGACTGAGGAGTCCGTAAAGGTCGACTTTTCCGCAACCGGTTCTGTGTATGACTGGTCTATGTACGGGGTCTTACTCTCAGGTCTCCCATTCAAAAAGGGAGAGATTTATCGGATACCTGTATTCAGCCAACAAAGCAAGGAAGGAAAGGGAACCATAGTGGCCACCGTTACAGGCCAGGAAACGGTGAAAGATGATATCAGCAGGAATCACAACACCTGGAAAATCAGTACAAACGTGGGGCTTACTTTCTGGGTGACCAAGAAAGCTCCTTACGTCATTCAGCTCTCTTACCCGACCCAGAATGGAGGAAAAATGATCTGGAGGATGTACGAATAGTGAGATTTAAGGGAAAATCTTATCGGTATTACCTCCTGCACAGGCCTACTGACGTAATTATCGGAAAAAGAAGAAAATGAAGAATCTCATAGTAGGAGGTCTCTTAGTTGTTTTAAGTTTCTCCACAAGTGCCCAGTCCAACCCGGAAGACAGTTTTGATTTCTGGGTGGGTACCTGGGACCTTAGCTGGCAGGGAGCCAACGGCAACACAGAAAAGGGACGCAACGTGATCACCAAAACACTTGGTGGTAAAGTCATTCAGGAAAACTTTGAAGCCCTGGAAGGAGCACAGAAAGGCTACCTGGGCACGAGTATCTCAGTATACAACCCCAACACAAAAACCTGGTACCAGACCTGGATGGACAACCAGGGAGGCAATATCAACTTCACAGGCGAGATTGACGGAGATCGCAAGATTTTCAAAACAGCGCCTCAGCAACGAAACGGTCAGGAAATCGTCTCCCGCATGGTATTTTATGATATCACGAAAGACGCCTTCAACTGGGACTGGGAGTCCACTACAGACGGAGGAAAGACCTGGAAGCTCAACTGGAGGATCAAATACACCAGGGCGAAGTAATTTTTTACTTCGGGACCGTATTCTTTTTCACAAAACGCGTTAACAGAACAATGAAAAGAAGGCAACTTATTTTCACAGCCGGAGCTCTGGCGCTTTTCAAGCCATTAAAAACTCTGGCAGATTGGTTGAAGCCTTCTATTCAGACACAAGATGTCTCGGAGGCTTTCTATCAGTTGCAAGATCTGGAGAAGGAACTCTCTGACAGCAAAAGAAGGTATCTGCCGTTTCTCAATGTAGAAACACTGAGAACAGGACTTTACGTATTGCCTGCAGGGACTGAAGACAAGCAGCAACCTCATGAACATGATGAGGTCTACTATGTAATCAGTGGTAAGTCAAAATTCGTTGCAGGGGGCAAGACCACAGATGTGAAAGCCGGGTCTGTTCTCTACGTAAAGGCCAGGGTAGAACATCGCTTTTTTGACATTGATGAAGAACTGAAGATTATGGTTTTCTTCTCAAATATGACTCAAAAGTAATTATGTTTTGACTAAGACGCTTTTTTCATAATAGCACAGCCTTACTACCTATAAAGCTGTTTACTGAAATGCCTGTTCTCCTGGAGCAGGCATTTTTACTTAGGTCGTTTTATAAAAAAGAAGGCGAAGCTCTTACGAACTCCGCCTCCGGTTGGTTTGTGGTTGAATGTATTAGTCTTCGTCAATAAAGTAGAGCATCACCCTTCTGTTGAAAGCCCTGCCTCTGATAGTTCTGTTAGACTGGATAGGAGTATCCTCACTAAAAGTCTTTACCTCCATCTGATCAGCATTTACCCCTTTGTTAAGCAGGTAGTTATATACCTCAGTATATCTGCGCTGGCCTAAGGCAACATTGTATGGATTTGTACCATAAGCATCCGTGTGACCGGCCACCATGATTCTCAAATCCCTTCTGGAGGTCAGAAGTTCTGCAGCTTCATCCAGTCGCTCGAAGAATTCAGATTTGATGGTATGTCTGTCGAAGTCAAAGTAGACGTTAGGCAGCTCAATTTTGTCGGCCACAGGTGGTACTACCACAGGAGCAGGAGGCTCTTCGGCACTTACTTCTTCTTTCTTGGCAGGCTCTGGCTCTGGTTCTGGTTCCGGCTCTGGTTCAGGAGTCGGTTCCGGCTCTGGCTCCGGCTCAGCTACAGGAGCAAGTCCTTCCGGTGGAGCCACCGGTAAATTAGTCGGATCAAGGTCAAAGCTGTTAATCATGGTAATGTAGAGCACATCTTCTCCCCTTTCACAGCCAACATAAAAATCCTGGTTAATATCAAACTCATCTCTGAAGAGAACACGAACCTCATGATCCCTTTCGTAGATCACCTGTCCGTCTTTTTCTATGCGTAAGGTGAAGTCCTGCTCAATAGGCATATCCATTTTATAAACACCCGAGGCATCAGAGGTAGCCGTAAACTCATCTTCGCGGCCCACAACAGTAACTTTAGCATTACCAATTGGTTTATCACCTTCACAATCAATAAGTCTTCCCTGAACCTGAGATTCCGAGAACATGATGATTCTGTAAATATCTACCTGACCATAACCATCAGGACGGCTTGAAGACAGATAGGCATTCTTACCATAAAGGGTAAAGAAAGTGTCATCATTAGGCAGGTTAATAGGAGCTCCCATATTCACTGGGGGATTAAACTTACCTGCCGTGCTATCATAGGTGGTCTTAAAAATATCGTAACCGCCCATAGAATCATGTCCTCTGGAAGAAAAGTAAAGTGTTCCGTCTTCTGCTACGAAAGGTGCATCATCATTTAACGGAGTATTTAATTCTGCAATCGGCTGAGGTCTCGTCCATTTACCGTTATCGCCTTTGTGCGTGATGTAGAGGTCCAGATTTTCCACCGTATGGTTTACATCAGAGGCAAAAATCATTGACTGCTCATTGTTGTAAATAAAAGCATGAGAGTCCCATCTTTTGGAGTTAAACTGAAAAGCCTCTCTTTTCCATCTTCCGTTGTCATCTTTGGTATAAATAAAGAGGTCCTCATCGATAAAAGTGATCAGTTTGGAGTCACCATTACTGAGCTGAATGGGCGCTTCGTTTGTTCTCGAACCGTTAAATCCTTCCAGTGGTTTGTCCTTGTTCCACTCGTCTTTATCATTCATATCAGCACTGAGCACCTGCTCAATAGGCTCTCCATCGTCTCCTACCTTAGCGCCTTCTCTTCTGGCTGTAAAGTAAATGCCTCGCTGATCTTCGGTTACTACTTGACTATACTCGTTGCCTTCAGAGTTAATGTTAGGCCCCAGGTTTTTAATGATGATATCTGCCGGGTTTGGCAGGTACTTTTTCGCATTCTGGATGTTGTTACTCACCAGGATATACTCTGGCCTCAGAAACTCTTCCAGGTCCTGCATCCTTACACTTCTGATAGTTTTTTCCGCTTCAGCTACCTGCTCATCCAGGAGATAAGCCTTGGCAAACTTCACGTAGTAAAAAGGAACATCCTTTCCTACCGGGGCAGCCTCTTTGAACAAAGTGATGGCCTCTTCCAGTCGGTAACGCTCGGTGTGACAAATAGCAGCAAGCATTTTAGCCTCATAGTTCTTCGGCTTTTTTCTCATAATAGGCTCCAGCAACCCGAGTGCCACCTCATAGTCCCCTTCGTCCATAGCACCATAAACCTTGTTGAGGTTCTGGGCCTGCATAGCAAAACCCATGAGAAAGACTGACAATAATGTCAATAATACGATCCTTTTCATCTGATCAGAAATTAAAGTAGAGTTCGAAAAATAATCGACAGGTTGGTCGATTTGCTGATGGTTTGTTTGGAGGTCTGAACCGAAGTTCATAGGCGAATATATGAAATTCCCCTATATGAAGAAACCGCTGGTTAATAAAAGTAAAGAAGCCTATCCAGCGAAATGGAGACCAAAATGTCCTCTCCGGTTTTTTCTGGAGGGCTATTTGTCTGAAACACAAAAGGCATACCCCATGACAATTTACCTTCCACACTGAAGTGATCTCCGTGAAAAAAGATTTCGTGGGTATTCACCTTTAGCCTAAGCCTGCCTTCGGACGGAGACAGTTCTACATCCTCAGCGCGAATTCCGATACTCACAGCGTTTTTACCAGTGAGCCGGTCAGACAACTCAGGCAGGTGTACCTGCACAGTTTCGCTGGAAAAGATATTAATCGGGCCAAAAAACCGTGCGATGTCTTCACTCTTCGGCTTTCGGTAGAGCTCTGCCGGACTTCCCACCTGCATCAGGTTACCCTCTTTCAAAAAACCTACCCTGTCTGATATCATCAGGGCATCTCGCGTATCATGCGTTACAAATACCAGACCCACCTGAGCAACTTTCAGAATTCTAAGTACTTCCCGTAGCAGCTGAGCTGTGTTTACAGGATCAAGCTGACTGAAGGGTTCGTCCATTAGCAGTAACTCCGGCTCATCGGCCAGTGCCCTGGCCAGGGCTACTCTTTGCTGTTGTCCTCCGGAAAGCTCCCTGGGCAGCTTTTTTGCCAGATCCTGAATACCACACAGGTTAAGCAGTTCTGATACCCGGTCGTTAGCATACTCCTTGTTATAGGTAAGCAAGGGATATCTCAGATTTTCGCTGACAGTCATATTAGGCATCAGGTCAAAGTCCTGGAACACCATTTTTATGGCAGGATTACCAGCAATCAACTGTTCCTCAGGGTCCTCGAGAGGGGTGCCCTGAAAGCTGATTTCTCCTTTATCAGGTCTGAGCAAGCCCGCCAGCATCCGCAATAAGGTAGACTTACCCGAACCACTCTCTCCTACAAAGGACAAAATCTCTCCGGGCTTCATAGTAAATGACACTTCATTTACAGCCCCTAAAGACTCTCCCGGATAGGCTTTGGAAACCTTATGTACAAACAACAGTGGAGCCATAAAAAAAGGCCCGCACCCATAAGCGCAAGGCCTTCACCATTTTTATTAAGTAAAATTATTTTTCGTAGCTGATACGATAGATACAATGTGCGATATCATCTGAAACGAGGATTGAGCCATCGGGCATTTCCATTACATCAACCGGCTTACCCATTCCTTTGTTTTCCTCTTTGTCTAACCAGCCACTGGCAAATACCTCATCACCCACTACCTCATCACCTTCTATTTGAATGAACCTCAACTGGTAGCCTATATGGCCTGCCTGGGGACTGCGATTCCACGAACCATGTTGTGCTACAATCAGGTTGTTTTTGTATTTGGCCGGAAACATATCCCCCTGGTAAAAACGCAATCCCAGTGGAGCAGAATGAGGCTCAAACTTGAACTTTGGCTCTGTGAACTTATCCCTTGGAAATTTATCTCCGAAATCAGGATCTGCGATGTCTCCCTGATGCCAGAACGGAAAACCGAAGTGCAAGCCTTTTTCAGGTGCCAGATTCAATTCGCAAGCCGGGATATCATCACCCATCATATCTCTGCCATTATCGGTAAACCACATCTTCTTGGTTTCAGGGTGCCAGGCAAAGCCTACACTGTTTCTTACTCCTCTGGCATAAACTTCCATGTTGGAGCCATCAGGGTCCATACGGGTAATGGAGGCATATACTTCGTTTTCACTTTCCTTATCACATACATTACAGGGGCCTCCTACCGGCACATACAACTTACCGTCAGGACCAAAGGCTATGAATTTCCAGCCATGATGACGATCAGTAGGGTAAGCATCATAAATCACCTCAGACTTAGGGGCAGCCAGATTGCTCATGATATCCGGGAAACGATGAATTTTGTTCACCTCAGCCACATAGAGATCTCCATCTCTGTACACCACTCCGTTTGGCATGGTCAGGCCTGTAGCGATGGTATCTCGCTTGTCAGCTACCATATCACCATCTGTATCCGTCAGGGCATATACATTCTTTCTTCTGCGGTTCCCCACAAAGACAGTCTTACCATCAGGTGTACTGGCCAGAGACCGGGCATCGCGCACGTTATCGGCATAGATTGAAATTTTAAAGCCTTCCGGAAGTTTTATCCTGGATAGCAGGTCTGCATATTCAGCTTCAGTTTTGGCACTCTGCGCCTTGGTATCCGCTGCAGCAGCCAATATGAGGGCAACAGACATTGCCATCGGGACTAATAGTTTTCTGAGCATGGTAGTTTTGTTTGTTCCGAAATTATTAAAAAAACTCCGATCTCCGACAGACGCTTTTATCAATGGCTTTAGTTTGATTTCTGAGCATCTAACCTAATTTTGCGGCATGATTTCCATCAATAACCTATCGTACCTGATCGGAGGCCGTGCTCTTTTTGACAATGCATCGCTTCATATTAAGCCTAAAGACAAAATAGGGCTGATTGGGCTCAACGGACGGGGGAAATCTACCCTGCTGAGGCTGATCGATGGAGAGTATCAACCTACAACTGGTGACATCAGTAAAAGCAAAGATTGTACGATTGGCTTCCTGAATCAGGACCTGCTTTCTTATCAGACAAATGACAGCATCCTGACAGTTGCCATGCAGGCTTTCGGGCGCGCGGTTACCCTGCAACAGAATATTGACAAAATTCTGAAGCAAATGGAAGTAAACTATGAGGACAGCCTTGTAGAAAAACTCACCAAAGCGCAGGAAGAATTTGAAGCGCTGGGCGGATACTCCATGCAATCTGATGCAGAAGCCATTCTGGAGGGTATCGGCTTTAAGACAACAGACCTTTCCAGACCCCTGAAAGAGTTCTCCGGAGGCTGGAGAATGCGGGTGATGCTGGCCAAGCTGCTGCTGGAAAAGCCATCACTGCTGATGCTCGATGAGCCTACCAACCACCTGGACCTGCCCTCTATCCAATGGATAGAGAATTACCTGCGTGGCTATGAAGGTGCCATCATCGTGGTATCTCACGACCGCAAATTCCTCGACAATGTGGTTACCTCTACTGTGGAGGTCTCTCAGCAAAAGCTGAATCATTATGCGGGTAACTACTCTTTCTACCTGGAAGAAAAACAGCTTAGAGAAGAAATCCAGAAAAACGCCTACATCAATCAGCAACAGCAGATCAAACAGACAGAGCGATTCATTGAGCGCTTTCGCTCGAAGGCCACCAAAGCCCGCCAGGTACAGTCCAGAGTCAAGTCGTTGGACCGTATGGACATGATAGAGGATGTAGTGGATGACTCCGTTGTGATGAACTTCAAGTTTGGCTTCAAACAAAAGTCGGGCAGGTTTATCGTGGAGCTCGATAATATCTCCAAGGCCTATGGCGACCTGGAAATCATCAAAGACTCCTCGGCTCAGATAGAGCGTGGAGATAAAATCGCCCTGATCGGGGCCAACGGTAAGGGAAAATCAACCCTACTTCGGATTATCGCGGGTACTGAGCCCATTGAAGGTGACCGCAAAGAAGGGTTTAATGTATTAACAGGCTTCTACGCTCAGCATCAGCTCGAGGCGCTGAATGTGGAAAATGAAATTCTGCAGGAACTTCAACAGGCGGGCAGTGCCAAGACAGAAACAGAGCTGAGAAGTGTACTGGGATGCTTTCTCTTCTCAAATGATGATGTTTTTAAAAAGATCAAGGTGCTCTCCGGAGGGGAAAAGTCACGGGTAGCCCTGGCCAAAACCCTGCTGGCTGAATCGAACTTTCTGATGATGGATGAGCCCACCAACCATCTGGATTTTCTCTCCGTCAATATCCTTATTCAGGCCTTGCAACAGTTTGAAGGTACTTTTGTTGTAGTATCTCACGACAGGCACTTTGTTAGTCAGATTGCCAATAAAATCTGGTACATAGAAGACTACCAGATCAAAGAATATCCGGGTACTTATGAAGAGTATGTAGACTGGCAGGAAAACCGCAAGATCACAGCTCCCAAAGTGACCGAAGCCCCTGTTGCTGCCAAAAAACCGAAAGAGGGAAAAAAGAAAACACCGGACCAGGCCGCCCTCAATGAGCTTAAAAAGCTACAGAAGGAACTGGATACCGTAGAGGGTCAGATAGAAACACTGGAAGCCAGGAAACCAAAACTGGAGGCTGAAATGGCTGATCCTTCGATCTTTGCTGATTTTAACAAACTACAGGAAAAGCAAACGGCCTACGACAATCTGGAAAAGGACCTTTCAGAAGCACAGGAAAAGTGGGAAGAGCTGGCGGAGCGCATTGATGAACTCAGCGCCTGATCACCATTACTGATTCAGAGATATTTTGAACTTAAGCACAGTTTCCGTGGAAGTGGCATTACTTCCCGGAAAAGGAGTTAGCTCAATAAAGTCAAACTGATAGTTATTGAGGTCTACCGAAGCCTTCTCCACATTGTTTAGCCTGATTTCATCCTCAACATCAGGGGCTATCACTTTGATGAGCACATCTGCCCTGCCCTCCCATACACAGGTAGCGTCAGCAGGGCATCTGGAATCGTTAATCTCTTTCAGGGTGATGACACTCTTATCTGCCATAACGATGGTTTCTCCTTCGCTCAACGTTATGACAGAGCCAAACTCAACGGTCTCATCGTCACAGGCCGCAAAGGTCAAAAGCAGACATAGGGCGAGTGCACCTCTCAGCAGGATTTTCATATTACTCTTTGCGTCTCAGGTAGTAATTGATCCCAAGTCCAAAGCCAAAGAATGAGGGGGTTGATTCATCAATACCATCCGTTTGTCCCAGAGAAGGAATGTACTGTCTGAAAAACACTTCGCCTGAGAGGGCAAACTTCTCCGTGAGCTTGTAATTCAGCTCAATTCCGGTCAGCACATTGATATTCAGCCTGTTTCGAAAAGCCGACTCGTCCAGATCAACCTTGGTGGTTTCCAGGAAGTTTAACTCGCCCTTTACTGTATATCTTGTGAAATAATCAGCTCCCAATCCGGCATTCAGCACAACACCAAAGCGGTTTCGGTCGAGCAGCTTATAGCCCATTTGTACAGGTATGGAGATGCTATGAATGGTATTGGTCAGCTCATAGTCTCCGGCATATCTTACTGAAGCCAGAGAGGCCAGTCGGTTGTTAAATACAGGCACCACCTGACCATCATCCACATAAGCATTGGCGGTGGTGGCATAGCGATACTGACTATAGCGCAGACCGGTTCTGAGTATCCATTTTCTTCCGATTTCAAAGCCTATTCCTACTCCTACTGAGATAGACCCCAGCTGGTTCTCACTCTCTTCACTACCACTTCTTACGCTGAAATCTCCCGCATTAGGATCACTGGCAATATTCTCCTGCGATAAAGCATTGTCTACTCCCCCTCCGGCAAAATTCGAATCGGGATTGAAATTTCCTCCCCCAAAGCTACCGCTCAGGCTGGTACGGCTTGCCACCAGTGTTTCTGGTGAATCAATTATGTTGGTAGTATCAATTTCCATTGGGCCTACCATATTCTCAAGCTCCCACCGCAGCTTCAGCTCAGCAATACTCCCCTGTAAATCCTGAGGTGACGACAGGTAAATACTCATCTGCTCATCCACCGGTACAGCATTCGCCTGCTGAAGCTGATCGAGCAACTGAGTCTCAAACTGCTGATCACCCTGTCTGGCAGCCATTACCCTGACAGGTGTCTGTGTATTCCCGGCAGGATTCACGGTATTATCAGTAATATCGCTGATGCTCACAGTAACTCTGTCACTTGCCTGTAGCTGTCTGTTATTAATAAGTGATTGGGTAGATTGTGTATTTTCTTTCAGGCTATCAACGCTGGCAGGGTCAGCCTGGGTAATTTGATCGGAAGCCGTGCTTTTATTGCCTCCCTTTTCCGGGTCATTCTGAGAGCTTTTGGCAAGCTCAGTGCCCGGACCTTCAGTTCCG
>DIYF01000061.1:170460-181480 GCA_002427745.1 Roseivirga sp. UBA6061 | reverse complement strand
CCGGACCTTCAGTTCCGCTTGTGAACAACTGGTCACGGAATAAAAAGCCCATAGTAAACAAAAAGAGTATCGCAGCGGCTACCCCGTAGGTCTGCCACATGTAGAATACTCCTGCCTTCTTTTTAGGAGCAAGCCCTGCTTTTACACCATCCCACACTTTCGGTGAGGGCGTAAACTCGGCTCCTTCAAAGGCATTTCGTAAGTCCTTTTCAAAATCACCCATTATACTGACATTTTCGATTGAACTACTTCACTCGCTTCTATGACCATAGCCTTCATTAAGGCTCTGGCACGTGAATACTGCGACTTGGAAGTCCCTTCGCTTATTTCTAATTTCTCTGCAATTTCCTTGTGAGCATAGCCCTCAATTGCAAACATGTTAAACACGGTCCGGCAACCCACCGGAAGTTTCTGGATCATGGCCAGCAATTCTGTAAAATGAAACTGAGAAATGATCAACTCCTGTTCGACATGCAAAGGCGTTTTTTCAATGTCGAGCATGGGTTCCTGGTAAAGCTTTTTCCTGTTGTGGTTGATTGAGGTATTGATGACAATGCGCTTCATCCAGGTCAGAAACTGCGCTTCCTTTCTGAAAGTTTCCAGGCTCTTAAAGATCTTAATAAAGGCGTCCTGCAGAATATCCTCGGCATCAGCCTGCGATTTTGCATACCGCATCGCCATAGGCATCAGCTTTGAGGCATAACGGTCATATAATTCCCGCTGCGCCTGCTGGTCACCTTCTACGCACTTCGCTATTAAATCCTCGTCCTGAAACATTCACTAAAAGAAGTCTTGCTTCCTTTCATTATACCTTGACACCCACTCCTGCTATAGGGTTGGAATCTCTACAAAAATAAATCATAGAATTGGAGCAATCTTTGTTCCACCTGTTCGTATGGCAGAATAAACCCGTTCCTGCCCCTTCATATTAAATAAGATTTTAATTTCGTAGCATTAATAGCTCCAGATGTATCGACTGTTTAAGGCCCTTTTTATCACAAACCTTCTGTTTTTTTCAGCGCTCCGGCTGTCGGCTCAAAAAAAAGACCTGATTTACGATAATCATGCCTACGAGCCCTCCATTCAGTCTATACAACTACTCCCTCAGGGCAATGGCATTACCGATCGCTTTGCCCCTTCCGTAAAGAACATTCAAGACAGGGCCAATCTGGTACTTGAGTTTGACGACCTGGCCGAGGATGCTGACTACTACTTTGTACGCTTTATCCACTGCAACGCTGACTGGACTCCCTCCGATCTAAGGCCGGGTATGTTTGTTCAGGGTTTTAATGAATTTGAAGTTACCGACTTTGAATTCTCCTCAGAGTCAAAGATCAACTATGTGCACTATAAGTTCCCCCTCCCGACTTTTAAGAAAACCGGCAATTACCTGGCGGTGGTATACAGAGACAGAAACAAGAAGGACCTGATACTGTCCAGGCGCTTTATGATCTACGAAAATAAAGCCCTGGTGGGTGCAAGAGTATTGCGGTCTTCTGATGTTTCCAACCGGATGACACATCAGCGCGTGGAAGCCACAGTAAACTATGGAGGTGTGAGAACTCCTGATCCCAGAAGAGATTTCAAAGTGGTGGTAAGGCAAAATCAGCGGGCCGATCAGGAAAAGACATTGGAAGTTACCTTTCTGGACGAAAACCAGAGTGTGATGAGATACCAGAATATGGGAGCTGAAAATGACTTTCCCGGAGGAAATGAATTCCGTTTTTTTGACCTCAGCACTATCAATGCATCCGGCAGAAATGTGGGAAATGTCTACTTTGAAGACAACCGGCCCATTGCGAAACTGATGACAGACAAAATCCGGAGAGAAGGCTATTTTCAAAACCTGGACCTCAACGGCCAGTTTTACATTCGCGATTCAGAGGGTGGTACCAATACAGCTACCAGTGCTGAATATGTGCAAACGCAGTTCACGCTGGAAATGCCAAAGTCAAGAACCGGTATTTACCTGTTGGGGGCTTTTAACGGCTGGAGAAAAAACGAAGCTTCTCGGATGACCTACGATGAAGAAAGTGGCAGCTATCAGCATCAGCTGCTCCTGAAACAAGGCTGGTACAACTATATGTACTGGAGTGCCGATCCGCTTGACGAACAGGAAATAGAGCGCAACTTTTTTGAAACGGAAAATCTCTACGAAGTTTTCGTTTATTTCAGAGCTATGGGTAGCCGGGGCGATGAACTGATAGGCTATGGCCGTGTCAACTACAACAACAGGCGTTAAGCCTCAATCAGGAGGTTGCGTTGGTGCGTGGCCTTGGTTTCGTTCTGATTTTCACCCCTTCTTTTTTGAAGGTGTAGGCCTTTGACCTGCCCACGGGATTTACATTGGCCAGATCCAGCATGCCAAAGCCCTTGTAGGTGTATTGTCCTAAACCACAATTGAACACAAAGTCCTGAACCTCTTTGGCTGCATAAAGCTTAAAAGGCAGTGTATAGCCCCTTGCTTCATACTTCACATCCATATCAAAAACAGAATAGATCCTGGCAAACTTCTTCTCCTTGGCTCTCAGCTTGTTGAGGTATTCCATATCCGGCACTACCTGAAACTTGCTGAAGCTTTCTATTTGTTCCGGGGTGTACATACCAGAAGCTTCCATACGCTGCATGGTAGAATCGTACAGCAAATCAGAAAACTCATCCGTTTCAGGCATGATAAAGCGCTTGCCTTCAACCCCGCTAAAGGTTGACTTTACCGGCACTGTAGGTGAGATACAAATGAATTTACTTTCTTCTGTAAGTTCCGGCTGTGTCTCCACTTCGGTAGACATCGGAATAATCTCCAGATTACCCAGTGATATGGTATCGAACTCAAAAATGAGGCCTAGCACATAATCCACAAACTCTTTATCCTGTGCTGATAGTACCAGAGTTACCAGATTAGAGTAGTAATGGAGTCCGCTTCGACTCACTTTGGTTTGCCCCTTAAGGCCTGAAAAATTATAGAAAGGGTAGTTTACATACTTCTCATCTCCCCCCTTCACAATTACTCCCTTAATAAACTGGGCCAGAATGAACTGGTGGTGAAAAGGCAGAAAAGACCCTTTGTTCTTTAGCTTAAAAATTATCCTTACTCTCACTATTTACTCTACTTTTTAACCAAAATCCCTCTCTTAACAAGAATTGACTCATCCGAGGCACTTTGTAACTTGTTAACCGAGAGGTTTTAAAGTTTGTTCAACCAATCATCAAAAAAGCATATTTTTTGTCTTCAACCAAACAAAAAATAGTATCCGGCTTAAGAATGATAACGCTTGTGGTAGCTCAGAGGTTCTGACTGGTTATACCTATGAGTAGTCAGGATGGTATTATACGTTGAATCTAAAGTGCATAATATCTCCGTCCTGCACTACATATTCCTTCCCTTCCACTGCCATTTTACCGGCCTCTTTAATGCCTACTTCTGTTTTGAACTGCTCGTAGTCCGGTAGCTTTATTACTTCAGCCTTGATAAAACCTTTTTCAAAATCTGTATGGATCACCCCTGCCGCCTGTGGAGCTTTCCAGCCCTTTCTGATAGTCCAGGCTCTGACCTCCTGCGGACCAGCTGTGAAATAAGTTATCAGATCCAGAATACTGTAAGATGCCCTGATCAGCTTGTTCAGACCAGATTCTTTCAGCCCGTATTCATCCAGGAACATCGTTCGCTCCTCTTCATCTTCAAGCTCAGCTATCTGCGATTCAATGCTGGCAGAAATGACAATTACCTCGGCATTTTCGTCTTTTACTTTCTCTTTTAGAGCCGTTACGTGTTCATTACCCGTATGAATAGCCTCCTCTTCTACATTGGCCACATAAATCACAGGTTTGATCGTAATCAGATGAATATCTCTTACAGCTTCCAGCTCTTCTTTTGAAACATCTACCGAACGGGCATTTTTACCGGCTTCCAGTGCCTCTTTAAAAATTTCAAGCACCGCCAGGTCTTTCTTAGCCCCGGCATCACCTGATTTAGCCACCTTGCTGAGCCTCAGAATTTTCTTTTCAACTGACTCCAGGTCTTTCAACTGAAGCTCTGTGTCTATAATCTCCTTATCAAAAACCGGATCAACCGAACCGGCTACATGCACGATATTATCATCGTTGAAGCACCGGATGACGTGGAGAATGGCATCGACCTCGCGAATATTTGCCAGGAACTTGTTGCCAAGCCCCTCTCCCTTGCTGGCTCCTTTTACGAGACCTGCGATATCAACAAACTCAATTACGGTAGGAATCACTTTCTGAGGGTTGACCAGATCTTCCAAAGTATTGATTCTTGGGTCGGGTACCGTGACCACACCTACATTGGGTTCTATGGTACAAAAAGGAAAATTAGCTGCCTCTGCTTTGGCGCTTGATAATGCGTTGAAAAGGGTGGATTTACCAACATTCGGCAAACCTACGATTCCACACTGAAGTCCCATCTTATGCTCTCTATGCTCTGAAAATGTAATACTGCTTGTAGCCCTTCCGGAGCTCAGTTACCGACACCCTGATAATAGTATAAACAGGGATGGCAGCTATCATGCCCGGAATACCGGCTATCGAAGCGCCCGCAAAGATAATAACAAAAATTTCTAGCGGGTGCACTTTCACACTTTTCGAAAAGATGAGGGGCTGCAGGATGATATTATCAGTGAGCTGAACAATGGAGAACACACCGATAATCTTGGCAACCAGGAAGATGTAATCATTGGTAGTGATCAGGTCATTGCCGGTAGAAAGCCCCACAATAATGCCGAAAACCGAGCCTAGAATAGGTCCGGCATAAGGAATAAGATTGGCAAAGGCGGCAAAGAGCGCAATGGTGAGTGCATACTTTACACCGAGTATGGAAAGGCCCGTAGCCGCAATCGCGAAGATGGCAAAGACCTGAAAGGTAAGTCCCAACAGATAGTTGGAGAGCAGCTTCTCTATCTTATTCAATGCCCCAATCGACACCTCAAAATAACGATTAGGAATGTTGGCGATAATACTGTTGCGCAAGAGGCCTTTCTCATATAAAAGTAAGAAGGTGATAAAGCCTACCGCCAGCACACTGATCAGAAAACTGCTGGTTATCTCAGCCACCGAGCTCAGAATGTTCTGCACATTTACCTTGCTGACTGCCTCAGCAAGCTCTTCTTTGATAATCTCCACTAGAAACCCGGACTCCGGATCAGTCTCATCTGTGATGTTATCCCTTAGGTTCATGTCTACTATAAACTCCTCCAGCGACTCTATAGGACCACTCACCTGCGTGGTGATCTTGCCATAATCGAGGCCGGATATGACCGAGCTTTGTTCATTGATCAAGGGGATAAATAAGACCACAAAGAGAGAAAACACTCCCAGAAGCACACTGTAAGCCACCATAATGGCCATCCATCGGGGCGGGTTAATATTAAAGAAGTGTGTACTGTGAATGCGTTCTACCAGTGGGCGCAGGATAGAGGCCAGTACCAAAGACAAGACCAGGTAGGTAAAGATATTGGTGAAGTACCATACAAAAATCAGTATGGCTACAATGATCAATACGATATACAGTGCTGTTCTTTTCACCTGGTAACCCAATAAAAAAAGAGTTCTTGCAAACACAAGAACCCTTCAATATCATGTAATTAATACGTTCTTTTTAATCCCAGCTAAGCTCGGTATTTCCTTCAGAGTTTGCCTCGGCTTCTACGGGCTCTTCACTGAACTGATCAAAATCGAAGTTAGGCATGAGTTCTTCTTTCACATGATCCACGGTATTGCTCAGGGCATCCATGAACTTGTTGAAGTCCTCTTTATACAAAAAGATTTTGTGCTTCTCGTAAGTGTAGCCATCATCCTTGTACTTACGTTTACTCTCGGTGATGGTGAGGTAATAATCATTTGAGCGCGTAGCCTTTACGTCAAAAAAGTACGTTCTTTTACCTGCCCTTACCCTCTGCGAAAAAATCTCATTCTTGTCACTATCCATTGCTCTGCCTCTGCTCGATGATTAATTGTTGTTCGGTTTTTGAAGTCGATATTCTATCCAACGAAGCCTAAATATAACCGAATAATACTTACTATTGCAAGAGCCGTAAAAATAATTGGAGAAACTTAATGTAAAAAAAATAGTAGGCTAGTTAGGGCGCAGAGGCCGTTTTTTACGTTCAGAACTTATAATTAAAAATCACAGAATGAGCTTTTCACTAGACGACATCAAGAAGTTTGGAAACATAGAACTACTTGCTAAACAGATGGTTGAAGGCTTTATCACAGGACTCCACAAGTCACCATACCACGGCTTTTCTGTCGAGTTTGCAGAACACAGGCTCTACAATACCGGTGAAAGCACCCGGCATGTGGATTGGAAAATCTTTGCGAAGACTGACCGTTTATATACAAAACGCTACGAGGAGGAAACCAATTTGCGCTGCCAGATCGTGATAGATCAGTCTTCTTCGATGTACTATCCTGAAAAGACCTTCGGCAAGATGCGTTTCAGCGTTATGGCCGGAGCGGCAATTACCTACCTGCTACACAAGCAGCGGGATGCCGTGGGCCTGCATACTTTCAGTGATAAGCTCGACCTGGAAACCCCGGTAAAATCATCAGCTTCTCATATACACAAGCTGTTTCTGATGCTGCAGTCTTTACTGGAAAAGGAGAAGGTAGAGCAAAGGACCAATGTCGCCCAGATTCTGCATATGCTGGCTGAGAAAATACATCGCAGATCTTTGGTGGTCATATTCAGCGACATGTTTGATACCGCCAACAGCGGAGATGAAGTGCTGGCTGCACTACAGCACCTGAAACATAAAAAACACGAGGTGCTGCTCTTTCATGTAACGGACCATAAAACCGAGTTTGACTTCGACTTTGAAGATCGCCCCTATGAGTTTATCGATACAGAGACCAAAGAGAAAATTCGCCTGAACCCCGCAGCAATCAAAAAGGAGTTTCGCAAGCGTATGAACTCAGAGTATCACGACCTCTACCTCAAGTGCGCCAAGTTAAAAATTGATCTCATTGAAGCGGATATCAATGAGGGCTTTGATGAGGTTCTGAAATCCTACCTGATAAAACGGGGGAAGATGAGATAACCCGTGACAGGAGTATCAGTTATCGGTTGATTAATTATCAGGGAAAGTTCTTTGAGAATTGATACACTTCTCCGCTCTTTCCCGGATTCAGGCTCTCCAGACATCCAACATCTCTGACTCATTATTTTACATCTCGAGGTAAAAAAGGAAGCCCCGCTCCATATGAGCAGGGCCAGCCTCAACAAAACTTCAACCATTGCCCCGTCAGGGACATAACCGCTATAGCATACTCACAGGCTCCTGATAAGCTGTAAGCACTAAATCTGTATTTTTTAATCCGTTAAAGCCTGACTGAATATTAATCACATGCTTGTACCCATTGGCCTTTAGAATTGAGCAGGCAATCATTGAGCGATAACCTCCCGCACAATGAACATAGTACGTCTTTTCCTTATCCAGCTCTTCCAGATGATCATAGATAGAATCCAGCGGAAAATTGCGCGCCCCTACAAGATGCTGGGAGTCATACTCGCTTTCCTTTCTTACGTCAAGCAACCGCACGGCTTTATCGGGCAGTCCGGCAAAGTCCTGAGGTGAGATTTGCTCTACACTTGTTACGTTCTCATTGGCAGCCATCCACACGTCAATTCCCCCTTTGAGATAGCCCAGAGCATGATCATAGCCCACCCTGGACAGTCTCGTCACAACTTCTTCTTCCCTGCCCTCATCAGCAATAAACAGGATGGGTTGTTTCAGGTCTTTGATCAAAGCGCCCACCCAGGGAGCAAAGCTGTCATCTATCCCTATAAAAAGAGATCCTGGAATATGAGCTTCTGCAAAGGCCTCTTTTGATCGCGTATCCAGAATAAGCGCATGCTCACGCCCTGCTGTCATCACAAACTCATGAGGATACAAGCCGATGACGCCCCGATCGAGGATATCATCGATACTCTCATAACCCTCCCGGTTCATGACGGCATTTTTGGGAAAGTACTGAGGGGGTGCCGCCAGGTCAGCCGTCACCTGCCTGATAAAGTCCTCCCGACTCAGGTCATACTGTAAAGCGTAATTAAAGTTCTTCTGGTTACCCAGACTGTCCATCGTCTCGGCACTCATGTTTTTACCACAGGCCGAGCCTTGTCCATGACCGGGATACACGATCAGCTCATCTGCCAGCGGCATAATCTTGTTTCGGAGCGAATCGTACAGGTGACCGGCCAGGTCCTCTCTGCTCAGATCAGTCTTTACTGCCAGGTCAGGGCGACCAACATCTCCTAAAAACAAAGTATCGCCTGTGAAGATCGCGTGATCATTTCCTTCCTCATCGATAAGCAGGAAAGTGCTGGACTCCATGGTGTGGCCGGGTGTGTGCAAGAGCTTAATGCGAACATCTCCTACAATGAACATATCATTATCTGCAGCCACGAAAGCCTCAAAACCCGGCTTTGCAGTAGGGCCAAATACTATAGTCGCTCCTGTTTTTCTGGCCAGATCCAGATGGCCTGACACAAAGTCTGCATGAAAATGGGTTTCAAACACATACTTGATTTTTGCTCCGTATTTATCGGCCAGATCTATATAAGGCTGTACCTCTCTCAGGGGATCAATAACAGCGGCTTCACCATCTGAAATAATCACATAAGCGGCCTCAGCCAGGCACTGAGTATATAATTGTTCTATTTTCATCGCAGTTTGGGTTTTGTGATTCAACAATCCAAAATTGCGAAGGCCCGGCTCAAAATATGGTAACATTGGTTACGTGAGAACCTGACATTTCTCATGTTTTTTCAGAGGTCATAAACAATAGCAGGGGGTGTGTGGAAATGATGATGTCAGCTTATCATACTGACCTCTAAAAACGAAGAAGAGGTTACCCTTTAAGTCTGCGCTTTCTCCTCATCCTTCCTTTGGCAGCTTACCGGGTAACCTCAATCTTCAACTCAACCAACCAAAAAGGTCTTCCATTTTCTTCCTCCACTTCTCTCAGCACACATCCTACTCTACTCTTCAATCCGGGATTTCCCTTTTGTTATCTGTTATACGGTTGAAAGGCCTATTCACCCACCCCCTCATGGCAAACTTTTTTAAGTTTTTTTGATAAAGCGTTTTTTAGCTGACGAAGTATAATAAGTGCGAATTCGGAGCGTTTTAGCAGTTTTTCTATCATTCACATGAAACCGGTAACCACAACTTAGAATTAAAATCAAAGAGGGTTCTAAGCGGAATTACGCTCTTAAAGATGGGCGAGGTGGAGTGATGACCTGTCGGTGATAAAGAGAAGACTACCTGCAGTGATGCTGAGGTTGGGGCCTGATAAATACAGGCATGACTCGTTTTGCTCAACCATTTTTTTCAGACTGGATTACCTGCGGTGACACTCGATGCAATTTTGTAAAGTATTGATTTTTAAAACTTTACAAATACCCATGTATTCATAAA
This sequence comes from Roseivirga sp. UBA6061, assembly GCA_002427745.1. Lineage (GTDB taxonomy): Bacteria > Bacteroidota > Bacteroidia > Cytophagales > Cyclobacteriaceae > Roseivirga. The sequence goes on along the minus strand of DIYF01000061.1, from coordinate 172,046 downwards.
CCCGAAAAACCGAACAAATCGACACGTAATTTCGACACATGAAATTAGCCTAAACATTCAGCCAATCGTCAGGCAAACCAAGTACTTCCTGGATTGATCTGCCATTGTTTATTTCAAGCTGCTCATTTACAATTTCGGCCAATTTAATAGTGAATGGCTCACTCGGTAATTTGTTCTTTGCGAACGGTATTTTTACAAACCAATGATCTGCAGTATGCACATTAACAGGCCAAACTCTGGTTACAAAAACTGCACTTACTCTCGTAAACCTTGGGCCAGAAGAATTTAGAAAAGCGCCATCTCTATTTCCAGTTAGCCTTACAGCTTTATCTTCTGTTGTTATTCGATGAGTTCCGAAAAGGGCTTGAATTACATCTTGTTGATCTAAACCTCTTTCGCTGGTTGCATTTATGCAAATCACGTATGGTCTACTTGGCACACCATAGCGGGTTGCCTTTTTCTCAATAGCTGATTTTATTGAGTCATCCGAACCACCCCACAATGAATAAAAGGGATACATACCAATGGGTCTTACCCCCTTTTTGCCGCGGTTTTTAGGCGATTTTGGGATAAGCGCAATTTCAAGCTTAACACTTTCGTCCTCGAAGTTGATCGTATCAACTGAGTTCAATCCTTGTGTTTTTAGCTTGGCTTCAATTATGTCAGGGTCAAACTTGACTAATTCATTCTCCAAGTATCTCCTTATTTTTCTGCCACTTGGTGCTTTGTTAGATTTAAACTCTATATCCTTGATTTGTAAGAAGAAGTTCGGTGATTTCGTTTCATTCAGCTGGTCATACAATTGTCCATGAAGATTTGCAACAGATCTTTCTGAGTCCGACTTATCGGTTGCTTCTTTCGCTTCCAGATAGAATTCAATACCATTACCCTTGATCAAAAAATCTGGTCTCTTGGCTGTTCCTGAAACTTCCGGATGAGGAATCAGAGTATACCCTTCTTTAAGGAAGAGTTCGTGCAGGAATAACTCAAAAAAGGCAGCTGAGAAGTCCGTTTTAAACCGGGCTTTAATTCTTTTTTTTCGAATTGAGGATAGTTGTAAAACCATTGATTCAATGTGCTCCTTACTACATCAGCATAATTTCTTGAGCTTCGGTCATAAAAATCATAAGTATTGTCTATATGACTCGCAGGAGCGTCATCAACTCTCAGTTTAAATTCAAATAAATCCATGTATTACAATAATAAACAGGTATTTATTCAAAGCTGTATAAAACTGACATTTAGTACCTGAGACCTGAAGAATATACCAACACCAACAATTAACTACTTGATTTACAACGAAACACAAGTGAGTAATACAGGGTATCCTCCGAAAATTGAAATTTCGACACACGATTCCGACAACAAAAAGTCTAATTATCAGATAGTTAGACTTTTTGTTATCGGAGAGACAGGATTACCTGCGGTGATCCTGAGTAGGAGGAATCGACAAACTCAAGCCCGATGCACCTTGTGCATCTCTGCTTTTTTGTTCCAGGCATGCCCGAGTAAACTCAGCATGTCTGAAACAAAAAAGCCCGACACTTTCATGTCAGGCTTGCGTTTGTCGGGGTGGCAGGATTCGA